>CAZNYK010000138.1:0-10273 GCA_964577215.1 uncultured Saprospiraceae bacterium
GGCCCCCACACGGTGCTGTCGGGGTAGTACTGGTAAAACAAATGATACTCGCCCTCGTAGAAAAACATGCCGTTGGGATCGTTCATCCACTTGGCCGGCGGGGAGAAGTGGAATTGCGGGCGGTAGGGTTCCCGGTAGGCGGCGCCGGGCGCGGCGGCTTCTTGCTCGCCGGCTTGTTGGCGGCATGCAGATAGCAGACAAAGGGAGCAGAATAGAGGGATGGTGTTCTTCATAATAGAACCAGCATGGTTTGCGCAAAAATATTCATTTTTCCAAAAGCAAATCAGGTATTCTCATCCCGGTGCGCCTGTTCAGGGGACTCTTCTAATGGAAAAATTTCGTTTCTAATGAATCCCAAGAGCTGGAATAATTTTTTTCCTTAACTTTGCAAAGGTTCAATATAAGTGAAGCAAAAATTATTCAATATGGGCGTTTTAAAACCTGCAGCTCCTTTATCCAATCTCCAACTTGAGCTACTGAAATTGTATTCAGCAGGCGTCCCCGATCAATATATTGAAGATATTAAAATCCTTATAGCCCGCTATCTTTTCGCCAGGGCAAGGGCCAAAGCAGACAAAATCTGGGATGAGAAAAAATACACCGACGAACTGTTGAGCGAACTCCTTCAACGGCATGGCTGAATTATTGCGGGTAGTGCTTGATACTAATGTGATTGTCCGGGCAGTTTCGGGCAAGTCATTGGCCGCATTTGTATTTGATGCTCTTTTTCGCCAGGAGTTCATGCTTTGCCTCTCCACCGAAATTTTGCTGGAATACGAAGAAAAGCTGACCGAAATCTATGACGAAGAAACAGCCGAATTAGTAATATCATCACTTCTGTTATTACCAAATACAAAGCAGATCACCGTTTATTTTGACTTGCGCTTAATCGTCCCCGATGCTGACGACGATAAATTTGTCAATTGTACCTTCGCATCTAACGCGCATTATCTCGTTTCGGACGATCGCCATTTCAAGGCGTTGGAGAAAATTCCCTTTCCAAAAATTGAAGTGCTCACGTATGACGAATTCAAGCAGATACTGGCCCAGAAATAGCGTTACAATACTTACCTCACCAACTGCATCTCCAACTCCTCCAAGCTCACCCCCTTCGTCTCCGGCATCATCCGCCACACGAAGATCAATTGTAACACCATCATAAAAGCGAAAATGCCGAACACCGGCGCCGCCCCTATGCTGCCGAACAGAAACGGGATAGAGGAAGGAATGGCCGCCGCCAGCACCCAATGCACCGAACTGCCGAAGGACTGCCCGCTCGCGCGCAGGTGATTGGGGAATATCTCGGAAATAAATACCCAGATCACGGCGCCCTGCCCCACGGCGTGAGATGCGATGAACAGGAACAGGAAAACCGGCACCGCCATGCCCTTGATGCCCAACAGGAACGCGACGGCTACCGAGCTGAGCGATAGGATATACCCCACCGAGCCGATGTACATCAATTGGCGCCGTCCGAAGCGGTCTATCAGCGCCAGGCCGATAAGCGTGAAGACGAGGTTGGTAGCGCCGATGCCCACGCTGCTCAGCAGGGCCGAACTCTTTTCCAACCCGGCGATCTCGAAAATGCGGGGCGCGTAATACAAAAATGCGTTGATGCCGGAAAACTGGTTGAAAAAAGCGATCAAAAAGGCCAGCGTCAGCGCAAAGCGATATTTGGGGCTGAAAATGGTCTCCCCTCTCACCACATCCCGCTGGTCCGAGAGGATGCGCTCCATTTCTGCCTCTACGTCCATACCGGGGTCAATCAGGCGCAGGGTTTTGGCCGCCGCCTCCCGGTCGTGTTTTTTTACCAACAACCAGCGCGGGCTGCGGGGTACTCCAAGTATCATCAGGGTGTAGATGAAGGCAGGAATGGCCTCCACGCCTACCATCCAGCGCCAGGCATTTTCGCCGATACCGCTTAGCAGGTAGTTGGAAACAAATGCCACCAGGATACCGAAAACGATGTTGAATTGGTATAGCGCCACTAATTTGCCTCTGTCTTTGGGCGGCGCGATCTCCGAAACATAAGCCGGCGCCGCCACGGTAGAAGCGCCCACGCCCAGGCCGCCGATGAAGCGGAAAAATGCAAACATGAAGGGATCGGTAGCCAATGCCGAACCCACTGCGGATACGAAATACAGCACTCCGATCCAGAAGAGTGTCTTTTTCCGCCCTAACCTATCCGTGGGAAAACCGCCGGTCAATGCGCCGATCACCGTGCCCCACAGTGCGGAGGCCATCACGACAAACCCGTGAAATACTTCCCCGCGCGGCCATAACGCCTGCAAAGACATGTCTGCCCCGGAAATGACTACCGTGTCGAATCCGAAAAGGAAGCCGGCAAGGGCTACAGTGATGGACCAGAGGAAGATTTTGCGGTGGTTCATAAATAAGATTTTAGTGCTATAGACAACACTCAGAAGGTGTAGAAATCATTCCAAATTCCCCCTGGGATTATGACCCCATTTTGCCCGGTAAGCGGCAACATACTCTTTTTCAATCTCTTCTGCCCGTGCCCGCCCCGGAATATCCCTCAATAAAATGCGCCCAACAAAACGCTCCTCCTTCACCACGCGATTGAATACTGCTACTTGTTCGCGAATGCGTTGCGAAAGTTCGTCTTTACCAATTGGGTAATGGGATATTCCATATTTATAGACGTCGCCGTCCTCTGTATCAATGATTTCATACAGGTGAAAAGCCTCCGGATTCTTTTTGGAGTTGCCGTGAAGCCCTTTTTTCATATGCAGCAATCAAATACGAATGGTTTTTTCACCCCACCCTTGGGAATTGAACCCGGTTTCAAAATTAAAAGAGGGGACATGATCAAGGTGCTTTCCCGTTTTCTTAAGACAGGCGCTGTCTGCCAAACGAAGAAGTGCTTCGAATTCAAGGTCTTTCGGCATATCTTCCGGGTGAGCAAGCACATGTTGATAAAACCTACGGCCGTTAGCCACTACACAACAACGAGCATAAAGGAAGATGTCTGCCGAGAAATACCCGTTGCCGCCGTATGCATTTTCGCCTGTGTGCCGCGCATAGATTTCTCCATCAAGGCGATGGAGTTTTTCTGACAAAATATCCTGAAAGCGGGAAATTTCAGAAAGCGGGAATTTTTCCAAAAAATCAATGGCAGGTTGCATAACGGCGTCGTCTTCCCCTTCTTTTTCCCAATCCAAAATCCCAATGATCTCCCAGAATACTTCTTCAGTCATGGTTTGGCCGGTATTCCGTCCATGCAGATTCTTGGGAATTACACGCACCTCCACATCCATGTCTCCATCAAGATATTGCTGACGAAGTTGCTGAAAAAAGATGGTAGAAAGATCTTTTAACTTTAAATGGTGAACTGCCATAACAAATAGGTTGGTACATGGTGCAAATATAGCTTTTTTATCGTTCTGACAAAGGCGCCCAGACTCTTCATCTCATTAGTTTTTTCCGAACGCAGCCTGGACGTGCTTATTTGTTGAGACCCTGCAAAAGCCTACCTTTGCGAACAAGACGAAATAAGGATAACAAACCATGCTACTCATACACGACATCTTAGTCAGCGACGAAGTGGTACAATCCCACTTTGTGTGCAATCTCGAAGCCTGCAAAGGCGCCTGCTGCTGGGAGGGCGACTACGGCGCCCCCCTGGATGCGGCCGAACTGCCCGTATTGGAGCGCATCTTTCCGCTCATCAAGGACTTCCTCGCACCGGAAGGGATCGCGGCCATTGAAGACCAGGGAACCGCGGTGTACAACGAAGACCACGAAGTGTGGGCTACTCCTTTGGTCAATAACGGCCCTTGCGCCTACATGACCCGGGACGTGCGCGGCATTGCCCAGTGCGGCATTGAACAAGCCTGGCAGGCCGGCGCTATCGATTTCAAAAAGCCGGTTTCCTGCCACCTGTATCCCATCCGCATATCCACTTCGGACATACCCGGCTTCGAAGCCCTTAATTACGACCGCTGGCACATCTGCGACCCCGCATGCACACTGGGCGATAAGCTCCGGGTTCCCTTGTATCAATTTGTCAGGGAGGCGATCGTACGCAAGTACGGCGAAGCTTTTTATGAAGAACTCGATGGCGCGGTAAAAGGACTCCAACAAACCGGCAGTTGAGAACCGAACACCGGATTCTTGACAAAAAGGCCATATCCTTCCGATCCTGCGCCTTTTTCTTTCTATTTATACCACAGGCATATTGCGCGGCATGAAAAAATAGATTATTTTTGTTGGGTCTATATCTCAAAAACGAAACCGGTTACCGCAATCCCTCCCAAAACCGATAACGACACAGTGTCAGGTTTTTATAATTAACTGAAAATCTTTTATATACAGTACTTGCCTCTTGGTGATTGCTTCTTTTGGGCAGCCACGCTCTTATAGTTCCATGACATAAAGAGTCACGCTGAAAACCCTTTTGAAGTTGGTTTTTGCAGCAGCCTTTTTATGGTTTGTCCATAGAGGCTGCTTTTTTTTGCGGCTTTTGTCTTTTTTTGCACAAAAAAAGATGCTCTTACTCTCCATCGGGCTTTACATGCTCATGACCATAGCGATCGGTTGGTGGGCCTCCACGCGGGTAAAGAACACCCGCGACTTTGTGATGGCCGGCCGCAGCCTGCCTTTGGTAGTAGCGGCATCCGCCATGTTTGCCACCTGGTTCGGTTCGGAGACCATCATGGGAGCGCCTTCCCAGTTTGTGGACGGAGGCCTGATAGCGGTGGTGGAAGACCCGTTCGGCGCGGCGTTGTGCCTTATTTTGGTTGGCGCCTTCTTCGCCCGGCGCTTTTACAAAATGAACCTCCTCACCTTTATTGATTTTTTTCGCATCCGGTACAGCCGCACTACCGAGCTGGTTTCCGCCATACTGATCGTTCCTTCTTACTTCGGTTGGATAGCAGCCCAGTTGGTCGCCATGGCTGTCGTCCTTGGAGCCTTGACGGGGATACCTTTTCATATGGGCATTATCCTCTGTACGTTTGTGGTTGTTTTTTATACCTATATCGGCGGCATGTGGGCGGTTTCCATTACAGACTTTGTGCAAACCATCATCATCATTGCGGGGCTGGTTGTCCTTGCTGTGTCCATGGCCGAAGCAGCCGGCGGGGTTTCCCACGTGATCGCATCTACACCAGAAGGTTTTTTCAATTTCCTGCCGGAAGGCAATTTTCACAGCATTTCGCATTATATAGCGGCATGGATCACTATTGGCCTTGGGTCCATTCCACAACAGGATGTATTTCAGCGCGTCATGTCAGCCAAGGATGTGAAGACCTCGGTACGCGCCGCCTACATCGGCGGTTTCATGTACCTTACTATTGGATTTATTCCATTGTTTATTGCCCTGGCCGGCCGGATGTTATATACCGATACCGGAGGCGGCGACCCTCAGATGCTCATTCCTCTCATGGTGTTGCGACACAGTCCTGTCGTATTACAGGCTTTGTTTTTCGGCGCGCTGTTGTCGGCCATTCTAAGTACTACATCCGGGGCTATGCTGGCGCCCGCCACCATCATCGGCGAGAACTTAGTAAGACCGTACTTCAAGAATATCACAGACAGGGGCCTGTTGCGCATTATGCGCATGTCGGTGGTTTTCGTAGCGGTGCTATCAGCCATTATGGCGAGTTGGTCGGCCAACATATACGATTTGGTGGGGCAGTCCTCTGCATTCAGCCTGGTATCCTTGTTCTTCCCGCTGGTGCTCGGCATGTACTGGAAGCGATCCTCCAATGCAGGGGCATTGGCTTCCATGACCGTGGGGTTGGTCGTATGGCTGTTTTTTGAAATACGGGAAAGCGAATTCCCAAGCCTGTTGTATGGCGGAATAGTAGGCTTGATCGTGATGATAGCGGCCAGCTTGATATGGCCGGACAAGGAGAAGAAGGCCTGATCGCCGGCGGGAGGGTTCTGCTCTGCACGGCCCCTTCGGTATACATTGAAACCAGGCACCCCGTTCAACCATTCAGGGCTTCAAAGCATTATTTTTAATGCCGGCGAAAGGCGCCTGTTTCAAAAAATTGTTGCGTTTTGACAGCTACATCCACATCTCAGTTCAATCATCTGCCTGCGTCTCTCAGGCACATTGCATCCACGCTAAGGAAAAGCAAAGCCCTCAAGCCGATGGAACTCCGGCGCACCGTGCTGGAAGCAGGCGTGAAGGAAGAAGACCTCATGCCATGGGCGGATTTCGATCATCCTGTAGCCGACAGCTACGGACGAAAACTGGTTTACAAGGAGGATAATTTTGAGATCATGGTCATGTCGTGGCAACCGGGCGATTTCTCCGGCCTGCACGACCATGGTTTCACCCAATACGGCGCCGTCCAGGTTTTCGGGGAGGCCGAACATGCTGTATTTCACGTGGAGGAAGATACCATCCGCACCCTCGCCCGCTGGACGCTCAAACCGGGCGAAGCTGTAAGCGTAAGCCACAGTTTGGTGCACCAAATGGGGAATCCCGGTTCAAAGCGTTTCCTCTCCCTGCATGTGTACGGCACGCCTGATTCACTGGAAAATGTGACCGGGGAAGCCCGGGTGTTCGACCTGCACCGGCAGGTGATCCAACGGGTGGATGGCGGCGTGTTCTTCGCTTTGCCTTCCCACGAGGTCGTACGGGAGGAACCCGGCCCGGAAGCGGATTTCCCCACCCACCTGCGCTACCTCATCGAATTGCAACGCCGTCTGCAGCGCATGGCCGACGCCGGTATTGCCCGCGCAAAAGAGCAATTGCCCGCCGTGATTGAGGCTTTGGAGTCGGCCGCACACCGCGACCGGATCACCTTTTGCCTGAAGGAACGTACAGATGCCGGCGGCCACAGCACCGACTCTGTGTATTGGAAGATCATCAACCAGGAATTGCGCGAAATGGCCCGCCTGCAAAGCGGCTACTCCAAGCCCGCAGCCGACGCTTTCCACCGATACGCAGAACTGTACGACGCCGTCATCTGCCAACCTTGCCTGGATGACTTTATGGCCGGCTACCTGCGTTTTTTTGCCGCAGGGCAGCATCTCGACCTGTCATCTGCTAAAATCCTGTCCGTTGGATGCGGCACAGGTTTGGTGGAAGCCTGGATGCTGACCGAATTAGGCGTTCGTTATGAAAACCTGCTGGGGATGGATATCTCGCCCTCAATGGTGGCTGAAGCCAAAAGCCGCATACAGGCAGAAGAGGGCGATATTTTCAGCTTTGAGGCAGGCGCCGGAACCTGGGATATGATCTTCAGCGGTCTGAACGTCTTTCATTACTTAGATCATCGCCGGTTTGACGAGGCAGTGCAACGCACAGCAGCGCTTTTGAGCCCCGGCGGTTGGTTTGCAGGCGATTTTATTACTCCCGATCATATCCGCTGGTATCCCAATGTGCTCTTCTCCCGCGACGGGAATGTCATTTCCCTGCGCACCCCGCACTTGGTGGAAGCGGGCGGCGCGCTCTTCCAGGATAGCGAAATTGTGAACGTCAGCTTCCAGCAAGGTCATATGGAAGTGACCGACGCGGGCCGGCACCGGAGGTATTTGCCTGCATTGCACCGGGTGCGGCGCAGTTTCGAACAAGCCTTCGGCGGCAGTGTCAGGATTTTCGATGCGCATTCCCTCCAACCGGTCTCCCCGGATGCAGACAGTTGCGCCTCTACGCGTTATGTGGTCATTGCACAAAAGGGCTAACCCACAAATGCCAGTTTATTTTGTCCGCCGATTACACCAATGCGCACAGATCAGACCGGAAAGAAAATCTGTGGAAATCCGTGTAATCTGTGGACAAAATACGCCTGACCCGGCAAATAATTCGTGGAATTTGTGGACAAAAACCTACCCGCCCCGCCGCTTCTGCTCCCAGTCCCATGCCGTGCGCATGATGTCTTCAATATTGCGTGTGGGTTTCCAACCGAGTTGTTTTTCGGCGCGGGTCTTGTCGGCATACACGGCTACCACATCGCCGGGGCGACGCGGGCCGGTGCGGTAGTTCAGCGGTGCGCCGGCCACTTTCTCGAAGGCCGAGATGGCCTCCAGCACCGTTACGCCTTCGCCGATGCCGAGGTTGAACACCTCGCAGGACGCGGCATTGCGGCCCTCTACCAGGTACCGCAGCGCTTTGGTGTGGGCATTGGCTAAGTCCATCACATGGATGTAGTCGCGCACACAACTGCCGTCGCGGGTGGGATAGTCGGCGCCGAAAACCGTCATTTCCGGGCGCAGGCCTATGGCAGTTTCGGTGATGACCGGTACCAGGTTGGATGCGGCGTTGGCAGGCGACTCGCCGATGAGGGCGCTTTCATGGGCGCCGGCGGGGTTGAAATAGCGCAACAAGATGCTCTTCATTCCAGGTAATGCAGGCATTGCATCGCGAATGATCTGCTCGCCCATTTGCTTGGTTCGGCCATAGGGCGATTCCGCCTCCTGCCAGGGCGTGTCTTCTGTCACAGGAAGCTCCTTGGCATTGCCATATACAGAGCAGGAGGAGGAGAAAATGAGATCGGGTACGCCGAACTCCTGCATGCAGGCCAATATGTTGAGCAGGCTGTTGATGTTGTTGTGAAAATAACGCAAGGGCTGTTGCACCGATTCGCCTACCAACTTCAAGGCGGCGAAGTGGATGACGCCCGTGAGATCGGGATGGTCTGAAAATATCTTCCGGGTGGAATGGAGGTCGCACAGGTCAATGGCGTAATTCCGCACCCGGCGCCCGGTGATGGCCTCAATGCCGTCCAGCACTTTTTCGTCCGAGTTGGAAAGATTGTCTGCGCTGAGCACATCGAATCCGTTGTCTATCAGGTCAACAATGGTGTGGCTGCCGATGTATCCGCAGCCGCCTGTTACGAGGATTTTGGACATGAACGTGGTTTTTCAGGGGGCGAAGATACACCCTCATTGTCCAATGACTAAACATAACCAATAATAAAAACCGGCGTCTTTCAGCGTCAAAAGAACTATTTGTCCTCAGAGAAGACCCCTGCGTACAAACGCTCCCTCCCAAAATCGAACTTCACCAACAAAATAGAAATGACGAAAGAGACGGCCAAATAGCCCGCCACGATGGCGCTGCCGTAGGGCAAAATGCGGTTCAGCCCAAACCAGTCCTGCTGGATGTATAACACTGCAAAACCCATACCCACGCGCAAAAGATCGTAGAAAACGGCATTCGGGTTTTTATCGGCTAATTCGGCCATGCTGTAAACGCTTACAAAAAAGAACAACCCGTACACGAATATCCCCGGGCTGCCGATGGAAGCAATTTGCCCGAAAAAGTGGGCGGACAAAAGCATCAAAAGAGCGAGATGGACCACCGACCATGTTTTTAGCCGGGCCGAACTCGGCGGGTTGTATTTTTCAAAGTGGTAAACATCTTCGATCTTGCCTACGGGAAAACGCTCCGCCACATCTGCCGGGCGCCAGCCGGTAGGCATCCACCACACGCGCAGTTTGTCGCGCCAATTGCGGGCATACCATGCGTCTTTGGCCAGCAGCCACAAGTGCTGGAAGTTGATCTTTATCGGATTCCAGGTGCGCACCGGGCGCGTGATGCCGTACACCGGCGGCGTGTGGGGCAATTCTTCCTGGAAGGTGCCGAAGAGCTTGTCCCAGATGATGAAAATCTGGCTGTAGTTCTTGTCCAAATATTCCCGGTTGATGGCATGGTGTACCCGGTGGTGGGAGGGCGTCACGATTACCTTTTCCAACAAACCCATCCTGTCGATGTGCCGGGTATGGTACCAAAACTGCGCAAACAAATGCAGCGGGGCTATGGTGGCCACCACGATGGCCGGAATGCCGAGCAAGGCCGCCGGCAACAGGAAAAAAGTGAACAGATTGACGAAAGAGGACACGCTCTGCCGCAGCGCGCAAGGCAGGTTGAACTCCTCGCTGCTGTGATGGATGAGATGTTTGTTCCAGAAGAAATTGATCTCGTGCGCCCAGCGGTGTACCCAATACCCCTGAAAATCGAGCACGATGAAGACAAATACATACACCCACCACTTCGGCTCTACCTGCAGAAGCGCCATGTGCTTCACCATCCATGTATAGGAGATGATGGAGATACTTAGGCCGAGCACGTCTTTTACGGCATTGGTCAGCCCTGAGAGCAGGCTCGACACCATGTCCATAATGGGCGTCCTGTCTTCGCCGCGCAGCAGGCCGTACACTTTCTCTATGAGAATGAGCGCCAGGAAAAAAGGAATGGCGATGAGCAGTACCTGGCCGTATCGTTCCATGGCTGATGCGAGTGGTTTGGTTAGGATGAGGAGGCAAATTTAGGGTATTGCCGGGAAGAAAAAAA
>CAZNYK010000139.1:0-10213 GCA_964577215.1 uncultured Saprospiraceae bacterium
AAATCACGACTGTATATCGTTTTTAACGCTGCGCAAGCAACAAAATGCCTAAACGGCTCAAACTCGCCTTGGGGCGCTTCGCTTCGCGCTTGGTTTCGCAGATTGTTTGGCTTTTTTCGCGTTGCCTTCGGTCTTGAGTTTGGCTCAAACAGTGAGCCGTTCTTCACGGCATTTTGTCACTTGCTCCGCTAAACGATATAAGGTCGGTCCGCGGCTCCAAGCCGTTTTAGCTTAGTTTATTAGCGGGTGTCTGGGCGCCGCTATCGCGTTCACTGGCACCTCATTTTCCGCTGACCTTAAATTTTATAAAACGCAAGAAAATCAATTCCTTACAAATGATGATTAATTAGGTTGGCGCCAATGCGCCCGGCGACGTGGCTTCGGCAAATCATCTTATACCCGACGGAAAACATGAGTCATCCCAGATATTCACGACATGCCGAAGGCTTGGAGGGAATCACTCTGTGACCTCTAATCTATTGGACACAGAGGTGCATAGAGTTATAAGGCGATTCACGGAGTTTTCTCCGTGTGCCTCCTTTTCCTCCGTGTAACCCTGTGTTCCCCAACAGCGTGAATGGGTTTCAGAACAGAGAGCGAACCGAGAACCTCAGGGATCGCAGAGGTCTCCTGCGGTTTCGAGTAGAAAATCCGGGATGACTCATCTTTTTCATCGGGAAAACTGATAGCCAATTGTTTGCAAAAGGTAAAATTCGTAGACCACTGGCTATCGAGTATAAGTCTTGGACAATGAAAGACGCAAATCAAAAATGTTCGATTTTGTGGGCCAGGAAGACGCCGCAAATCATATAGATCATAATAAATCAGCGTCAAGAAGAAAGACCTTAGGGTTGATTTTTAATCCATCTGCGTTAGGTTACCGCTCATGCGACAGTATGTCGGGACAAAATTTGCCTCGTCTGAAACAAAATTTGCTCGCCTTCGCTCAATCATGAAACCCCAACAAGCTCTTAAAATTCAAAAACAGGAAGGCACGATGTTCAACTGCCGTGGCAGATGAGGAATTTATGCCAACGCAATGTTGAACAGGGCGGCTGACAGTATCGTTGTAAAGGCCGGGATAAGCGACGAAAATGGGCGATTTGAAAAAAAGCTAAAATATCGTTGTGATTTTTGTAGCTTTGCAAAACTTAACTACAATGGCATGATTGTGAAGGTACTTCATATTGCATTGGCGCTCAACATACTTTTATCCTCGTCGGGGGTAACGGTGTTTGAGCATTTGTGCCGGATGAAGGGCCGAACAGCTTCGTTTTTCTTTCAGGCCGGGAGTTGCTGCAAGAAACAGAAAACGATCAAAAGCCCCTGCTGCAAAACCAAATGTTGCTCCAAAAAAGACGCGTCGCGTGGTACAAGCATTCATAAAAAACCTTGTTGTGAAGACAAGGCGCAGTTTTTTAAAACCGACACAGAAGGAACCGCCGTTCAGAAAAAGTCGCTCCCCGATGTTAAGTTTCACCTCCTTTTATTCGATGCATTTGCCAATACTCAACGCCTCGGCGTCCTTCTGTTCCACACTAAAAAACCTCACTTCTACCTGTACAAGCCGCCACTCATAGTGACCGACCTCCGGGTGCTTGTACAGTCCTTCCTTTGTTAGCAGTTTTCCAATTGTAGTCCTTTCGCATAAGCCGCTCTGACCCATGCGGGCAGCTTGTTATTGTTTTACGGAAAATTGCATTGATACCATGTCTCATCATCGAATTCAACATCGCGTGCGGCGCCTGCATCGTTGGCTCGGCGTTCTCATCGGCATTCAGTTTTTGGCATGGACCCTTGGCGGCCTGTACTTCTCCTGGAGCGATATGGACGAGGTACATGGCGACCATGAAAAAACATCGTCGCCTTTGCCGGCCGCTGCCGCTCCATACGTTTCGCCTGCTATTGCGCTCGACAGCCTGCGAAAAACGGAAGCCGTGGACAGCCTTGCCGATCTCCGCCTCGTAAGCGTTCTGGGGCGTCCCCATTGGCTGATCGCCTATTTCCCGAAAGGGCACGAACGCCACCACAAAAAACTGAAGCTGGCAGATGCCCTCACCGGCTCGCTGCGCCCGCCCCTGAGTCAGGAAGAGGCACTCGCAGTAGCGAAAAGCGGCTATGCGGGTAAGGGCGCCATACGAAGTATTGAGTACCTGACCGAAACCGGCAGTCACCACGAATACCGGGAACAGCCGCTGCCTGCCTACGCCGTGACCTTCGACGACGAACGCCGTTCCACCGTATATGTAAGTGCCGAATTGGGTGCCGTACAGAAAATCCGCAACCGCCCCTGGCGCCGTTTCGACTTCCTTTGGATGCTGCATACGATGGACTACCAAAGCCGCGACAACATCACCAACTGGCTGCTGCGGGTATTCTCCATCTTTGGATTGGCCACTGTGATGAGTGGGTTTACCCTGTTTTTTCTTACTCAAAAGAAAAAGAGAAGATGACGCTTTTTGTAAAAAATATGGTTTGCGCCCGTTGTGAGCGTACGGTTGGCCGGATGCTGGCAGCAGCCGGCCTGCAAGTCAGGCATTTACGCCTCGGCGAAGTGGACATCGAGGGCGATCCGGCGCCGGAGCAATGGGAGGCGATCCGCCGGGCACTGTACGAAGAAGGTTTCGAGCTGCTTGAAGACCGTGCCAGCAGACTCATCGAACAGATAAGAACCATTGTCATCAACGAAATACACCACGAAACACAAAAGCCGGAGACGATGAACTTCTCCGATTTACAAATAACTTAAATGCAGTATGATGCTCAACGGAGTCATTCGCTTCTTCCTCGAAAACAAACTCGTCACCCTGCTCCTGCTGGTGCTCTTCATCGCCTGGGGCATCGTCACGGCGCCGTTTGGCTGGAAAACATTCCTGCCATCTGACCCGGTACCGGTGGATGCCATCCCCGACCTGGGCGAAAACCAGCAAATCGTTTTCGTGGACTGGATGGGGCGTTCGCCGCAAGATGTGGAAGACCAGATCACCTATCCCCTCACCACTTACCTCCTGGGCATACCGGGGGTAAAATCCATCCGCAGCACCTCCATGTTCGGGTTTTCCAGCATCTACGTCATCTTCGAAGAAGGCGTCGAGTTTTACTGGTCGCGGAGCCGCATTTTGGAAAAACTCAACTCCCTGCCGGAGGGCCTGCTGCCCACGGGCGTGAGGCCGGCGCTCGGCCCCGATGCCACGGCACTGGGGCAGGTGTATTGGTACACCCTTGAAGGCCGCAACTCTAAGGGCGAGCCTACCGGCGGCTGGGACTTACACGAAATCCGAACGGTACAGGATTTTTATGTAAAATACGCGCTCAACTCCGTGTCGGGAGTATCCGAAGTAGCCTCCATCGGCGGGCAAATACGAGAATATCAGATAGATGTGGACCCCAACGCCCTGAAAGCATACAATATCCCGCTGATGGATGTGATGGCCGCAGTTCGGAATTCCAACCGGGATGCGGGCGCCCAAACCATAGAGATCAACCAGGTCGAATATTTGGTGCGGGGGCTGGGATACATCAAAACCGTGGAAGACCTTGAAAAAGCAGTGGTGGCCGTCAGCAACAATGTACCCATTCGCATCAGGGACATAGCGGTGGTGGGCCTCGGCCCTGCTACCCGTCGCGGCATTCTCGACAAAGATGGCGCAGAGGTGGCCGGCGGCGTAGTAGTGGCACGCTACGGCGCCAATCCGCTCGCCGTCATCAACAGCCTCAAAGAAAAAATAGCGGAAATAGCGCCCGGGCTCCCCCAAAAAACCTTAGCCGACGGAACCGTCAGCCAACTTACTATTGTGCCCTTTTACGATCGCACTCAACTCATTCAGGAAACCCTCGGTACGCTGGAGCAGGCGCTTTCGCACGAAATCCTCATCACCATCATCGTCGTCATCGTGCTGGTGCTCAACCTGCGGGCCTCGCTGCTCATTTCGACTATGTTGCCGGTAGGCGTACTCATGACCTTCATCGCCATGCGCTATGCCGGTGTGGATGCCAATATCGTAGCGTTGTCGGGCATTGCCATTGCCATTGGTGTGATGGTGGACGTGGGGGTTGTTTTTGTGGAAAACATCATCCGGCACCTCGAAATGCCCGAAAATAAAGGAGCACGGGGCCAGGCGCTGCAAGATGTCATTTACCGGGCCGCTGTGGAAATTGCTCCTGCCATCACCACGGCATTAGCCACCACGGTAGTGAGTTTCCTGCCCGTTTTTGCGATGCAGGCAGCCGAGGGCAAGTTGTTCAGGCCGCTGGCATTCACAAAAACCTTTGCGCTGGGCGCCTCCTTTGTGCTCGGCATGGTGGTGCTGCCTACGATGGCGCACTTTATTTTATCCCTGAGTTTTGACAAAAAGCGGATAAGGTTTTTCTGGAACGGGGCGCTTATTGCCGGAGGCATATTGCTTAGCATCCAGTTTAAAACCTGGCTGCCCGCCTGGTTAGTGGTCATCGGATTGAACAATTTACTGGAAAGCAGATGGCCCGAACGTTGGCAATCCGTACCCAATATCCTCAACATCGCGATTGCCGTGCTGGTGGCCACGTTTTTCCTCACCGGAAAATGGACGCCGCTGGGCCATAATAATTCGCTGCCGGTCAACTACCTTTTTGTGCTCGGCTTGCTCGGCCTGATCCTCGGCAGCCTCATGACAGTGGTGTATTTTTACGAGCCGATGTTGAAATGGTGCCTCGTCAACAAAGGCAAATTCTTACTTCTTCCCCTGTTCACTCTACTCTTTGGGTTGGTCATCTGGCTCGGCTGGAACAAGAGTTTCGGCTTTGTGGCCAATGGTTTCGACAAAGCGGGCTGGAACATTCGCACCACCGGGGTGTGGAGTACCCTACTGCACCAATTCCCGGGGATGGGCAAAGAGTTTATGCCCTCGCTCAACGAAGGCAGTTTCCTGCTCATGCCTACTTCCATGCCGCACTCAGGCGTGGACGCCAACCAACGGATCGTAGCGCAATTGGATATGCTGTTGGCCAACATTCCCGAAGTGGAATTGGCCGTAGGCAAGGCCGGCCGCGCCGAAACTGCGCTTGATCCTGCACCCATTTCAATGTTTGAAAACGTCATCAATTACAAGCCCGAATTTATCATCAATGCAAAGGGGCATCGGGAAACCTTTAAAACAGATAAGCAAGGCCGCTTCCTCCTTGTTTCGGGCGATACGCTTACCAATAAAGAAGCGCTGCTGCGGGGCATAACCGCCCGCGACCTCATCCCCGACCGGGATGGCCGGTATTTTCGCAACTGGCGACCGGAAGTAAAAACGCCCGGCGACATCTGGAGCGAAATTGTGCGGGTCACCAAGTTGCCCGGCGTCACTTCCGCTCCCAAACTGCAACCCATTGAAACCCGCCTCGTCATGCTGCAAACCGGTATGCGGGCGCCGATGGGCATCAAAGTATATGGGCCGGATTTGCAAACAATCGAGGAATTCGGGCTGCAATTGGAGGCCATTCTCAAAGAAGTGCCTTCCGTCAAAGCGGAAGCGGCCTTTGCCGACCGCATCGTCGGCAAGCCGTATCTCCAACTCAATGTCAACCGCGATGCCATTGCCCGCTACGGGTTGAGCATCGAAGATATACAGCAATTTATAGAAACCGCTATTGGCGGCATGACCATCACCACCACCGTGGAAGGGCGGGAACGCTTTCCCGTGCGGGTGCGCTATCCACGCGAGCTGCGCGACAACCCGGAAAGCATCGGAAAAATGCTGGTACCCACGCCGGTCGGAGTGCAAGTCCCGCTGGGCGAGCTGGTCAGCATAGAGTATGTGCGGGGGCCGCAAATGATCAAAAGCGAAGACACCTTCCTGACCGGCTATGTGCTTTTCGACAAAAAAGAGGGCTACGCTGAAGTGGATGTGGTGGAGGAAGCGCAACGTTTCATCCGGCAGCGCATTGATGCCGGCGATTTGGTGATACCCGCAGGTATTAGTTACAAATTTTCCGGCACCTACGAAAACCAATTGCGGGCCATGAAGCGGCTGTCCATCGTCATCCCCATCTGTTTGGTCACCATTTTCCTGCTGCTGTATTTCCAGTTTAAAACCGTCATTGCCTCTTCCATTCACTTTTCGGGGGTTTTTGTTGCCTTTGCCGGCGGTTTCATCATGCTCTGGCTGTACGGTCAGGATTGGTTCCTGAATTTTTCCATCGCGGAGGTCAGTATGCGGGAATTGTTCCAACTCCGGCCCGTCAACCTCAGCGTAGCCGTGTGGGTGGGCTTCATTGCCCTGTTCGGCATCGCCACCGACGACGGGGTGCTCATGGGTACTTACATCCACCAGGTATTTGAAGCAAGGCAGCCCTCTACGGTGCAGGAAGTGCGCGCTGCCGTGCTGGAAGCTGGTAAAAAACGAGTCCGCCCCGCCATCATGACAACAGCCACTACCATCATTGCCCTGCTGCCCGTGCTGACCTCAACCGGCAAGGGTTCCGACATCATGATCCCCATGGCCATTCCCACCATCGGAGGTATGATCATTCAGATGATGACGATGTTCGTGGTGCCGGTTTTGCAGGCGTTTTGGAGGGAAACGGTTGTGAAAGGACAACAACAATTGAGCAATGAACCATAAAAAAGAGCACATGGTACGCACATCCATATTCATCCTTGCCATACTGGCAACAGGCAGCCTTACCGCGCAAACGCTGGAAGACTACCTCCAAATGGCTGTCGAAAACAATCCGGGGATCCGGGCGAAACAAACCGAAGTACAGGCCGCACTCCAAAAACTACCGCAAGTCAAAGCGCTGCCCGAACCAACAGTGAATGCCTCTTTCTTCATCAGCCCGATGATGCTGCCGATGGGCAACCAATTGGGCAGCCTTTCCGCCATGCAGATGTTTCCCTGGCCGGGTACCCTGAGCGCTATGGAAAACGAAGCGGCCCGCATGGCCGACGTGAAAGGGCAGGCCGTGCAAGTAGCGGAAAATGAACTGGTCTTCAAAGTCAAAAATGCCTGGTATCCCCTCTTTGAGTTGGAGGCGCAAATCCGCATTCAAAAAGACCTGCTCCGGGTGCTGGAAACAGACAAGGAATTGGCCACTTTCAAGTTCGGGCAAGGTCAGGCGCCGATGGTGGATGCCATTCGCGCCGACATCATGATGGATGAGGTCAAAACAGAAATCGCCCTGCTTGAACTCAAACGCAAGCCGCTCGAACTCACCTTCAATCGCCTGCTCAATCGGGACGATACCGCGCCGGTAAGCATTGGCGGCACATTGCCGGAACCTGAACGGGCCGATGCCGGCGGGCAGGACAATCCGATTGCCGGCAATCCCGCGTTGGCCGTTCTTGACAAACAAATACTGGCCTCCGCCGCAGAGCAGGCCGCCGCAGCAACCATGCGTAAGCCGATGATCGGCGCAGGTCTACAGTACATGCCTTTGGTGAGGCGCAAAGGCGGCGATGAACTTGAAATACCTCCCAATACCGGTCGCGACATGCTGATGCCCATGCTCAGCGTCACGGTTCCGGTTTGGAATAAAAAATACAACGCTGCCGTTGAGGAGCGCCGCCTCATGCAAGTGATGTATGCCGACATGAAAAAAGACATGGAAAACGAGCTGACCGCCATGTACGCCATGACCGCCTATGAATTGGAAAGCATGGTCCGGATGACGGAACTGCTTGACTTGCAAATATTGAAAACCCAACAGGCCATTGACCTTATGCTGGCCGCTTACCGCAATGCGGGTCAGGATTTTGAAGAAGTCTTGCGCTTGCAGCAACAGTTGTTCCGCTACCAAATGCAAAAGGTTTCGGCACAGACAAGGTACCAGTTGGCTTTAGCGAAAATGGATTATTTGACCGGAAAAACAGAATAACATGGAAAAGTTGAAAATAAACCGTCAAACTATATGGATCGCTATCATTATGTTGGTAGCCGGGTTCATCGCCGGTCGGATACTCCTGCCGGGGCACGCTCATGAAGCCACAGAGGCGAAATCCGCTCAAGACTCCGGAACGGTAATTTGGACTTGTTCCATGGACCCTCAGATTCGCCGATCCGAACCCGGTAAGTGCCCCATCTGCGGTATGGACCTTATCCCCCTCGACGATGATACCGGCGATGGTGACCCTATGGAGATTAAAATGTCGCCCACGGCAATGCAATTAGCGAATGTGCAGACTGCCATTGCAGGCTTCGGACCCTCTGTGCGGGAGTTTCGGCTCAACGGGAAAGTGCAACCCGATGAGCGGCTCAAATTCTCTCAGGTCACCCACATTGAAGGACGGGTAGAGCAATTGGCCGTCAACTTCACCGGCGAACCGGTGCGCAAGGGGCAGCAACTGGCAACGCTCTATTCCCCCGAACTCGTCACGGCACAAGAAGAGCTGTTTGCCGCCCTGAAAATAAGGGATATGCAGCCGGCGCTGTGGGAGGCCGCCAAACAAAAGCTCAGGAACTGGAAACTCTCCGATGCGCAAATTGAACGCATTCTTGCTTCCGGCAAAGCACAGGAGCGCTTCCCCATTTTGGCCGACGTCAGCGGCATCGTTCTGGAGAAGCGGGTCAACCTCGGCGACTATCTCATGCGGGGTATGTCGCTCTATGACATCGTGGACTTGTCGCGGGTGTGGGTACTCTTCGATGTGTATGAAAGCGATATGCCTTGGGCCAAAGTGGGCAGCTCGGTGGAGTTTACCGTTCAGTCTTTGCCGGGAGAGCAGTTCAAAGGCCGGATTGCTTTCATTGACCCGGTCATCAACCCCATGACGAGGGTGGCGACAGCGCGGGTGGAAGTGGCCAATGCCGGCGGCAAGTTAAAGCCTGAAATGTTTGCCGAAGGGGTCATCAAGACTCAAATGGGCGGAAAAAAGGAAGGCCTCATCGTGCCGAAATCCGCCGTATTGTGGACGGGCAAACGCTCAGTCGTATATGTGAAAAACACATCAGAAACCGGTATCAGCTTCCTGTTGCGGGAACTGACGCTCGGCCCGCTTTCCGGCGAGGGCTACCTCGTTGAGGAAGGATTGAAGGCCGGAGAGGAAATCGCCGTCAGCGGCGTGTTCTCTATTGATGCCGCTGCCCAATTGGCAGGTAAGCAGAGCATGATGAACCCTGAAGGGGGCGTAACAGCAACCGGCCACGATCACAGCGCAAGTGCTGCAGCGGCTCAGCCGTTGGAAGTGGACAAACAAGCCAAAACGGCCGTGCAGCAGTTGTTCGACCGGTATTTTCTGCTGAAAGACGCATTGGTAAAAGACGATCTGGCTGCCGCCAAAAAGCAGGCCGGCGAATTGAAAAAAGCATTTGAAAATACCAGCATGAGCCTTTTCACGGGAAAGGCGCACGACCATTGGATGCGTCACAGCGGGGCCGCTTTGGAGGCGCTCAACAAGTTTTTGGCAGCCAAAAGCATTGAAGGCGTACGCGAGCACTTCAAACCGCTTTCTGCCCAAATGATAGCTTTGGCCGGCGCATTCGGGCCTTTTGACAAAACGGTTTATGTGCAGCATTGCCCCATGGCTGACGGCAACAAAGGCGCCGACTGGCTGAGCCGGGAAGCGCCCATTTTAAACCCCTATTTCGGGGCGTCCATGCTCACCTGCGGAAAGGTGACACAAGAGATTAAGTAAACATCACAACAAAATGACCGCACGGCTGTGATTTCTATGAGATGGAACAACATCCACATTTCATTTGTAGTAAAAGCCGTTAATACAAAGAACAAAGAACCTGCTCGTGTGCCCGCACGAGAACAGCTGGATGTAAAGGGCAACAATTCTTCACGCGCAATGACGCTATGGCGGTGCGTTTACATAACTCGGTCGCCTCGCAGCATTGCATAAAAACCATTTTAATGAGAAGTGTAAAAATTATGTTCTCCGTACTCCTGGCTTTTGTAGCTATTGCTACTGCCGATGCTCAAAAATCTACCGTTACCGAATCCTTCAAGGTACTCGGCAACTGCGGGATGTGTCAGAAAACCATCCAAACGGCGGCGCTCGGCGCGGGCGCCACAAGTGCTGTATGGAATGTGGAAACGCACATGCTGAGCGTTACTTTCAAAAAGAAGAAAACCAATGTAGAGGCTATCCAGAAAGCCGTTGCCGGCAAAGGGTACGATACGCCTTTGCATCGGGCAAACGATGCCGTTTACAACAATCTTCATGGTTGCTGTAAGTATGACCGCAGCGAATCTTTGCAGTAGCCTTTTAAGAAGTTGAAGTAAGTTCCGCAGGTGTATCTGATGT
>CAZNYK010000140.1:0-10051 GCA_964577215.1 uncultured Saprospiraceae bacterium
GTTGTCAGTTTCACCCGCCGAAGCCTTGGCGAAGGCGGGGTTGTCAGTTGTCAGGATCCTTTTACATTTTGCATTTTTCGGTTTATCAGAGCTGAGGGCCTTGAGCGGCGAGCTTTGAGGGGGAACCGTTCACTTTCACGGTATCGCTTTTTTGGAAGCCTGCTGCCCCGGCGCTGAATTTCCCCGCCGGACCGTTCGTGAATTGATCCTTATCTCCTTGCAATATCCGGGCGATGGCGCGTTCCACATTCTCCTCGTTGTATTCTTCCTTGAGCCGGCGCAGGGACCCGCGGAACCGAATCTTGCCTTCCAGCAGGAAAACCACTTCATCTGCCATTTCTTCAACGAAGCTCATGATATGAGTGGAGAGCAGGATGGTCTTCCCTTGAGCACGGGCCTCGTACAGGAGTTCCCGCAGGTGGATCATAGCTACCGGATCGAGGCCGGCGGTAGGCTCGTCGAGGATCACCGTGGGACAGTCGTACATGAATGCAAGTACGATATTGACTTTTTGTTTGGTTCCGCCGGAGAGGTTGCCGAGCCGCTTGTTCAAATGAGGTTCGAGATCAAACATTTGGATGAGCCGCTCGTCGCCGGCATGGCCGCCGCGGAGGTCTTTGATCATGGCGATCAGTTCGCGCACGCGGAGGTTTTCCGGGAAGCGGGCGATCTGCGGCAAATAGCTGATGCCGTCGCGGTAAGCCCAGTGTTTTTTGATGGACTTGCCGTCAACCCGTATCTCTCCCTTATCGGGCAGCACCATGCCGAGGATGCTCTTGATGAGCGTGGTCTTGCCGGAGCCGTTGGGTCCGAGTATGGCGGCAATACGTCCTTTTTGGTCGAAGGTCAGGTCAATGCCTTGCAGCACGTTGAGCTTGCCGTAGGATTTGTGGAGATTGCGTATTTCGATCATGCGTTGTCGGTTGTCGGTTTCACCCGCCGTCCGCGTGTCGCTAAAGCTTTAGCGGAGGCGCAAGCCTTGGCGAAGGCGGGGTTGTCGGTTGTGGTTAGGTAGTTGGGCGCATTAGAGGCTGGTTGTCCAAAACGTTATCGGGCGTAAGTGCCGGGCTGACTTTTTCAGAAAAATTGAGCAGATCAATGAAAAAGCTTCGCAGCAGTACAATGGCTTCAGGCGACTGGCTAAGCACAAAGGAAAAGAGCTTCACCGGCCGGTGCGGCACGTCGCCCTTACCGTCGCGGTCCAAGTCGTAGCCGTTGTATTCGCTCCAGTAATTGCCGTCGAAGGTATTGCTTCCCACTCGTGCATTGACCACCAGGTCGAGGGCATTGTGCAGGAAGTCGTTCCCGGTAAAATGGTTGTCTTCACAACCGCCGATGACCTGAACGGCCCATCCGTTGCTTTTAAAGACGTTGTTGCGGTATCGAATGCGGGACGAACCCTCCAGCATGATGCCAAGGGTATTGCAGGCAAATATGTTGTTTTGAATGTCACCGTCGTAAATTTCCTTGAGCAACAATCCGTAAGCGGCCCGGCCCCAGTTATACTCGAAGACGTTGTCGATCATTGAGACCCGCTTCGAAAACATAACGGCCACACCTGCGCCGTTTCGATCAAAGTAGTTGCAGTAGTAGGCGTCGTCGTTGGAAAACATGAAGTGCAATCCGTAGCGGATGTTACCGGTGCTGCGGTTGTCATGCACCACGCTGTAGGTTACAAATTCAAAGTAAATGCCGTCGCGGTGCCCGCTGATGTAGTTGTGCCGCACTACGAGATTGTTGACATACCATGCGTGGATGGCATTGCCGGAGTTCATTTCATCCACTGCCTGCCCGGTAATGGTGTTGCCCTCCACAAATCCTGCGCCGGTATATTCCAGGTAAATGCCGAAGAAGCTGTTGACTATGATGTTGTTGCGAATAAAGTAGTCTTTGCGGCGTTGTACGCGAATGGCCGCCAGGTCTTTCATATGGCTGTGGCCGGAGTTTTGGATTTTCAGCCCTTCCACCGTCACGCCATTGGCGGTGATGGTAAGTACTTCTTCGGTCATGTTGCCGTCCAGCACCGGGTAGTTTTCTCCCCGGATGGTGACGGATTTGTCAACTATGATGTTGCCCTCTGCGTAAAATCCCGGCTTTATAAGGATGACATCTCCGTCACTTGCTTGTTGTATAGCAGCTTTTATGGTCTTCACTTTACAGTCGTCACACACGGTAATCGTTGCAGCAAAACCGGAATGCAGCAAACCTGAAAGCAGCAGGAAAATGGATGTGCGAAGCGTCATTTTCTATTTTTTTTCGGTTTTCATGTATGAATACGGTTTCCAGGTTTTGCCCACTTTACCTGGCAATTGCCTTCTTCATTCCGTCCCAGTCGTACAGATCGCCGCCCTTTTCATTTTGCACGGATCCGGCGGCGGCTCTATCGGCAAACCCGGTGAGAAAAGCGCCCATAGGGCTGGGCAGACCAGGACTGATCAGGTAAGTAGCCGTGCGCGCCTCGGTCCATGCCCCTGGGCGCATGTAGTCGTTGACCACGAGTACCGGAAAATTGTCCTCGCCTTCAATTTCAAGGAAGGGCGCCATGCATTCTATGGCATCAAACATAAAGACCTTGCCTTTTGCGCTTACGGCCTCCGCTGCATGCTGCCGGTCAACGATGGTCATTTTGCAATAGTGGCAGGCATCTGCGCCGTACTCAATGGGCTTGGCCTTGGGCGCACAGGCGGCCGCCAGGAAAGCGATGATGGAAACGATAAGCAGGTTTTTCATATGGATCGGCTTTTTTGGATTGGTGCGGAACTCCGCTCCGCTAAGCAAGTCTTTTTTTGAACCACCAGGCGGCATATGCCAGCAGAATAGCTGCTCCGGCAAAATAGCCCGCGATGTGCGGCAGCGATACGGCCGTGAAATTCAGTATTTCCTTGTAGCCGAAAAGCGGCGGCTGGAAAGAAGCGCCGGGAATCTTGATCGGCGCATCAGGGCTGAGATTGTGGCCGTAATCGTATTCCCACAAATAGAAGTCGTATATCCCCGCGATGGCGAGCAAAGTCATCAACATGGCCCAGCCCAAAAATAAGCCGCCCCGGTTGAGGAGAGCTACAATAACCCCCAGGCCGATCATTACCATAATGATGTATGGGAAGTATTTGAGTTCGGGAATGGAATCCGGCTCGATATACTTCATGCCTACATAGTGATTGAGGATGTTGATATTTTGCAGGACTCCAGGCTCCTTACCGCCGATTTTATTGATGTAAATGTGCATTTCCACTCCTTTGGGGTACTGGGGAGCGTAGAGCACGATCTTCCACATCGGCCATACGAAAAGCGCCAGCAGCGACAGTGCTCCAATCAGCATCATCAGGCGCGGTACTTGTTTCATGATTGATTGTTTTAAAAGCATAGAGCAGAGGGGCGGGTAGCGGCTTTGAAAGGACATTCAAATGAAATGGTCTTTTCTATGATGTAATCCGCTACCCACGCTCCATTGCTCATCACTCCAGCTATTGGACAATGTCTTCTCCGAGGCCCCACTTGAGCGGCACGTTGGAGCCCGCAGGCGAAACCCTGATGTAGCCTTGCATCTCCTGGTGCAGTGCCGAACAGAAGTCGGTACAGTAGAACGGATATACACCTTCAAATTTGGGTTCCCAAAGCATCGTTTCCGTTTGCCCCGGCATGATGAGCAACTCGGCATTTTGAGCGCCCATCATGGCAAATCCGTGCGGCGTATCCCAGTCTTGCTCCAAGTTGGTGACGTGGAAATAGACCTTGTCGCCCACCCGGATACCCTCTATGTTGTCGGGTGCGAAGTGGCTTCGGATGGTGGTCATATACACGCGCACCACATTGCCGTTGCGCTCCACGCGGGCATCTTTTTCGCCCATGGCGCGGTAGGGATGCTTGTTCTCTTCGAGCGGATAGATCTTCTTGGAGCGCGGCATCACTTTGGATGCGGCAATTCCCTGTGCATAGTGCGGCTCGCCAATGGTGGGAAAATCGAGCAGGAGTTTCATCTTGTCGCCCGAAATGTCGTACAATTGTGCGGAGTGCGTAAGTTCCGGCCCGGTAGGCAGGTAGCGGTCTTTGGTGATCTTGTTCATGGCCACGAGGTACTTGCCGTCAGGCTTCCTGGAGTCGCCGCCCGGAATCATCAAGTGCCCGACGGAGTAGTAGCAAGGAGCGCGATCGAGCACTTCCCAGGTTCCCAGTTTCCACTTCACCACCTCGGAGGAAATGAAGAAGGTAGTATAGGCGTTGCCATTGCCGTCAAACTCGGTGTGCAAGGGGCCGAGGCCGGGTTTGGTTACCACGCCGGCTACGGTTTCCTCAGCTTTCAGCACGGGGACGCCTTCGATGGTGGTTTCATACGATTTTTTGTCGATGGCGGCTTTCATCTTGGAGAATGAATGCACGGTGAGGTCTGCTGCAAGTTTGCCGCTGCCTACAATATATTCGCCCGTGGGGTCCACGTCCACGCCGTGCGGCGATTTGGGGGTGGGCATGAAATACACAAGGCCCGGGCACTCTTCCGGTATGAGCACTTTCACGGTTTTCTTCATGGTGGAAGTTGCTACGTGCGAGTGTTCGTCATATACGTTGTGCGCGTAATTGGCGGGCATTTCCCTGAACTTGCCCTGCTTGATGTATTCCTCAGCCTTTTTCCAGTCTATGGCTGCAATGAAGTCTTTGTCGTGTTGAGATGCGTTCACCTCGAGCAAGGTGTGTTTCAGCTCTGTATTGTATGAAGTAAAGAACACCCATCCGTGCGACTGGCCCTTGCCGGCGTGTGCCAGGTCGTAGTTGAAAGCGGGGAGCAATACCTGGAAGGCTACATCCATAAGGCCTGTTTCTTTATCCAGGCTGATAAAGGTAAGCATGCCCTTGAAGTTTTCGGCATAGCTGGCAATGTTTACGTCCTTTTGCGGATAAGGCACGCCGAACCGGGTGCCGGCTACTAAGTATTCCGTGTTTTCAGTAACAAAAGGAGAGGAGTGGTTGCCTCCCGAGTTGGGAACTTCAATGATCTCAACCGTTTCAAAAGTGCTCAGATCAATCCTTGCCACCCGGGGCGTATTGTTGCCGTTGATGAAAGCCCAGCGCCCATCCGTTTCGCCGTTGGTTTGTGACAACTGCGGGTGGTGGGCGTCATCCCATGGGATGAACCCGAATGAGGTTTCCAGCAAAGGTTTGGTTTCTTCGTTGAAACCGTAGCCTTTTTCCGGGTCAACCGAGAAAACGGGAATTACTTTGAGCAAACGCCCGGAGGGAAGCCCGTAAACGCTCAATTGTCCGCTAAAACCACCGGATAAGAACGCATAATACTCGTCGTACTCTCCCGGTTTCACGTACACGCGAGAGGCCTCGTCCCCCGTTAACGCACCGCCCTTGACAGCAGGGCCGCCGCAGCCGGAAAACAAAGCCGGTAACACCGCCATTGTCACAACAGCGGCCAATACCTTTCCGAACCTGAATGGATTTTTCATAAAATTTTGATGTTTGGTTAAACCATAAAAGATTAAAGGATTTTTTTATCTTTTTTTAAAGTACAAATGTCCTTGCCATTTTTTTACCCCTCAATGACTTTTGTCAACCTTACTCCATGGGAAAAGTCACCGGATTGATTTTGTGCTGGTTTTCATAGAGTTGTATCGAATGCGAGGCAAAGGTAAAAATAAAAAAAGAAAAAAAGACTTTTTTATCTTTTGTTATTAAAAAACAGGCTTATATTTGCAAACGGAAATTGTCATCCGGCATCCTGCGTTTCCGGAAACGAGATGCCGGGCACTAAAGACGGAGAAAAAAATGTTCTCAAAAACATGTAAATACGGGCTTCGGGCCGTGCTCTACTTAGCTGCGCACACTAAGGAGAAAAGGAAAATTGGCGTAAAAGAGGTGGCTGAAGCATTGGACGTGCCCGGGCCATTTTTAGCCAAGCTCATGCAGCAAATGGCCCGGGCGCAGATCATTTCTTCTACCAAAGGCCCGAACGGCGGGTTTTTTATGAGCGAGAAGAATATGGCCTCGAATCTCCGGCAGGTAGTTGAAACCATAGACGGACCGGAGGTTTTTTCTGCATGCATTATGGGCCTGCCTCAGTGTTCTTCTGCAAATCCCTGCCCCCTGCACGAAAAAGCCATCATTTACCGGCATAGTTTGCTCGACCTGGTGGAAAGGCAAAGCATCCAGGATTTGGCCCGGCGGATCGACGAATCAGGTCTGTCGCTTTAATTTCGGCATTAACAAACAAAAACAATAATAGTCATGAGATTATCAATTGCATTGCTTCTTTTGATCGCTGCCTTTGCTTATGCTTGCGGCGGCGGTTCCTCCTCCTCAGAAGCCTCATCTTCCACTCCGCCGCAAAGTATGATCGCCGACGAGCCGGCCGACGAAGGCAAGGGAGTCGGAGAAGTTAAGGAAGTGGTTCTTTCTAACCCGCTTGACCAGGATATGCTGGCCAAAGGGAAAGGGGTGTATGAACTGAAGTGCGCCGCATGCCACAAACTCACCGATCAGCGGGTGGTAGGCCCGGGCTGGGCAGGCGTCACTCAAAAGCGCAAGCCGGAGTGGATCATGAATATGACGCTCAATGTAGATGTGATGCTGGCCGAAGATCCGGAAGCGCAGAAGCTGCTCGAGGAGTGCCTGGTGCGTATGCCGAACCAAAACCTGAGCTACGACGATGCACGCGGTGTATTGGAGTTCATGCGGGAGAATGACGGGGAGAAGTGATTAATTTGCTGCTGTGGCAATTTGCTGATTGCACCCCCCGTACTACGCGCTACAGGCGTGGGAAGGAGGCTATGCTGATTTCTTGAAACAGAAATGGAACGCATTCATCTCATTAAAAGCTGGTTTAGGATAGCGTTGCTGAATTTGGTCCTTGCTACTGCGCTGGGCGCGCTGTTGCGCTACGCCTTCGTGGAGGAAATAGCCTGGATCAAATTCCGCAATGTATTGCACGGTCATTCTCATGTGGCCATGCTGGGCTGGTTGTATATGGTGCTGTATGCCCTGCTGGCGGCCTTTTTCCTGGGTGATAAGGCCGAGCTCCGGTTTTACAAGCGCCTGTTCTGGCTCACCCAGGTGAGCGTGCTGGGCATGTTGGTCAGTTTTCCCGTGCAGGGATACGGACCGGCCTCCATTGCCTTCTCCACCATGCACATTTTGCTGTCGTATGTTTGGGCCTGGCGTTTTTGGACCGACACCCGGACGAACGCCCCTGCCTGGCCATTGCGCTTTGCGCGGGCCTCCATTGTGTTCATGATCATTTCCACCCTTGCCATATGGAGCATTGGGCCTATACTGACGGGCGGGTTCCGCAGCGCTACTTTTTTTCATTTGGCGGTGCAGTTCTTCCTGCATTTCCAGTTCAACGGCTGGTTTGTATTTGCCGCGCTGGCCCTGGCCTTCCGGTTTATGGAACTTCGCGGCATCAGCCTCCCGGCCCGGCGCATGCACATGTTTTACGGGCTGCTGAGCCTTTCCTGCGCGCTCACTTACGCCTTGGCGGTGGCGTGGTCCAATCCGCTGCCCATCGTGTTTGTGGTCAACAGCGCCGGGGTGACCATACAGCTTGCGGCGCTTGTCGCCTTTCTACTGCTCGTCTGGCCGCAGCGAAAAGCCCTGCTCGCCCCCTTCTCCGGCTGGAACAAGAGCTTTATCCTCATCGCATTTTTCTCCTTTGCCGGTAAGATACTGATACAGGCGGCCGTGGTGATTCCCGTGATTGCCAAAGCGGCTTATACCATCCGCAATTACGTCATCGGCTTCATACACCTCATCCTGCTCGGCGCCGTCAGCAGCCTGGTATTCAGCTTGGCGTTGCACTCGGGCATTTTGCGCCGCCGCAATGCCCTCTCCGGCATCGGCCTGGCCCTTTTTGCGACCGGCCTCCTGGGCAGCGAGGCATTGCTTTTCCTCCAGGGCACCCTACTGTGGGGCGCCAAAGGCTTTCTGCCGTATTACTACGAGAGTATCTTCGGCATCAGTGTGCTGATCCCGCTGGGCGCGGCGCTGGTGGGCCTGGGAGAGATGCATACCCGGAGAGAAAAGTTTTTTCTTCCTCAGAATTGACTTTTTCCTGACCAGGTATCTGTTTTGCATACGTCATAAGCGCACTGGAACCTGCTCCTGCAAATTCTTTGCCTGCCTGCACATCTTCCCCCAAATCCCTACCTTTGCCCCTCCAACCACACCACAACAACCATGAAGCGACTCACTTTCCTGCTGATCTGCCTCCTGCCCTTCTGCCTTTTCGCCCAGGGCAACGCCTTGGATTCCGCCTGGATCCGGGAGCACTACACCAAAATAGAGCGCTATGTACCCATGCGCGACGGGGCGCGGCTTTTCACCTCTATCTACATGCCCAAGGACGCCACCGAAAAGCACCCCATACTGATGAACCGCACGCCCTACTCCTGCGCCCCATACGGCGAGAACAACTGGCGCGATTTCTGGAACTCCCACTGGCGCTACTACATGCGAGAGGGCTACATCATCGTCCTGCAAGACGTGCGCGGGCGCTGGATGAGCGAGGGCGAATTCGTGGACGTGCGCCCGTTCAAGCCTGTAAAAAATACGGAGCAAGATACTGACGAGGCCAGCGACACCTACGACGCCATTGAATGGCTGCTGGCCAACGTACCGGGCAACAACGGCCGCGTGGGGGTGTTCGGCATCTCCTATCCCGGCTTCTACTCCACCATGGCCGCGCTGAGCGGGCACCCCGCGCTCAAGGCCGTCAGCCCGCAAGCGCCGGTGACCGACTGGTTTATGGGCGACGACTTCCACCACAACGGCGCGTTTTTCCTCATGGACGGCTTTTCTTTCTATTCCGGCTTCGGCAAGCCGCGCCCCAAACCTACCACCGAGCGCCCCGAGCGCTTCCAGTTCCCGGTGGAAGACAACTACAAGTTCTTCTTGGAAACGGGCGCTCTGAAAAACTTCAACTCCCGCTACTTCGGGGATTCCATCGCCTTCTGGAACGAACTCATGCAACACCCCCACTACGACGCCTGGTGGCAGGCCCGCAATCCGCGCAATTTCGTCACCGATGTCAAGCCAGCCATGCTTGTGGTGGGCGGCCTCTTTGATGCGGAAGACTGCTTCGGCGCCTGGCGCCTCTATGATGCCATCGAACGGAAAAGCCCCAATGCCGACAACCGCATCGTGATGGGGCCTTGGGCGCACGGCCAATGGGCGCGCCAGCCCGGCGACCAACTCGGCCATATCCGCTTCGGCGCCAATACCGCGCACTGGTACCTCAACCACATAGAGATACCCTTCTTCAACTACCACCTCAAGGGCAAGGGCAGCCTGGATCATCTCGCTGAAGCGACCGTGTTCTTCACCGGGGCCAACCGCTGGGCCCAACTGCCCCAGTGGCCGCCCGCCGGAAAGACCGACCGCGCCATGTACCTCCAGCCCAACGGCAAGTTGTCCTGGAGCAAACCTGCTGCCACGGCGGCTTTCACCGAATACATCAGCGACCCCGCCAAACCTGTACCCTATGCCGAGGGCGTCCACCTGCGCCGCACCCGCGAGTACATGCTCGACGACCAGCGCTTCGCCGCCCGCCGGCCCGATGTCATCGTATTTGAAACGGAACCCTTGGAGGAAGACCTAACCCTTGCCGGCACGGTCATCGCCGACCTCAAAGTGAGCATTTCCACTACCGATGCCGATTTTGTGGTGAAGGTCATAGACGTGTTCCCCGACGAGTTCCGCTACGAAGAGGGCAGCACATATCCCATGGGCGCGTACCAGATGCTCGTACGCGGGGAGGTGATGCGCGGGCGCTACCGCAACAGCTTTGAAAAGCCGGAAGCGTTTGCGCCCAACAAGGTGGAGACGGTGCGATTCGAACTGCCGGACGTGGCGCACACTTTCCGCAAGGGCCACCGCCTTATGATACAAATCCAAAGCTCCTGGTTCCCGCTGGTGGACCGCAACCCGCAGCAGTTTGTCAACATCTATACCTGCGAGGACAGCGATTTCCGCAAGGCGGCCATCCGCATTCACCACGATGCGAAGCTGAGCTCGGCGGTGGTGTTGCCGGTGTGGGAGGGGGAGAGGTAAGAAGGAA
>CAZNYK010000141.1:0-8225 GCA_964577215.1 uncultured Saprospiraceae bacterium
TGCTCTCTGCTCTATGCCAGCTTATCATGACACGACTCAGCGTAAACATCAACAAGATCGCCCTCATCCGCAATGCCCGCGGAGGCAATTTGCCCGATCTGGTACAGGTAGCCAAAGACTGCGAAGCTTTCGGCGCCCAGGGCATCACCGTTCATCCCCGGCCTGACGAGCGGCACATCCGCTTTGCCGATATTCCTCTGCTGAAGGAGGTGGTGACCACGGAATTCAATATCGAAGGCAATCCCACAGAGCCTTTTCTTCGCTTAGTGACCGAAAACCGCCCTCACCAGTGTACGCTCGTACCCGATGCGCCCTCCGCCCTTACCTCCGATGCGGGCTGGGACACCATAACGCATGCTCCCTTTCTGCGCGAGGTATGCGCCCGCTTGCGGGAAGCCGGCATCCGGAGTTCCGTTTTTATCAATGCGGAAGAAAAATACGTGGAAGGCGCCAAAGCCATAGGCGCAGACCGGGTGGAGTTATACACCGGGCCTTACGCCCATCTTTTTCCCAAGGACCCCGAGGCGGCCATTGCGCCGCATCGCCGGTGTGCCCAACTTGCCGCAGAGACCGGCATTGGCCTCAACGCCGGCCACGATCTCAATTTAGACAACCTGCGCTTCTTCCAGGCGCATGTGGAAGGGCTTCTGGAAGTTTCCATCGGCCATGCTTTAGTATGCGATGCGCTCTACTACGGCCTTTCCAATGCGATACAGATGTATTTGCGGGAGTTGAGGGGGTAGGCAGCGATTCCCCGCCCTGCGCGTTATTAACTTTTGTTTAACGGAATGAAAACTTAACGTTAACGCCGCATTCTCGAAACTATTTGAAAATCAAACCATAAGTTCTTGATTCCCCGAATAAAATTGCCGGCATTTCAAAAAAGTTAATGCCGCATTGGGCGATTTTTCGGAAAAGACATACTTTTGGCTTCATTTTTATTTTTTAATCAAAATTCGGATTAGTATGAAAAAACTCTCACTGGTTCTCGCGCTGGTCCTGTTCGCATTGGGCGCCGCCTCGGCGCAGCGAACGATCAGCGGTACGGTTACCGACAGCAAGAAAGAGCCGCTCATTGGAGCGAGCATCCTTGTGAAGGGCACCGTTACCGGTACGGTCACAGACTTCGACGGGAAGTACTCTCTCACCGTACCCGCCGGCAGCAACACGCTCGTGATTAGCTACACCGGCTTTTTGACCAAGGAAGTGGAATTGGGCGCTTCCAACACATTGGACATCACGATGGAAGAATCCGCCGAGCAGTTGGCGGAGGTGGTGGTCACCAGCTTGGGCATCAAGAAAGAAAAGCGTGCCTTGGGCTACGGCGTCACCACCGTTACCGAGGAGCTGATCGCCAAGCGCCCCGAAGCGGACGTCAGCCGCATCCTCCAGGGCAAAGTGCCCGGTGTGAACATCACCTCCACGAGCGGTGTGTCTGGCACGGGTACCAACATCGTTATCCGGGGCTACTCGTCCATCACGGGTAGCAACCAGCCCCTGTTCGTTGTGGACGGCGTGCCGTTCAACTCCTCCACCAACTCTCAGAGCAGCTTTGCAGCAGGTGGTGTGACGGCCTCCAGCCGCATGCTCGACCTCGACCCGAACAACATCGAGTCGGTGAGCGTACTCAAGGGCCTCTCTGCTACCGTACTGTACGGCGACCAGGGCCGCAACGGCGTGATCCTCATCACCACCAAAAGCGGCGGTACGACAAAAAAAGCGGCTGAGATCAGCGTGCAGCAGTCTTACTTCCAAAACCGCATCGCTTCCTTGCCTGACTATCAGAACAACTACGGCGGCGGTTTCCAGCAGTTGACGCCGGACGCGTGGTTCTTCAGCAACTGGGGCGCCGACTTCCGCGTCATTCAGCAAGTGCCGCACCCTATTGGCGTTTCCTCTGTGCCCAATCTCCGCAATGCCTTTCCGGAGTATGCAGTCAACCCCAACCTTCCCTGGGGGCCTGGCGCCAACTCCGGCAACGTTGTCAGATATCCCAACAGGGCGTATCCCAATATTGGCGAGTCTTTCTTCCGCACAGGCCAGGTACACAATACCTCGTTGCAGATCAATGGCACATCCGGCGCCACAGGCTACAACGTGAGCTTCGGCTTGCAGGACGAGGAAGGCTTTACGCCGGGCAACGACCTGCGCAAGATCAACTTCGGCCTGGGTCTCAACACTTCTATCAACGACAAGCTGTCTGTTCGGACTTCTTTCTCGTTCATCAACACAGACGTGGCTACGCCGCCGCTCAACGCAGGTTTTGGTAGTAACGCCAACGGCGGCATTCCTTCCATATTTGCCAACGTACTCTACACGCCCCGCAACGTGGACTTAGCCAATCTGCCGTTTGAACATCCGGTGGACCGCAGCTCTGTTTACTACCGCGGCGGCAACGACATCACCAATCCGCTTTGGGCAGCCAGATACTACTCCAACACCAGCATCGTCAACCGTTTCTTCAACTCTACGTCGCTCAACTACGACCTGAGCAAAAACCTCAGCGTGGTGTATCGCATAGGTTTGGATACCTACACAGAGAATCAGGAAATAAAGCTTAACAAAGGCGGCGGCGCAGGCCAGAGCGCCTTGGTGAACAGTGGGGTTTATGTAACTACCAACATCAAGAACACAATCTGGAACCACGATCTGAACCTGAACTTTAATTCCAGGTTCAGCGACAAATTGACGTTCACGGCCTTGTTGGGGGGTAACTACCGCGCTGACGACTACGAGCAAGCTGGTATCGGTTCCACCAATCAACTGACCTTCGGCCTGTTCAACCACGCCAACTTCGTTACGGCTTCTGCCCGCAATCCGTTCGGGGGCCGTATCAACTCTATCTTTCAGGAGCGCCGCGCTGGTATTTACGGCAGCGCCACGTTGGACTACAACGACTACCTGTTCGTGAACGTACTGGCCCGCAACGACTGGACTTCTACTGTAGAGAAAGACAACCGTCGCATTCTCTACCCGGGCGCCAGTATATCTTTCATTCCTACTTCCGCTATTCCCGGCCTGGAATCCAAAACGCTTCGTTACTTGAAGTTGCGTTTGGGTTACGGCACTTCTGCTGGTTTCCCCAGCCCATACAGCACCCGCAACATTCTGATACAGAATCCTCGTGGCTGGGCGGATGCAGGCGGCAACCTGTTCTCTACTCAGACGATAGATAACAACTTGGGCAACCCCAACCTGAAGCCTGAGTTGCAGCAGGAACTGGAATTCGGCGCCGAAGCGGTGATGTTCAACAATCGCTTCAAATTGGACTTGTCTGTATATGACAGGAATACAAAGGACCTGATTACGGACGCGCCGATTGACCCTGCGACCGGCTTTACCGGCACCTCCATCAACATCGGCAAGATGCGTACACGCGGCGTAGAAGTGAATGCTACCATTACACCCGTCAAGACGCGTTCCGGCTTCAACTGGGACATCACTGCCAACTACGGCATGTACCGTTCTACCATCGAGGAACTGGCCGAGGGCTTGGAAGAAGTGGTATTCTCCGGCTTTACCAACCTGGGCAACTTCGCTATCGCCGGCAGACCTTACGGTCTCATCAAGGGTATCGGCATTGAGCGCGACGCCAACGGCAACAAAATTGTGTTGTCTAACGGACGTTACAAGGAGAGTTCCGAGATCGTAGAATTGGGCGACCCGAACCCGGAATTCACCTCTTCATTGATCAACGCATTCAGCTTCAAAGGCTTTACCTTGTCCTTTATGTTGGAGTACCGCCACAAAGGCGTTATCGTGAGCAACACGGTGAAAGGCGTTTTGGCGCGTGGTTTGAGCAAGGATACCGACCAGTTGGATCGCGCCCTGTCGCTCATCCTGCCGGGTGTGCAGGAAGACGGCACCCCGAACAACGTTCAGGTAACAGCCGCCAACTACTTCTTCGACAACTACTTCTTCACCGACGAGGCCATCACGTTCGACGGCTCTACGTTCCGCATCCGCGAAGCTTCGCTGTCTTACAACCTGCCGGCCAAGGTGTTGGGCAAGTCGCCGTTTAAAGGTGCTTCTCTGACAATTTCCGGTTCCAACCTGTGGTTCCGCGCGCTGAACATGCCGAAGTTTGTGAACTTCGACACTGACGTGTTGAGTACAGGTGTTGGCAACGGTTTGGGCTTCGACTACCTGACCGGCCCGAGCGCGCGCAGATTCGGCGCTACGCTCAACTTAACATTCTAAACAATAAACAACTTAACAATGAAGAGAATATTCTTTCAAATACTACTCATTGCGAGTGTTTTCGTAGTAAGCTCGTGCGATTTCGACGAGTTTCTCGACAACCCCAATGAAGTAACCGCCACCAGCACCAACGTGGATTTTCTCCTGAATCGCATTCAGGCAGATTTCGTTGGCTTTTACAGAGGCACCAGTTCGCGTGGCGCCCGTGTTACCCGCATTGAGCACCAGGCTTCCGATACTTACGAGATCAGTCATCAGGCTGTTAATCAAAATGGCACCTGGAGTACTGCTTACGCCGCCATCCTCACCGACATCAAAACGCTGAAAGACCTGGCCGAAAAAGGCAATTTCCGCCGTCACTTAGCCATTGCACAAACCCTTGAGGCGTATGTGTGGATGGTATTGGTGGATACTTTCGGAGACGTGCCGTTTTCTGAAGCGCTCGATCCGGCTAACTTCAATCCGAAGGTGGACTCCGGCGCAGAAGTGTATAGTAAAGCGCTCGACTTGCTCACCGAGGCCAAGGCCAATTTTGCTACACTGAACTCGGTAGGTACGCCTAACGACTTCTTCTATAATAGAAACTACACGCGCTGGACGCGCTTAGTCAACACGCTGATGCTGCGTTACCACCTCAACCGCAGGCTCATTGACAGCGCCGGCTCTACTACGGCCATCAACGCGCTCATAACAGAGGACAACCTCCTCAAGGATACCGACGATTTTTACTGGCGCTATGGGGTCAGCCTTCAAGACCCCTTCAGCATTGACCCGAGCTACGATGGCCAGTACCCCAACGGTGGTGGCGATTATCAGTCCAACTTCTTTATGTGGCATCTGACTGAGGCCAAAGGCTTTGACGATCCGCGCGCCAAGTATTACTTCTATCGCCAAGTAGGTGTGAATCCGACCAATGCTTCTCAGATTCGTTGTATAGACGAATTCCTGCCTGCTCACTATCCTCTTGATATGCCATGGTGTCTGCCCGGCACGCGCGGATATTGGGGACGGGATCACCTTGATCCTCAGGGTATTCCGCCAGACAACCTCGGACGTACGCTTTGGGGCGTGTACCCGGCAGGCGGCACCTTTGATAACGACACTCCCGCTCCGATGGCCGCTGCCAACCGCGGCGCCGGCGGTGCAGGTCTTGAGCCGATCATGCTGGCTGCTTTTGCGGACTTCATGCTGGCCGAGGTGCATCTTACCTTGCGCAATGATCCTGCCGCAGCCAAGGCGGCCATGCTTTCCGGCGCACAGAAGCACATCAACTTCGTGCGTACATGGGCACTCACTACTGCCGAGGCGCCCAAGATCTTGGCATACCGCTCCAACGCGGCCTTCGATGCTGATCGTACCCAATATTTGGATAAGATCGGCGCCGATTATGACGCAGGTGCTTCTACGTCAGACAGAATGCACGTTATTGCCCGCGAATACTGGATATCGCTTTTTGCCAACGGCAATGAGGCATACAACCTCTACCGCCGCACCGGTCAGCCGAACAATATGCAGCCGGGCCAGATTGCGAACTTCGGCAAGTTCCCGCGTTCGTTCTTCTATCCCAACGATTTTGTGACCCTCAACTCCAATGCCAGCCAAAAGGCCAGCCACGATGTGAAGGTGTTCTGGGACAACAACCCGGACGGATTTATTAATTAACTCAAAAACGCATTAAAAAATGAGCAAAATAAAAGTTCTGTTCGGGCTTGTGCTCGCACTTGCCATCTCGGCTTGTACGGACTTTGTTGACCCGGCTATTCCTTATTCGGACTTCAATACCGGGGTGTATTTGCGCACCCTGAGTGTGACGCCCAACTTCAACTTCTTCGCATTGTCCAGCAGTAAGTTCACCGTTATGGTGGAAGCAGTGGATGTCGAAGACGGCAAAACCGTGGAAAAAGTGGACGTGCTGGTGCGCCGCAGAAGAGGCCAGGGATTGACCAATGAAGTGCAGGTGAAATCTGTACCCGCTTCTGAGTTCAAACCGCATACGGTCATTGACCCGCTGGTACACCAATCTACCGGCAGCCCCTATCCGGCTGCTACCATTGAGGTCACCGTACCGGAGGCGTTGCAGGCCATGGGCCTGACGGCTGCCGACATTACCGGCGGCGACTTCTTTGAGTTCCGCCTCATCCTTACCGATAAGCAGGGACGTACTTATACCAACACCAATCTTAGCCCGGATATTTCCGGCGGCCAGTACTACCGCTCGCCGTTCTTCTACCGCATTCCGGTGGTGTGTCCTTCAGATTTGGGAGGTACGTTCGCTTTTTCTTCAACCAATATGATGTCTGTATTCGGCTCATGCCCGGGAACGATCACGGGCTCGGTTACCTTCACTCCAGTGAGTCCCGGTTCACCGTCTTACACCGTTTCTGATGCTACCTTCGGCTTCTGGGATTGTTATGGCGATGTATTCACCGGAACAGGCGTTAGGTTAAATGATGCCTGCGGTCAGCTTTCCTTCTCCGGAACGGACAAATACGGCGACAGCTACACGTTCAACTTTATCAGCAATGACGGTACCAGCTTGGTTTTCAGGTGGGTTAATACATCCAACGAAGAAGGTACGGTTACCCTCACGGCGAATCCGGGTAAGCCCTGGCCTGCCGGTTTGAGGTAAGATAATAGTCCTTTGCCATGAAGGATATAAAAAAAGGGGAATGGCCGAAAGGTCATTCCCTCTTTTGTTTTATTGCGGCCTTAATTTTGATTGGCGAAAATCAGAGAAAGGATCATGTGTTTTTGTCAGCTTTTGGAAGACATCTGCTCCACTAAGGTCAACAGTTGTTTGGCGTCTCTGATGTTAGTAGTATTCTCCTTCATGTATCTTTCCAATGTGCCCTGCTTGCGGCGGTAATACTCCTGAAGGTCTTTCTTCTTTTTTATGAGCGTGAGTTTTCCACCTTCGTAAATGTAATTTTCGCTTTCTTTCATCAAGCGGTTCGTGGTGTATCCGCCTGTAATATGCGCCTGGGCATGGGGTTCTTTTATGAGGATATAGTGCTGAGCAAGCACCTTTGTGTCACTCGTGCCTAAAACCTCCACAAATCCCTGCATGGGCTTGTTGTCATACGAAAAAAAGTTGGCCGAAATCATCATTTTGTTTTGTTTGCCATCCGGGATCAACACATACTCGAAGAAGTGGTTGGCGACCATTTTTTCCTCCCCGTTGTAGAGCAATTCGATGTTTGAGTTGATCAGGTTGATCTTCACCGAGTCAAACCTCAGCAGGGTATCCTTAAACTTGACATCCATCGGCATCCACTCGTCGTTGTAAAATTCCGACCCCACATATGACGGCGCCAAGCTGCCTCTTTGATAGGCTTTCCCGTAATGGTTGAAAAACTGTAACTGAACGTTGAGTTGGTCGTACGTTTGGCCTTCAAGAGAAACAGCACCCAACAGGATAAAGACAAGAAGAACAATTGGAAAGAAATTTTTCATATCCGGAATGGTTTTGAGTTAATAATAAAAATGAAATTGAGGTCAATTCAGTTTTTGGGGAGACAGATTTAACTGTTAAAGGTGACAGTGTAAGAATAGCCGGTTCCTGTTCCGGTTTCAGGTTTTCCTTCTTCTGTTTTCTTTTTCTTAGGGGCAGAGGGCACGTAATTATAATGCATTCCCTGCTGCGGTGAAGGTTTCGGCGCCTTGAAGTGTACTTTGAGCGTGTTGTGAAAGCTAACCTTCAGCCCGCGTGCGACCGGTACGTCGAATTTGAGCAACTTAGCCAGCCTGATGGCCTCCTCGTCGCAGCCGTGCCCCAAGCTGGTGAGGATTTGCACGTCTGTTACATTGCCTTTGAAATCGATCTCATAGCGAATGGCAACGGTGCCTTCAATGCCGTTGAGGCGGGCTTCTTCGGGGTATTGGAGATTGTGCCGTAAGAATTCCCGCATGGCCTTCGGACCGCCCGGATACGCCGGCCGCTGAATGAAGTGCTTTTCTTTTTTTTCTTTTTTCATGCCATAAAGGTAAGGAGCATGGAGCAAAGTGCATAGGGCGGTACCCGGAAC
>CAZNYK010000141.1:8325-10019 GCA_964577215.1 uncultured Saprospiraceae bacterium
TCCCCCTCCCCCTTGACTTTTTCCTCAGAAAGTCTTACCTTGAGCCTCGTATCAGAGAATTGAACAACCTCACCGGAGCGCATGAATGTGAACGCCTTTTTGCAGTATTTGGAATTTGAGAAGCGCTTCTCCCCGCATACTCTCCTGGCTTACGAGAGTGACCTTGAGCAATTGAAGGTCTTTCTCGCCGACACCTATAATATATATACGCCGCAGGAAATTGAACCTGTGCATATTCGCTCCTGGATGGTAGATTTACTGGGGCGGGATTGTTCCGCCCGGAGCGTGCACCGCAAAATTTCGGCGGTCAAATCCTGGTTTCGCTTTTTGCGCAAGCGCGGAGAAGTGCAGCACAATCCCGTACAGCAATTGACGCTGCCCAGGGTGGGCAAACGCCTCCCCGCCGTCATTGGTCAGGAGGATATGCAAATCTTGTTTACCCGCGTGGAATTTGGGGAGGGTTTTGCTGCTGAGCGCGACAGAACCGCGCTTGAACTCCTCTACCAGGCCGGGCTGCGCCGTTCAGAACTGATAGGTCTCAAAATTTCAGACATCGACATGGAGCGCCGCTCTTTGCGCGTTTTCGGCAAGGGTTCCAAAGAGCGCATCATACCTTTCGGCAAGACCCTGGAGGACCGGCTGCATAATTATATTGCAGCGCGCTCCCGCGAATTCCCGGGCCTCGATTCCGGGGTATTGTTGTTAAATGAAGCCGGCAAACCCTTGTATCCAAAGCAAGTGTATAATTTGGTGCGGCGGTATTTATCGGTTGTGACCACATCTGAACAGCGCAGCCCCCATGTGCTCCGGCATTCTTTCGCCACCCATTTATCCGGCAACGGCGCCGATCTCAATGCCGTCAAGGAGCTTTTGGGGCACAGCAGCTTAGCTGCTACGCAAGTGTATATGCACAACTCGATCGAGCGGCTGCGGCAAGTCTATCTGCAGGCGCATCCTAAAGCCGTTAAGGATAAATCGTGAGTTTTATTATATTGTTTCATCGTTTAAACTGTGGATTATGAGAGTGTACACCGAATCGGTAGCCTTCAAGGCCGACCAGAAGTTGATTGAATACGTCGAGCGCAAACTGGTCAAAATGGATCAGTTCTTTGACCGCATCATTGACGCCCATGTGGTACTAAAATTAGAGAACGCGGGCCAGGTGCGGGACAAGATAGCCGAGGTAAGGATCAATGTTCCGGGAAATATACTCATAGCCAAGGAAAGCCGAAAAACTTTTGAGGCCTCAGTAGCTTCCGCGGTGGAAGCGCTGCGCCGGCAGTTAATCCGGTATAAAGAAAAAGTGGATTGACTTCAAATATCATTTGTAAAGAACAGAGTGGCCGTTCCCTCCGGGGGCGGCTTTTTTTATGGAATTTTTCCTGCAATTCCCGGGTTATGCCTTCATGGAGCAGCAAGGAACCCCGAGTGAGAAAAACCCTAAAAATTTATTTTTTTCATTTGGAAATTTTGAGGCAATAGTCGTATCTTTGCAATCGCTTTTCGAGAAAAGTCTTGAAAAGTCCAAAATCAATCTGGTTTTCAGGGGGTTAAGTCTTGAGAATCAGTTGCTTTGAAATGTAGAAATAGCATTTGCTTTGATCTTCCGGTTTTTCAACCGCCATTCAAGCCAGTGTAGCTCAGTTGGTAGAGCAGCTGATTTGTAATCAGCTGGTCGGGGGTTCGAGTCCCTC
>CAZNYK010000142.1:0-2166 GCA_964577215.1 uncultured Saprospiraceae bacterium
GGACAGCCTTGTACAGCACCTCGTGCAAACGCGGCCGGATGCCCAGATCGTACAGCTTCCTGTTATCCCGGGTGGGATATACGCGGTTGGAGAAAAAAATGAGCAGCAGCCCGTTTTCCGGGTCGGCCCAGGTAAAAGTGCCGGTGTAGCCGGAATGCCCGAAGCTCGCCTGGCTTGCCGAGGGCGCCGTGTAGCTGCGCGTGGGGTGGTGCGTCTCCAACGGCCGGTCGAAACCGAGCCCGCGGTGATTGCCTTCCGGACAAAAAGCGCAGCGGGTGAATTCTTCTATAGATGCGGCGGCGATGAAGCGCCGCCCCCCGTATTCGCCCTTGTTGAGGTACATCTGCATGAGCTTGGCCAAGTCGTTGGCGGAGCCGAACAAGCCGGCGTGGCCGCTGATGCCGCTCAGCATGGCGGCGCCTTCGTCATGGACGCGGCCGTGCAGCAGCGTCATGCGGAAGAAGGTGTCGCGCTCAGTGGGTATGATCCTGTCTTTGGAGAAAAACCGCAAAGGATTGAAAGTAAGCGTATGGGCGCCGAGCGGGCGGTAAAAATTCTGCTTGATGTACGCCTCAAAGTCCACGCCGGTCAGGCGGGGCACAATTTCAGGCCAGAGGTAAAAAGAGAGGTCGGAATACACATAGCCCGGCTTTTCGTTGAGCGGCGATCGTTTGATGGCATCCAGCATGCGGGATTTGTATTTCCGGTGCAGCCAAAGCCTCTCGGCCACCAATACGGGATAAGCGGCGCTGGAATCTTGGGTGAAAGTGCGGGGTTTGAACTTGCCGGCGTTGTTCATCGAGCCCTCCCAGCGTTTTTGCCAGGGGTTGCGGGCATTGCCTTTGAGGGCGCCGCGCCAGAACGGAATCCATGCCATGAGCCGCGCCTGATGGGCAAAGATATGGCGGAAGGTAAGGTCGGCCTTGTTGGACCTGCGAAAGGGCGGGTAGTATGTACTCAGCGGCGCATCCAGATCGAAGGCGCCTTCACCGTGCAGTTTCATCACGGAAGGAAGGCCGGTAGTGATCTTGGTAACGGAGGCGAAGTCGTAAATGTCTTCGGTGCTTACCGGGCGGAGATGGTCGTAGGTGTGAAATCCGAAAGCCTCGTGATACACCACATGGCCGTTTTTGGCTACCAGCACCTGGGCGCCGGGGAAAGCGCCGGCTTCTATGCCTTGCTGCACGATGGCGGCTATGCTGTCGCGCAGGACTTGCTCGTCCATGCCGGCAACGGCGGGCGGCGAGTAGCGCAGGCGAAGGCCGCCGGCGGATTGCAGGCCGTGCCCGCGGGGAAAATCTGCGCTCAAGTCTTGCTCCAGGCTGCCGCTCAAGCCCACTGCGCCGAATACGGCCTGCGCGGCGAGCGACTCTGCCCAAGTTCCCGAAGCAGGCGAATGGATCAGCGCTGCCGCCTGTGCAAGCCTGGGCAAATACCCGTATGCGCGCCCGGATCCAAACGTCAGTACCACACAGGGGCGGCGTTCCATCAGGTATTGAACCAGAAACTGCGCGCGGAGATAGCCGGGCAACACCCCACCCTCGCCAACATCGTCGCGAATGCCTATGATGCATACGTCGTACCGTTTGGCTTGCTCTTCTGCCCATAGTATAGCTTCGGCCGCCGACAAGCCGTCTTGCAACCCGGGCCTTTCCACGATGGTATATTTTGCCAGTGTCTTCTCCAACTCGCTGCCGCTTTGGCCGTTGAGGTCGTAGTAAGCGATACGGGTGGAGTCTAACTTACCCAGCGGCAGCAGGTTGCCTTGGTTGCGGAGCAGGACAAGGGATTGCTCTACCTCGCGAAAATGTATCGCTACGGAATCAGGCGGAGCCTGCGCTTGTAAATACAAGGGAGGCGCCAGGAGCAGGCAAAGGAAGATTATGCGTAAGTAGTTGATTAAGATGATGTTCACGTTAGCCAAAGCACAAGGGTGTTATTGAATTAGCCCGGAAGAGAACATACATTTTCCCCACCCGGGTTCGCCGGCTATTTGGCATCCATATCCCTGCGGATCTGCGAAACCAGTTCCTCAGGTTTGGAAGTCAAATTGGCGATAGTCTCGTCAGAAGCATCCGGCAGGTGCAAGATTAGAGAGGCAATGATATCTTTGGCTTCCTGCATCCCTTCTGCCCGGCCTTCTGCCCGGCCTTCTGCCCGGCCTTC
>CAZNYK010000142.1:2266-9916 GCA_964577215.1 uncultured Saprospiraceae bacterium
CCTTCTGCCCGGCCTTCTGCCCGGCCTTCTGCCCGGCCTTCGGAATATGCTTCATCGTAGGCCTCTTCGTAGGCATCTTGCCTGATTTCCTCCCATATGCCGAGCGTTTCTTTGGATAAGTTTGCGGATCTCAATCTTTCCATAATTTCTTCCCATTTTACGACCTTGAGTCCTTGCAAATACCGCAGGGCCAGGATCATGTTTTGTATTTTGGTGTCAATGTCTATTTCGTCTGCCTCGACAAAATTAATGATCAATAGTAAATTTTCCAACAAAAACTCCCGCTCTAAGCGATGTTTCATCAGCAACAAGGCGGTCTTCAAGAACCCAGACCGAAACAGCTTGATCTCCTCATCCGGAATGTTGGACAAATCAACCAATACATAACCGCCGGGCGGCGTGTAGGGTTGAAAAACGTCACTCCAACCCCTAATGTAGGCAGACCAAGGTTTCAAATACCAATCTTCGTTGCCATGGTAAAAAAGCACTGGAACGATGGGAGTGGGATAGCCGCCTTTTTCAATAATTTGATTGGACCACACTCTGTCTTGGTAATGCATGATCTGGAATGGTGGGTACGAAGGCCGGTATGATTTATGCTCAAGAATAAAGGTGATCAGCACTTCTTCTCCATCCTTCGTGCGGCAAGTGAAAACAATATCGGCAAATTCTTCCCGGAGTTGCTCATCTATAAAGCTGGAATCGGATAAACGGATCGTGTCAATGTTCAGCATTTCCAGGAGTTCCTTGGGCGCCTGTGCCGCAAGAATTTCCCTGGCATGCTCCGTCCGCTTGAATACCGCTTTGAAGAGTTTATCGCTGGGCTTGTCCGGAGGCATTTGTTCTTTCTGGTCCATTCGGCTATGAATTTATAAAGGAACGGCGACGCATATCTTCTTAAAAAAAATTTACTTTGCCGCCAAAAACATGCGAATCTCCGCTAAGATACTGACTTTTCTCCTTTTCATCGTACTCTGCCTCTTGCACACGGAAGCCCTTGCCCAAAAAAAGAAAGCTCCGCGCGTGAAGAAGTACCACTCGGTGGAGAACATGATCTCCGACCCCAAGGTCTTTGCGCAGAGTTTTTCCGGGCTTGCGCTCTTCGATCCGCAAACCGGTGAAATGGTGGCTTCGCGCAATGCCGACAAGTACTTCACCCCGGCCTCCAATACCAAAATCCTTACGCTGCTCACGGCCCTGAATATCCTGGGCGACAGCCTGCCCGTGTTGCGCTATTTGGATATGGGCGACACCTTGGTCTTTTGGGGGGCCGGCAACCCGGCATTCCTGCATCCCGACCTGCCGCCCGACACTGCCGTGCTGACGTTTCTGCGCACCCGCCCCGAATCTTTGTTTTTTACGGATTTCAACTTCAGGGATAACCACTTCGGCCCGGGTTGGTCCTGGGCTGATTACACCGATTATTACCAGCCTGAACGTTCGCCCATGCCCATATACGGCAACGTAGCGCGATTTCGCTCTATGGGAACCGATAGCGGCTTTATGGCACATCCTGCTTTTTTCAAAGACAGTTTGTTTTACGGGCCGCAATTGGAAGAGGAGCGAAGCGCGGCCATTCAGCGCATTGAACGAGGCAACCGCTTTGAATATAATGCAGCCGCATTGCGCCGGGCAGGTTATGAAACAGACGTGCCTTTCGACTATTCGCCCGAATTGCTGGCACGACTGCTTTCAGACACCCTCAGGCGCACGGTGGGGCTCATCGATGCGGGCCTGCTGCCTGCCGGAGCGGTACGCACCCTTTACATGCCCGCCCATGACACCCTCTACAAGCGGTTGATGCAAAACAGCGACAATTTCATAGCCGAGCAACTGCTGCTGATGTGCTCCGAGCAGTTGTTCAACCAGCAAAACAGCAAAAAAGTAATCGACTTCGCCCGGGAGCGCTTTCTGCGCGATGTGCCTGATCGCCTGGAATGGTGGGACGGGTCGGGCCTTTCCCGCTACAACTTCTTCACTCCGCGCACGGTAGTGCATATTCTCCATCAGCTTTACAAGCAACAACCGCAGGAGCGCCTGTTCGGGATATTCCCCGCCGGCGGGGTATCCGGCACCATCCGGGGCTGGTATGCCGGGCCTGAGGGCAAGCCCTATGTTTTTGCCAAAACGGGCACCCTGCGCTATGTACATTGCCTGAGCGGGTTTGTGAAAACCCAAAAGGGCAAGGTGCTTATTTTCAGCTTTATGCACAACAATTTCAGCACAGGTCCCAATCCTGTTAGGGAGGAAATGCAAAGGGTGTTGAAACTGATCTATGATAAATACTGAGGCGGCATAAAAAAGGCTGAAGCTGCGGAGCAACTTCAGCCGTTAAATTCAGCAAAATGACTTTTCAGTCAATCTTTTCGCGCACGCCTTGTACCAGCAGGGAAATCTCGTTGTTGAGCACTTCCACGAAGCCGCCGGAAATCTTGAAATCCAGCGTTTTGCCAGGTTCTTGCGCCGTTTTGATCTCGCCGCTTTCCTCGTCGAAATAGCGGTACTCGCCCTGCGCCGTCACCACGTGGATGACGCCGGGTTCGAGAGAAGATACGATGGGTGCGTGATTATTTAATATCTGGAACTCGCCGAGCGTTCCGGGCACTTTTACCGAAGTGACCGTACCCTGGAATATTTCGCGTTCGGGCGTCAGCACAGAAATTTTCATGTTGAGAAGGTTAAAGTGTAAAGTGTCAAGGTTAAAGTGGTTGGAGACTTTGAACCTCGAGGGAGGGGTCGCGGGTACAAACCATCCGCAGACCGCTTCCTCTTGCCTGATCCTTAGGCAGCCACCTCTGCCAGCATCTTTTTGCCGGCCTCAATCACTTCGTCTATCGTGCCTTTGAGGTTGAAAGCTGCTTCGGGATACTCGTCCACTTCGCCCTCCATGATCATGGTAAAGCCGCGGATCGTTTCCTCGATGGGTACCAACACACCGGGGATGCCGGTGAATTGCTCGGCCACGTGGAAGGGCTGAGAGAGGAAGCGCTGCACGCGGCGGGCGCGGTGTACCACGAGCTTGTCCTCGTCGGAGAGTTCTTCCATGCCGAGGATGGCGATGATGTCGAGCAATTCGTTGTAGCGCTGCAATATGTTCTTCACGCGCTGTGCGCAGTTGTAGTGTTCGTCGCCGAGTACGAGGGGGTCGAGAATGCGGGAGGTAGAGTCGAGCGGGTCCACGGCGGGATAGATACCGAGGGCTGCGATCTTTCGGCTCAATACCGTCGTTGCATCCAAGTGCGCAAAGGTGGTTGCCGGCGCCGGGTCGGTAAGGTCATCCGCAGGTACGTAAACCGCCTGCACGGAGGTGATGGAACCCCGGCGGGTGGAGGTGATGCGCTCCTGCATGAGGCCCATTTCCGTAGCCAGGGTAGGCTGATAACCCACGGCGGAAGGCATACGGCCGAGAAGTGCGGACACTTCGGAGCCGGCCTGGGTAAAGCGGAATATGTTGTCGATAAAGAAAAGGATATCGCGGCCGCCGGTGGGATCGCTCAGGTCGCCGTCGCGATAGTATTCCGCAACGGTAAGGCCGGACAAAGCCACGCGGGCGCGGGCGCCGGGCGGTTCGTTCATCTGGCCGAACACGAGGGTAGCCTGGGATGTTTTGAGGGCTTCCATATCCACTTTGCTCAGGTCCCAGCCGCCTTCTTCCATGCTGTGCTTGAAAGCGTCGCCGTAGCGGATCACGTTGGATTCGATCATTTCGCGCAGCAAGTCGTTGCCTTCGCGGGTGCGCTCGCCTACGCCGGCGAACACGGAGATGCCTTCGTAGCCTTTGGCAATGTTGTTGATCAACTCCATGATCAACACCGTTTTGCCAACACCGGCGCCCCCGAAGAGGCCGATCTTACCGCCTTTCATGTAAGGCTCGATGAGGTCAATGACCTTGATGCCGGTATAGAGCACCTCTTTGGAGGTGGAGAGTTCTTCATAAGTAGGAGGCTTGCGGTGGATGGGGTAAGCACCCTTGGTCTTGACCACTTCGCCGATGCCGTCAATGGCCTGGCCTACCACGTTAAAGAGGCGGCCTTTGATCTCCTCGCCTACGGGCATGGTAATAGCGAGATTGGTGTCCACTACTTTGGCGCCGCGGGTGAGGCCGTCAGTAGAATCCATTGCGATGGTGCGCACACTGTCTTCGCCGAGGTGTTGCTGCACTTCCAGCACCAGCGTTTCGCCGTTGGGGCGTTTGATTTCAAGTGCGTTGAAAATTTCCGGGAGTTTAGAGTTTTCGCCGGAGAAGCTCACGTCCACTACCGGGCCGATGACTTGCTTGACGTAGCCGATATTTTCCATGTTTGCGTACCGTATTTTTACGTATGAAGAGAAGGCTTTTCAAAAAACGGTGCAAAGGTATGACAAGGCTTTGGAACGGCAAAGGAAAAGAAAAAAAATTCGGGGCGGGGGAGGTATCTATTCTCTCCTTACCAGGGCTATCAGATCAACGGGGATTGATGTGAGTTCAGAGATGGTACCATCCGAAGCATCAGGCATGCGGCCAGATCAATGAAAAATGCAAAACTTTTTACCTCCATTCCCCATAAGTTCCCTAAAATTGTCCGCTAAAATTTACAAACAGACATTTTTTTAACTGTAATCACTCGACTATGACCGGCTATCTGCGATTTGCCTTTTTTTGGCTGGCAGCGCTATTTATGGCTCAAAGCCAGCTCTTTGCGCAGGTCACCTTCCCCGTAAACGGGGTGTATGACCAGCGCGAAGGGCTCTATGCGTTCACCAACGCCACCATCCACACCTCGTACAACGAGCGCCTGGAAAAAGCCACCCTGCTCATCCACGACGGCAAGGTGGAAGCCGTGGGCCAGAAAGTGACGGTGCCGCCCAATGCGGTCGTCATCGACCTCAAAGGCAAGACCATTTACCCCTCGTTCATTGATCTCTACACCGACTACGGCATGCCGGCCCTGCGCCAGGATGCCCCCGCCGGTGGACGCATGTTCGGCGGGCCGGCACAGCGCACCAGCTCCAAAAAAGGCGCTTACGGCTGGAACGAAGCGCTTAAACCCGAATTCCGCGCGCACGAGGTTTTCAGCGCCGACGAAAAAACGGCCAAGCCCCTGCGCGACATCGGCTTCGGCGCTGCGCTCAGCCATCAGCACGACGGCATCTCCCGCGGCAGCTCCACCCTCGTCGTACTCGGCGAGGAGAACGAACACAAGCTCATCGTGAAGGACAAAGCCGCCCACCACCTGTCCTTCCGCAAGGGCAACTCCCGCCAGGACTATCCCTCCTCCCTCATGGGCAGTATCGCCCTACTGCGGCAAACATACTACGACGCGCAGTGGTACCAGGCTTCACAAGCTAAGGAGGAGTTCAACATTTCCCTGAACGCCTGGAACGAACTCGCGGCCCTGCCGCAGGTGTTCGAGGTGGCAGACCGCTTGGATGCGCTGCGCGCTGCGGCCATCGGCAAGGAATTCGGCATCACCTACATCATCAAAGGCGCCGGCGATGAGTACCAGCGTTTGGATGAACTCAAAAAAACCGGTTCCTCCCTCATCCTGCCGCTCAACTTCCCAGAGGCTTACGATGTGGAAGACCCGCTCGACGCCCGGCGCATCAGCCTGACCCAGCTCAAACACTGGGAAATGGCCCCCTCCAATGCCGCCCGCGTAGCCGCAGCAGGCATCCCTTTCGCGCTCACAGCCCACGGCCTTCGCAACAAGTCGGAGTTTATGGCGCAAGTGCGCAAAGCCATCGAGTACGGCCTGTCCGAGCAGGATGCGCTCAAAGCCCTCACCCACACACCTGCCGTGCTCATGGGCGCCGGCGACAAGCTCGGCAGCTTGGCGCCGGGTAAAATCGCCAACTTCTTCATTGCCAACGGCAATGTGTTTGCTAAAGACGCCAAAATTTACCACCATTGGGTAAACGGCAAGCCCTACGTGCTCAAGGATATGGATGCACCCGACATATTGGGCAAATACAATCTCGAAATGTCCGCGTCATCCCCCGCGCCTGCCCTATGGCGCTACTCTATGGTGGTGAGCGGCACGGATGAAGCCCCGGAAATTAAAATCCAGACAGGCGACACCTCCTTCGTAAAAGCAAAGCACACTTACAGCAAAGGGCTGATAACTCTGTCCTTCGCCATAAAAGAAGGTGAAAACCGGGTGCGCCTCTCCGGCGTGATATCCGGCAAAAACTGGTCGGGCACGGGTGAAGACGATACAGGCCGCCAGGTGGCCTGGTCTGCCGGATGGGTCGGCCCCAACGATGCGGCCGAAGTCAAAAAGCGGGATGAAAAACCCGCCGCCAAGCCTGAGCCGGGTGCAGTAAATTATCCCTTCGGCGCATACGGCTGGACTGCTCCTCCGAAGGCCGGTACTTACCTTATCACCAATGCCACAGTCTGGACCAACGAAAAAGACGGCATCCTTCAAAACGCCGACGTGTTGTTGAGCAACGGCAAGATCGCACAGGTGGGCAAAGGCCTGAAAGTACCGGATGCCATCGTGATAGACGGCACGGGCAGGCACCTCACCGCCGGCATCATTGACGAGCACTCCCACATCGGCATATCGCGGGGGGTAAACGAAGGCACGCAAGCCAGCAGCGCTGAGGTTCGCATAGGCGATGTGGTCAACTCCGACGACGTCAACATCTACCGGCAGTTGTCGGGCGGGGTTACAACAGCCCAACTCCTGCACGGCTCATCCAACCCCATCGGCGGGCAGTCGGCCATCATCAAGCTGCGCTGGGGCTACGCGCCGGAAAAGATGATATTTGAAGGCGCTCCGGGATTCATCAAGTTTGCCCTCGGCGAAAACGTCAAACAATCCAACTGGGGAACCGGCAGCGACCGCTTCCCGCAAACCCGCATGGGCGTAGAGGAAGTATATAACGATCACTTCACCCGCGCCAAGGAATACGGCGCGCTGAAAGCATCGGGCCGGCCTTACCGCAAAGACCTCGACATGGAAGCGCTGCTCGAAATCCTGGAGGGCAAGCGCCACATCTCCTGCCACTCCTACCGCCAAAGCGAGATCAACATGCTGATGAAAGTGGCCGAGCGCCACGGCTTTAAGGTCAATACTTTTACGCACATCCTCGAAGGCTACAAGGTGGCCGACAAAATGGCCAAACACGGCGCCGGCGGCTCCAGCTTCTCCGACTGGTGGGCATACAAATACGAGGTATATGACGCCATTCCTTACAACGGCGCCATCATGCATGAGCAGGGCGTCACCGTTGCCTTCAACTCCGATGATGCCGAAATGGCCCGCCGTCTCAACCAGGAAGCTGCCAAAGCCGTCCTCTTCGGAGGCGTTTCGGAGGAGGACGCGCTCAAGTTTGTGACCCTCAACCCGGCCAAACTCCTGCGCATCGACCACCGCGTGGGCAGCCTCAAGCCCGGCAAAGACGCCGACGTCGTGCTCTGGTCCGATCACCCGCTATCGGTATATGCCAAAGCGGAAATGACCTTCATCGACGGCATCCGCTTCTTCGATCGCCAGGAAGACCTGCGCCTGCGAAACGAATTGCAAAACGAACGCCACCGCATCGTGCAAAAACTGCTCAAGGAAAAACAACAGGGCGGAAGAACCCAACCAGTGATGGGAAGGCAGAGCTTCATGATCTACCATTGTGACGACGACCACGACGAAATGGGGGAGGAGGATCATA
>CAZNYK010000143.1:0-9741 GCA_964577215.1 uncultured Saprospiraceae bacterium
TGCTGCATCCGGGCTGAAAGTCAATTTTTACCCGACGAAACATGGTTTGCGAAAAAAATAAACCATTTTTCATCGGGATAATCCCGACGAAAAATGGTTTGCGAAAAATTTATACCATTTTTCGTCGGGACCAGTGGTTTGCAAAAGTAAAAATTCGCAAACCGCCGGCTATCGAGTATATTGTAATTTAACACAGGTTTTTGCTTGAATTTTAGTCGAAAATTTTAACATCTTTTGCGACCTAAAATTTTGTTCGCGGCGTTTATGGTGTATATTGTGCTCGAATTGAAGAATTCGCCCTAACCAAAAACCTGTTTTTGCATGAATAGCAGAATCATCAAACACCGCTTGTTAAAAGCAAAAGTTGCCTTAAATCAAACCATTCAAAAAATCCTTGACATCAGCCGGAAGAAAAAAACCCTCCCGTACCAACCCGATCCGGTAAGTAAAGAAGCCGCGTTGGGAGAGGAATTATGGCTCCTCAACAAATTGGCCAAGCAGCAAGCTCAGTTGGTGAAGCATTACGAAACCACTCTTGTAGAGGAGGTGGTGCCGAGGCGTAGTTCGCTACGGTAGCGCCATCCGCTCCCTGAGCCGGTTTACGATGCCCGGAACGAGTGGATATATCTCATCCAGCAATTCTTTGAGCTGATGACGCTTGGCTTCCATTGCCTCAATCTGGGCGGCAGATTCCTGCAATAAGGCCTCCAATTCTTCTTTGGAGAGCAGGGTTTCCTTATACATGGCTACGGCGTTATACCAGGCAATGGTGGGCATGTAGTTGGCGTGTTTCCTGTATTGCTCCTCCCGCTCCAGGAGCTGATGTTTGCGAATGGTTTTCAGTATCTTGGGATATTTTTCCTGCTTGAGCAATGCCTCGATGTAGGAAGTAAAGAAAATGTGCCAGCGGTACTCGAATATCTCTTTGCGGTATGCAGAGAGGAAAGACTCTGCATAATTCTCTGCGCTCCGGTACTGTGAATTGTGGTTGAGGCATTTCAGGTAAAGCGCCACAAAGCCGATGCGGTTGTGGAACCCCGCGGTGGTTTTCATTTCCGGGTAAGCCGAGCGCATGAGATGCAGCGCCTCCTGGTATTTATTTTGGCGCATGAGCACTGCGGCCAGGTTGTTCACATAAAAAATGTAATCGCTGGTCTTATCCCGGATAGAGAGGTAGCCATAGTATTCCGCTTTGTCGTATTCCTGGAAGCGGGTATGCAGCAGCAGGCGGTTGCCATAATAATTCAGCAGCAGCCTTCGGGAATAGTACATGCCGCGGGAGAAGAGGTTGTCTATGTATTCGTACTTTTCCAGCAGCTTGTCGAAGTTGCGATAGTTAAAGTAAATGAAAGTGAGTCGCACCAGGGCAAAGTACCGGTTGAGGCCGTCCAATTGCTCGTTGTAAAAAATTTCCGTCAGCCAGTTTTCCCAATGCAGTGATTGAGCAGAGTTTTTGGAGTATTGATTGACGATATCCTCCGTGGCTTCGTGCATACGCTCAAACACTTGCTTGCTTTGGTCGAAAGCGCCCTGGAACTTTTTCAAAAACTCGTTGGCGAGGCGATGGTGGGCATACCGCATGCGGATGAGCAGATAATGCCGGTACAACTGCACCAACTCGTAGAATTTCATGAAGTAGAAGTCCGGCGCTTCGTAGTCGCGGATGGTTTTGAGCAGGATTTTCTCCTCCTGCGGCTCAATGGCGTCGGTCATGATCTTGCGCTCCATCAAGCTCAGCCAGTCGAAGCGCTCGTCCACGTCAACGGCGGCTAAGCGCTCCTCGATCCAGCCTTTGAGATTGGAGTATTTGCGCTTGTCTATTGCTGTATCGTAGGGCGTTTGCCTGCTCACCTTGCTGCAGTTCTCATGCATGAGTTGCAGGATACCCAGCTTCAGCTCATCTTCAAATTGCTGCACCGACAGCAGGTATGCCGTCTCGTGCGGCAACAGCGATGCCGCGAAATCTCCGAATTTTTGAAGTTTATTTCTCATTTTTTATCGGCATGCGGCCCCGACACGCCTGCCGGGGCCGTGCACCGCCTATATACTCACCCCTCCATCCACGCTCAGCACGGAGCCTGTGACGAAGGAGGAATCGTCGGAAGCGAGGAACAAATAAGCTTTGGCAACCTCCTCCGGCGTACCCACCCGGCCCAGCGGCGTTTTGTCGTTCATCATCTGAATGACTTTCTCCGGCATGGCAGTGATCATTTCGGTGCCGATAAAGCCGGGAGCGATCGCGTTTACGGTGATGCCTTTGCGGCCCAGTTCGCGCGCCCATACTTTAGTCATTCCGATCACGCCGGCTTTGGTAGCCACGTAGTTGGTCTGGCCGAAGTTGCCGTACAGCCCCACTACCGAAGAAGCGTTGACGATGCGGCCGTAGCCTTTCTCCACCATGTAGGGCGCTACGGCTTTGGTACAATTGAACACCCCGGTGAGGTTGACATCGATGACTTGCTGCCATTGTTCGGCGGTGATCTTCATCAGGGTAGCGTCGCGCAGTATGCCGGCGTTATTGATAAGAATGTCGATACGGCCGAAATCCTCCGCCGTTTGCCTGGCGGCGGCTTCCACCATGGCCAGGTCGGCAGTATTGACTTTATAAAATTTGCCGCCCACCTCGGCGGCGGTTTCCTGTCCGAGCTCATCGTTCCAATCCCAGATGGCGACGCGCGCGCCTTCGGCGGCGAACAGGGCAGAAATGGCTTTCCCGATGCCGGCAGCGCCTCCGGTAACAACAGCTACTTTTTGCTCCAATCTTTTCATAATTTCTTTTTTTCTTCAAAAATAGAAGGCCGGCGGCTGGTTTTTCAATCCCCCGGATGCAAAAAAGGGCCGACCAAAGGTAAAAAATCATGGCAAAATAGGGATAAGTATTTGACAATAAATTTTTTACCCCGGAAAAAGTAACGGGTTGACCCAGGTGGGCTTCTTGCGCAGTAGAAATGGAATAAGTAACTTTACGCTGCACAATCTATTTTGCTAAAAAAATCACATGCGATGAAGCAGGCATATATTGTTTCCGCTGTCCGCACGCCGCTGGGCAGCTTCGGGGGCGTCTTCTCCGATATTTCAGCCACTCAACTCGGCGCCGTTGCCATAAAAGGCGCCCTTGCCAAAGCCGGGGTGCCGGCTGAACTTGTGGAAGAAGTGTACATGGGCAACGTGGTGTCGGCCAACCTCGGCCAGGCGCCCGCCCGGCAGGCAGCGCTGTATGCCGGCTTGCCGCCTTCCGTACAATGCACCACCGTAAACAAGGTATGCGCTTCGGGCACCAAGTCTATCATGTTTGCCGCCCAGAGCATCATGCTGGGCTTAGCCGACATCATAGTGGCCGGCGGCATGGAAAACATGACCCAGATACCCTTCTACATCCCCAAGGCACGCTTCGGGTACAAATACGGCAATGGCGAGCTGGTGGACGGCCTATCCCGCGACGGCCTGCTCGACGTGTACGACCAGCAGGCTATGGGCGTATTTGCCGACCGAACCGCCGAAAAATACGGCATCAGCAGGCAGGAACAGGACGCCTTCGCCATCCGGTCTTACAAGTGTTCTGCCGAAGCTACCAACTCCGGCAAGTTCAAGGACGAGATCGTGCCCGTAGAGCTTCCACAGCGCAAAGGCGATCCGCTGATCATCGGCGAAGATGAAGAGTACAAAAAGGTCAATTTCGACAAGATACCCGACCTGCGGCCTGCTTTCACCAAAGACGGCACCGTGACAGCGGCCAACGCCTCCACCATCAACGACGGGGCGGCGGCACTGGTCATCGTGAGCGAGGACAAGGTGAAAGAATTGGGCCTCAAACCCTTAGCCCGCATCGTATCCTTCGCCGACGCCGAACAGGAGCCGCAATGGTTTACCACAACGCCGGCACTGGCTGCCCCCAAAGCGCTCAAAAGAGCGGGACTGACTATGAAGGACATAGACTTCGTGGAAGTAAATGAAGCCTTTTCTGTCGTCGTTCTTGCTTTCAACCAATTGATGGAGGCAGAACTCGACAAGGTGAACGTCTTCGGCGGGGCTGTTTCCTTAGGACACCCGCTGGGCGCTTCCGGCGCGCGCATCGTCACCACGCTGAACAACGTGCTGCACCAAAATAAGGGCAAATACGGCCTGGCCGCTATTTGCAACGGCGGCGGCGGCGCATCGGCACTTGTTATTGAGGCGGTTTAAAGCATGTTTCCCTCAAACCATGCACCCACCATATCGCTCAGTTTCCGCTCATCAGAAAGATGGTAAAACTCATTGGTATGCACGTCGTAGGCGTAGTCTTTGCCCCATTGGGGATAATGGGCGCACAAGGCCTCCACGGCATCGAGGATGTAATCCATTTCTGCATCGGTAGTGGTAGGATGAATGGACATGCGTATCCAGCCCGGCTTGGCGGATAAATCGCCATGACTGATTTTATCCGTGATGGCCTTGGAATCCTGGGGGGACACATGCAGCAGGTAGTGGCCGTAAGTGCCCGCGCAGGAACATCCGCCTCGCACCTGTATACCGAAACGGTCGTTGAGCAACTTTACGCCGAGGTTGTAATGCAGGCCATCAATGTAAAAGGAGATGACGCCGAGGCGTTCGCGCAGGTGGTCGGCCAGCACGTGCAGGTTGTTGAGTTTGTCAAAGCGCTTCCAAAGTCTTTCCAGTAGTTGCGCTTCCCGCTGATGAATATTGGCCACCCCCATCTGGTCTTTGAGTTGGATGGAGAAAGCCACGCGGATGGTTTGGAGGAATGCAGGCGTGCCGCCGTCTTCACGGGCTTCAATCTCGTCGATGTACTTGTGTTCGCCCCAGGGATTGGTCCAGTCCACCGTACCGCCGCCGGGGCTGTCCGGTACGCGTATCTTGTAAAGTTTTGGATCGAAAATGAGCACGCCGGAGGAACCCGGGCCGCCGAGAAACTTGTGGGGTGAGAAGTATATGGCGTCCAAATGCCGGGCTTCGTCCTGCGGGCGCATGTCAATGTCTATGTAGGGTGCGGAGCAGGCAAAGTCAACAAAGCACAGCCCGCCGTACCGGTGCATGAGTTCGGCAATATCGTGGTATGGGGTGGCAATACCGGTGACGTTGGAGCAAGAGGTCACGGCGGCGATTTTCGTCTCCCGGCCGGCATGCCGGCTTACCGCGCGCTCAAAGCGTTCCATGTCCACCAATCCGTCTTCATCCGGTTCTACCACTACTACGTCGGCGATGGTTTCCAGCCAGGAGGTCTGGTTGGAATGGTGCTCCATGTGGGTGACGAAGATGACCGGGCGATCGCGGTCGTCGAGCCGGACGAGGTGCTGAAATTTCTCGTGAATTTTGAGGCCGAGGATGCGCTGGAATTTGTTGACCACGCCGGTCATGCCGGAATTGGAGGCGATGAGCACGTCGCTTTCGCGGGCGTTCACATGCGCTTTTATGAGGTGCTTGGCGAGGTGATAAGCCTGGGTCATGCTGGAGCCGGTGACGGTAGTTTCCGTATGCGTATTGCCTACAAAAGGCGCAATGTGATGCAGCATGATCTCCTCGATGGACCGGTACAGGCGGCCGCTCGCCGTCCAGTCGGCGTAGATGATATTTTTTCGACCGTAGGGCGTATCAAAACTTTGATCGATGCCGATGATGTTTTCCCTGAAAGGTTTGAACCACGCTTCGAGGGAGGCAGGCGACTGAACGCCGGAAGGAGCAGGTGCTTGCATACGAGCGGTTTTATTCGGTCTGAAACAGGCCCGAAAGTTAGTAATTTTTTGTAACTACGCGGGTTCATCAAGCCGCGAGTTTTGAGCCGTGAGCTTCGAGTTTAAACCTGCTGTTGAAAAAAAACGCTCGTATTTTACGGCGATAAAAAATTCCTTTCCACCATGAAAGGTCCTTTAATCTACCAGTACCCAAACTCGAAACTCGAAGCAAAAAGTCAACTGCAAAGCAATGAAACTACCGCAAAGAAAACCATACTGCTACTTCATGGCCTATAAGCCCTACGGGATGCTGACGCGTTTCACCCCGGATACGCCGGGTCAAACTACATTGGCCGGCCTAAGCCCCCGGCTTCCAGATGCCGTTTACCCTTTAGGCCGCTTGGACAAAGACAGCGAAGGCCTGCTGCTGCTGAGCGACGACCCCGCCCTGAACCACCGCCTTCTAGATCCGCGCTTCCGGCACCGCCGCACCTACTGGGCGCAGGTGGAAGGCATACCCACACCGGAAGCACTCGAAGCGTTGCAGAAAGGGGTGCTCATCAAAACCGAAAAAGGCCCTTACCGCACCCTGCCCGCTGAAGCCAGCATCCTCGCCCCCCCGCCTGCCGTGCCGGAGCGCAACCCGCCCATTCGCTACCGGGCCTCCATTCCCGATACCTGGATCGAGATCACCCTCACGGAAGGCAAAAACCGGCAAGTGCGGCGCATGTGCGCAGCAGTGGGGTACCCGGTACTGCGGCTCATCCGGGTAAGGATACAGGAACTGGAATTGGGGGCGTTGGCGCCGGGGCAGGTGCGGGAGATGGAGAGAGGGGAATTACTTCGCAAGCTCGGTGTTTGAAAGTAATGGAAAGTAGTATTTTTGCCAATAAAAGGAATTCGTGAAAACAGCGTTAAACTGCTTGTAGTGAATCTGTTAACAGATGAAAACGGAATTCCTTCCCGTGACATCATTCTGGGGTATGTGTCGGAGTTGGAACGGAGCGAGACCGTAGGCGTGGTGTGAAAAGGCTTATAGTGAGCTTCCATCTGCCGTTCATAAGTAGTACCTTTGCCCCATGGAAACAATTGTAGTACTCAGCGGGGCGGGCATCAGCGCCGAAAGCGGCATCCGTACATTCCGGGACGCCAACGGGCTGTGGGAAGAACACGACGTCATGGAGGTGGCTTCCATCGACGGCTGGATGCGCAACCCCGAACTCGTGCTCCGGTTCTATAACCAGCGCCGCCGCCAGCTCAAGGAAGTGTCGCCCAATGCCGGGCACACGGCCTTGGTAGAACTCGAATCTGATTTCAAAGTGCATATCGTGACCCAAAACGTGGACGACCTGCACGAACGGGCGGGCAGCAGCAGCATACTCCATCTACACGGCGAGTTGCGCAAAGCGCGAAGCACGAAAGACCCCTCCCTGGTTTACGACTGGCCGGAGGATATCCTCATTGGCGACACGTGCGAACTCGGCTCACAACTCCGTCCGCATATCGTGTGGTTCGGCGAAGTAGTCCCCATGATGGAGGAGGCTGCAACGCTCATGTCCGCGGCCGATAAAGTCATCATCATCGGCACCTCCATGCAGGTGTATCCCGCCGCCGGCCTGGTGGCCTATGCCAGACCCGATGCTTACATTTACTACATCGATCCCAAGCCGTCTATTAATTATGAACTCAGCGACCGGCGCAACCTGACCGTCATCCCGGAAAAGGCGAGCGCAGGAGTGCCCGTCCTGGTGTCGCAGTTGCTCGAAAATTCCCGCATGAAGGATTGACCGGAGGCGTTTTTTTTGTATTTTTGCATCAAGGTTCAAAACGGCAAATTTGAACGATTTTTTATAAATTCATTCCTCACCAAAAGCCGTTGCAACTATGAGAAAACGAATACTCCTCCTGCTGGCAGGCTGTTACCTCTCCGCCGTTGCTGCATCAGCCCAGGACTTAAGGATCCGCAAAGCCGAAGAGGCCATGCAGTCCCTTCAATACCAGGAAGCTATCCGCCTCTATGAGGAAATTTTGTCTAAAAAGCCTGACCAGGCCCTTCAATTGAGCCTCGCCGAAGCTTACCGGAAAAACCAGGACTACGAGCGGGCCGCCGCCGCGTTTGCCCAGGTCCAGGACTGGGCGCAGGCCGCCCCGGAATACCTCATACAGTACGGCCGGGTGCTGATGCAAACGGAATCCTGTGCTGCTGCGCAACCGGTATTCGACAATTTCATAGAGCGCAAACCTTTCGACCCGCGGGTGAACGAACTGCGGGATGTGTGCGCCTACCTGAGCCGCATCCGCACTCAAAATGAGGATATTTTCACCGTCTCGCCTGCGGCGTTCAATTCCTCTTTTAATGAAATGGCGCCGGCCATCTTCGGCAGCGGATTGGTATTCGCCTCCAACAGCCAGTCGCTCAAAGGAGAATTCCTGGATTTATTCTATGCCGACAATCCTGCGGAAGACGCTTCCACCCGGCCTTTTGCCGCCGAGCTGAACACCAAACTCCACGAAGCCACCGCTTCCTTCAGCTCCGGCCTGGATCGCATGTTCTTCACGCGCAGCCGCGAAACCACCACGCCCATTATCGACAGCCGCATCGTGCCGCTTGAAATTCTGACCGCCACCCGCCAACCCGACGGCGCCTGGTCGAAACCGGAAGCCCTGAACCTGAGCGACCTTGCGTATTCCGCCGCCCACCCCTGCCTTACCCCCGACGGCAAACGCCTGTTTTTCTCCTCCGACCGCCCCGGAGGCTTCGGCGGCAAAGACATTTACTACGCCGAATGGACCGGCACAAGCTGGGGCGCCCCGGTAAACCTGGGTCCGGATATCAATACCGAAGGCGATGAATTATACCCCTTCCTCCATGCCGACAACCGCCTGTTTTTCAGTTCTGACGGCCACATCGGCTTAGGCGGGATCGATATATTTTTTTCCGAACAGAAAGCTGACGGCGCCTGGTCTCCGGTGGAGAACATGAGCGCCCCCTTTAACTCGCCCCACGACGATTTTGCCCTGGTTTTCAGCCCCGGCGGCTTGTCGGGCTTCTTTAGCTCCAACCGGGAAGGCGGAGCAGGCGGCGATGACATCTACCGCTTCCAGCGTTTGTTTTTCGACCTGGAACTCTCCGTGCAAGACGCCGTTACCGGCCAAATCATTGAGGAGCCCGGGATGCAAAGCGACTGCACGATCCAGGGAAACAAACTCCGGGTAGCGGCAAACGGCTGCTGCGACCTCACGGCAAGCGCTGCAGGTTACGAAAGCGCCCGGCTGCAGATCTGCGGAAAAGACATCGGCCCCCAATACGCCTCCTCTCCCTGGCCGGTCAAACTCGAAGCAGAGAAAATATATACGCTGAGTGGAACCGTGGCCGATGAAAACACAGGTAACCCGCTCGCCGGCGCCGCCATCCATGTTTTCGATCCCGCTGGTCAGCTTGCGCTCGCCCTCGTCTCCGATCAGGACGGGCGGTTTTTATCCCGCCTGCCCGCCAATACATGCTATAGCTTTAAAGTGGAAAAAGGCGATTACTTTGCCCGCACCTTGGATGAAAAGGTCTGCGCCCAGGGCAGCACTACCCTTTATGTATTGGACGTGTTGCTGCAACCCTTCTGGATCAGCGCTGCGCAGGCGAACCGCCCACTCCGGGGCGTCGAGCCTGCCGCCAAGGGGGTATTTCTGACCGGCACCGCCACCGGCGCCGACGACAAGGTACCCTTTCTCTTGCAGATATACTATGATCAGTTCAGCGCCTTTATCCGGCAGGATGCCCTCCCCGAAATGGAGCGGCTCCGGAAGCTTTTGGAAGACAACCCGAATATTGTAATAGAGATCAGCTCACATACCGACTCCCGCGGGGATAAGTCCTTCAACCAGCGCCTGTCGCAAAAACGGGCAGAAAACGTGATCAAATGGCTGATAGACAGAGGAGTGGAGCGGAAACGGCTCGTCGCCAAAGGCTACGGCGAATCCCGGCCGGTCAATCGCTGTGTGGACGGTGTCACCTGCCCGGATTCGGAGCACCAGTTCAACCGGCGCACGGAGTTCAGGGTGGTGGGGAAGGTGAAGT
>CAZNYK010000144.1:0-9349 GCA_964577215.1 uncultured Saprospiraceae bacterium
CGCAAAAACGGCATCTTAGCCTCCGATTTCTGGGGCTTCGGCAGCGGCTGGAACGAAGACCTGCTCGTGGGCGGACGCTACCACAACGGCAACTCCGCCGGGCGCAATACCTTTCCCTCCGGGCAATTCCTGCGCCTCGGCGGCGCCGAAGCGCCTACGGGCTACGTCAATCCGGGCATTCCCGGCAAGGCGTATTTCTCCGACATCAACACCCGCATCGTGCCCACCGGCATTGACGAGCAGGTGCTGAGCCTGCCTTCCTTGAGCATGTATCCCAGCGAAACCTACTTCGCGGCTCACTCCAGCGAATTGGAGTTTCACCCGCTTTGCTACCGCCATATCTATATCGGAAAGGACAACCAATTGTGGCGCTCTGAAAACGAGGGCGCGAGTTTTGATTTGGTCAAAACTTTCGACGGCAGCACCGGCCCGGTGATCCATTTTGAAATCTCGCGGAGCAACCCGGATGTGATGTACGTCTATCAGCGCACCACCTTCTACGGCGCGGTGCTATGGCGTACTGCCGACGGAGGCGCCACCTGGCAACAGCGTTCCTTCCCTGCCGCCAACTCCCAACGCGCCGGTACCATGAGTCTGAGCGCTACCGACGAAAACACCTTATGGGTAGCTTTCGGTCACCAGGCCAACGACGGCGCCAAGGTATTCAAAACCACCGACGGCGGCCTCACCTGGCAAAACCTGACGACGCCCCTGCTCGATGGCCACACCATTCACTACATTTTCCATCAGGCCGGTACCGATGGGACCGTCTATATCGGCACTAACTATGCCGTGTTTTACCGCGACGCCGGTATGAGCGACTGGGAACCGTATTTCTCCAGCCTGCCCGCCGCCACGAGTTGCAACATTATGCGCCCGTTTTACAAGGAAGGCAAACTGCGCATGGCCACTTACAGCAGCGGCATCTGGGAGGTTGATTTCAAAACGCCCTCCGCTCCGCTGGCTCAACCCATGGTGGACAAACGCATCGCCTATTGTGCCCGCGACACTTTTTATTTCGATGATTTCTCTGTACTCAATCACAGCGGCGCCACCTGGCAATGGGCCTTCCCCGCCGCCGCCTGGGTAAGCGATCCCACGGCCCGCAATCCCAAAGTGGTCTTTGGCCAAACCGGCAGTTTTGACGTATCGCTTACCGTGACCGACGGCGCGGGCCTCAGTTCCACCAAAACCGTTGCGGGTATGGTGCAAATTGCGAGCGATGAGTGTCGCCCGGACACCATCCCGGGTTATGCCCTGCGACTGGGCGGCAATACCGGCGATTTTGCCGTAGCCCCTGCATTGAACACCTCCACCAACACCTTCACCGTATCGGCCTGGATCAAACGCGACGGCGCCCAAGCTGCCAATGCCGGCATCTTTTTCACCCGCGGCGGCAACACGACCGTGGGTCTCAACTTCGGCAACAACAACGAACTGCGCTACCACTGGAACGACAGCTACTGGTGGTGGAACTCCGGCCTCATAGTACCCAATAACGAATGGGCGCACGTGGCCTTGGTGGTAGAACCCAACCGCGCTACCCTATACCTCAATGGAATAGCTGCCGTGAACACCGGCAACCACCCATTGCAGGACTTCCCTGCCGACTTCTACCTCGGCGCGGATCCCAATCACGACACCCGGCGTTTCCGGGGGCTGATGGAGGAAGTAAGTATCTGGAACCGGGCCTTATCGCAGGAAGAGATACGCAAGCTGCGCCACTTGACCAAGCGGCCCCAGGACGACCCAGACTTGCTGGTTTATTACCAATTCAACGAAACTGCCGGCGATGTGCTCGACCGCTCCGGCCTGCGCCATACCCGCCTCGCCGGCGCGGTTACCCGCCTCACCTCCACCTGCCCGGTGGGCGGCGGTACTTCAGCCCGCAGGGAGGTAAGCGCCGGCGGTTTATATGCCTTTGACGACACGGACGCCAAGTTAGCCTTCCCGCTCAGCGGCGCATTGCCCAATGGCGATGTGTATGTGACCCGCATCAACTTGCCGCCCGATCAGTTGACGAGCACGGCGCCGCATTCCCATGCATACTGGGTGGTCAATAACTACGGAACCAATGCCGCTTTCGGCCCGCTTGACTCCATCACTTTTGCTAACATTGGTCCGGTGAACGAAGCCGATGCAGCCGCTCCGGGCATTTTCCAACTCTATACCCGCCCCGAAAATGCCGACGGGAATTCCTGGCAATTGCTCGGCTCTGCAGAGGCAGCTACCGCTGGGCAGGATGGCGCTGTACGGTTCGGCGGCGAGGCGCCCGTGGTGCAATCCGGCCAGTTTGTCATTGCCGGCGACGGCATGCCGGTCAGTGCAGCCCATGAAGAACGGCTTCCCTACCTTTTTGCGGTGTTTCCCAACCCGGCAGCGGCAGGGCAAGATATCACCATCGCTACGGAGTTGCAGGAGGCGTATGTGTTTACCTTGTTTGACAGCGCGGGCAGGCGTGTGCTGTCGGGAAATGGACGGGGGCAGATGTCATTGCGGCTGCCGGAGCTGGCGGTGGGTGCGTATGTTTATAAGATTGAGATGGAGGGAAAATTGATCTATGGCAAGTTTGTGATAGGGAACCGGTAGCTTTGGAGTTTTATGGAAAAATTAAAATGGGGAATTACAATTTCCCATTCTCTGACAGTATCCGGGTAACTTCAGATTCATCGAGTCCGGTGATGTTTGCAATAAGCGCCAGGGAAAGACCATTGGCATGTGCGTTGAGCACCACCTCGATCTTGCCTTCGATCTTGCCTTCTTCTTTAATGATTTGGTAAGTACTCATAATTTTTTCCTTTACCGGCGAAGATGGAATCTGATTAATGGTTTCCATAATCTCGTCTTTTGAGAATTTGGTAATACTAAAAATGTAAACCGATACAGACATCAAAAAGTTTTTTTGGATGTACGGCTCCAAGCTGCTCGATATTTGGATGAAATATTTTATCAATCCCTTTGCATCATAGCGATAGCGTTGCACCATTAACGCCGCAGCCAGAGTCGTGTGGGTTATTTACGGATTTGGCCATGTGCAAAAATAGCAAAATCTCAGGTCCCGCAAAACGTCCTGTACGGCAGTTCCGAAGGCGGCGGCAAGGTGCGGTAAGCCGCGTATTCCGGCAATTCTTCACAGGGCTTGGCCAATGCGTCCAACAGGCGTAGCATCACGCTGAGATCGCCATGCTGCACGGCGGCTTCGAGGGCTTCCTCTACGCGGTGGTTGCGGGGAATAACGGAGGGATTGGCGGCTCGCATCAGTTGCCTGGCCTTGTCCGGGTGGTACTCCGGCTGCCGGGCGAGGCGCTCCTGCCAACTGGCGTACCACTGCCGGAAGTCTTCGCGGTGGTAGAGCGCTTCGTCGGGAAGCTGTTCCCGGATGAGCGCCCTGAAGGTGTTGGTATGGTCTGCCTTGCTCTGTGCCATGAGGGCCTGCAGTTCCTTGATCAGTACAGCATCGCCGGGGTCTTCTGAATACAAGCCCAGCTTGGGCCGCATGACTTCCAGCCAATAACGGCGGTAAGTATGCGGGAAGGTCTCTAATGCCGCTTCGGCCATGGCAATGGCTTCCTCCTGTTCTGCATGCAGTACCGGCACTAAGGTTTCCGCAAAGCGGATGAGGTTCCAGTGCGTCATTTGGGGCTGATTGCCGTAGGCGTAACGCCCCCCTTCGTCAATGGAACTGAACACCGTGGCGGGGTCGTATTCGTTCATAAAGGCGCAGGGGCCGTAGTCTATGGTTTCGCCCGAAAGGGCCATGTTGTCGGTATTCATCACGCCGTGAATGAAGCCCACGCCCATCCATTGGGTTACCAAAGCGGCCTGGCGTTCCATAACGGCATACAGCAGAGCGATGTAGGGATTTTCCGCTTCAGCCAGTTCCGGGAAATGCCGGCGGATGGTGTAATCGGCCAGGGTGCGCAGGCCTTCGGGATCGCGGCGCGCGGCTAAGTATTCAAAAGTGCCCACGCGGATATGGCTCGATGCCACGCGGGTGAGGATGGCGCCCGGCATGGCGGTTTCGCGGTACACGGGTTCGCCGCTGAGCACTACGGCTAAGCTGCGGGTAGTGGGAATGCCGAGGGCGTGCATGGCTTCGCTTACAATGTACTCGCGCAACATGGGGCCGAGGGCGGCGCGCCCGTCGCCGCGGCGGGAGAAGGGCGTTTGACCGGAGCCTTTGAGTTGGATGTCGTAGCGCTGCCCGGTTGGCGTGATTTGTTCCCCCAGCAGTATGGCCCGCCCGTCGCCAAGCATCGCGAAGTAGCCGAATTGGTGACCGGCATAGGCCTGTGCAATGGGTTCGGCGCCTTGCGGCAGCACATTTCCGGCAAAAACAGCGGCCCCTTCATCGCCGGACAGCATTTCCGGTTTCAGCCCAAGCTCCCGGGCCAACTGGGCATTAAGAATGATCATGTGCGGCTCCTGTACCGGTATGGGGTTAAGCCTGGCGCGAAAAAACTCAGGCAGCCGGGCGTAGCTGTTGTCGAAATTCCAGCCGGCAGAAACCGCGCGGGATTGGGGAGTTTCCTGACCGGTTTCAGCTCCAGGCAGGCTTGTGGATGATTTGTCTTGAAGCAATTCCATGCGGCTAAAACATGCCGGAGCTAAAAGATGTTCTCCCGGAGCAATACTTGCAATACGGGTGGGGCTGGGTAACCATTTCTGCCTATATTTACCGGAAAACGCCACTGCCATGAAACGGATCGCCTTGTTCATTTCCATTCTGGCTGTTACGCCTGCTTTGCTACCGGCTCAGACCCGGCAGGTTTCCATCCATGAGGAAGAGTCGCAATATTACCACAATCTCGGCATCAGCCCTGAAACCTGGCAAACCGCAAACGAGCGGCAGGCGCCTCCACGGGCCAAAACTACTGATAACTGTACGCTGACCAAGCGCGTTTTCGGCTGGCATCCTTACTGGAGCAACGGACTGGAAGGGCAGTATGATTGGAGCCTGCTCAGCGATCTTTCCTATTTCGCCTACGAGGTGAACCCCAATACCGGCTTAGCCAATAATACTTACAACTGGGCTACCGCGCCAGTAGTCACACAAGCTATGGCGCACGGGGTACGCGTACACTTGTGCGTCACCTTATTCAGCAATCACGCCACTTTTTTCGGCAGCCCCAACGCCCGCCAAACCCTGATCAACAACCTCATCACTTTGGTGCAACAACGGGGAGCGCATGGCATCAATATTGATTTTGAAGCCGTGCCCGCCTCCCAGAGCGCCAATCTCACCGAATTCATCATCGCCCTCAGCACGCAATTGCGCAATGCCCTGCCCGGCGCCGAGCTTTCCATTGCACTACCCGCCGTGGACTGGAGCAGCGTCTTCAACGTAGCCGCCATGACTCCCTATGTGGATATCTTCATTATCATGGGATACGATTACTACTGGGGAGGCAGTTCCCAGGCCGGCCCCACCGATCCGCTCTACAGCTTTACCTCTGCTTACAACTACAATCACTCGCGATCTATCAGCTATTACCTCAATGCCGGCATACCCCGGCAAAAACTGCTGCTCGGGCTTCCCTACTACGGCCGGGAATGGGAGACCGTAAGCGACCAGGTGCCTGCCAATACCACCGGTAACTTCCACGCCTCGCGCACCTATAAAACCGTACGGGACAACAGCGCCACCTACGCCGAACGCGGATACCACTATGCCAGTACATCTTCGTATTATGTGTATCCTTCCGGCAATACCTGGAGGCAATGCTTTATCAATTCCGAATATACCCTCGCCAAACGCTACCAGCTCGCCCTGCAACGCGGTCTTGCCGGTATCGGCATTTGGGCATTGGGCTATGATGCAGGTTACTCCGAACTTTGGGACCTGCTGCGCGACAACTTCACAGATTGTGCCGTACAGGCATGTGCCGACACGATATACGACGGAGGCGGCCCGGCCTGGAATTATTACAACAACGAAAACTATACCTTCACCATCGCCCCAGAAGGCGCTACCTCTTTGAACGTCAATTTCCTCTCGTTCCAACTTGAGAACGGATACGATACTCTCTGGATTTATAACGGCAGTTCCACCGCCGCGCCCCTCCTCGGCGCCTGGACGGGCAGCGACAGCCCTGGCATGGTGCAGGCATCGGGCGGAAGCCTCACTTTTCGATTCGCTTCCGACCCGGCACTGACGGCGCCGGGCTGGATCGCGGTGTACGAGTGCAGTAACGTAAGCACAACAGCTGAACTTTCCGACACGGAATTCCGACCGCTCATTTACCCCAATCCGGCCCGCGAAAGCTTTACGCTTCGCTTCAACTTGCCCGCGCGCGGAGAAGTACAAATGGATTTTCTCGACATGACCGGGCGTACTCTCTTCTCCCGGGCCTGGACGCAGGCTCCGGAACAACACGAAACGGCGGTGTCGCTGCCGCCCGGTCGTTATCCCGCAGGAATATACCTGCTGCGCGTTCAAGCCGGCGGCAGGGCATGGACGGAGCGCATTGTGCTCCGGTAGCGGATTTATCTGACTCTTTTGCCGTGCTTGATGACCATGTCCACATCCTGCAGCAGGCTGATGTAGCGCAGCACATCGCCTTTTACGGCAATGATATCGGCGTATTTGCCCTCCGAAATCGTGCCGTAGTCGTTGTCCACGCCCATGGCCTTGGCAGGCCAGTAGGTGGCGGCCTTGATGGCATACATAGCATCGAAGCCGAACTCGTTGACCCACACGTCCAATTCGTTCCAGGTGCTCTGGCAATGAAATTTCATAGGGATGCCGCTGTCGGTGCCAGTGAGCAGCACCACTCCGGCTTCGCGCAATTGCTTCACTTTTCGCTCCAGGGTGGGCTTGCGTATGGGCGTGAGTTGGAAATAGCCGAGGCGACCCGGATAGCGGATGGACTGTTTGATGTCGGCAATGATGCTGTCCGGAAGGCCGAGATGCCAGCAGTCGTTGTCCAATTTTTCCGGGTTATCGCGCATGTATTCGTAGTTGTACAGGCCTTCCACCGTAGGCGTCCAGTACAGCGGGCCGAGATTCATTTGGGCAGTGCGTTCCTTTAGCATGGCCATAATGTCTTCAGGGTATTCCGGAGCTGAAGAAAGGCCGGTATGTTCGAAGCAATCCACGCCTGCCAGCATCCCCCGGCGGATCTCCTCCGGGCGGTGCGCATGGGCAACCACCGTCAGCCCGTGCTTGTGGGCTTCGTCCACAATGGCTTTCATCTCGTCCATGGTCATTTCATCCTGGTCTATCAATTTGATGCAATCCACGCCGGCATCGGCCAATTTTTTCACTTTGGCGCGGGCGTCCGTTACGCCGTTGATACCCCACCGGAAGGCCTCAGTACCGGGATAGGGCTTATGCTGGAGGAACGGCCCCGACATGTACATCGTAGGCCCGGGGATTTCGCCGCGATTGATGCGGTCGCGCACTGAGATACTCGCCTCCAAGGGGGCGCCGAGGTCGCGGGCGCTGGTCACCCCTGCCAACAGCAACTGGTGCGCTGAGGAGGGCATGATCACGTCGGCCAGCAGGGGCAGGTAGGTGGAGTCCCAGTGCGTGTAGTCGCTGTGGCCGTTGATCATGAGGTGCACGTGCATGTCCCACATGCCGGGCATCACGCTCATGCCTTCGGTGGAGATGATCTCGGCGCCTGCCGGCACTTGCAGGTTGCCCTGGTGCCCTACGGCTTTGATGCGTTCGCCTTCGATGAGGATGACGCTGTTGTGAATGGGCTTGCCGCCGAAGCCGTCGATGAGAGTGCCGCCTACGAGGGCCTTCACCTGGCCGGTTTGAGCATGTAATAAACTGCCGGCAACCGCCGCAAAAAAGAAAAAAAGTACAGGTAATCGCATGTGACAAAAGTTTTTGTGAATTGCAAAAGTAAAGGTAGGGATTTTGTTTCTGGAAATTGGCGATTAAGCCGTAGATTTGGTCAGGCGGATGAACCGCTGCCTGATAAAAAAATCGCAATGAAACAGTTGCCCGTTTTCCTTTTATGGGTGTTCATGGTCTGCCTCTCGGGCTGCGGCGCACCTCCTGCCCCTTCTCGAACCGACGCGCCCCCAAGCGCAGATACCGGAACAATTTCACCAAAAACAACCGCCATGAAACTGAGTAGCACTGCCTTCGGGCACAATGAAAGCATTCCCTCAAAGTACACCTGCGACGGCGCAGACATCAACCCTCCGCTCGCTGTGGAAGGCATACCGGCAGGGGCTGTCTCCCTGGCGCTCATTATGGACGATCCCGACGCGCCCGTGGGTACCTGGGATCACTGGATCATATGGAATATTCCCGCCGCTACTACCGAAATCGCTGAAAACTCCGTACCCGGCACACAGGGCAAAAACAGTTGGAAGCGCTCCAATTACGGTGGGCCGTGCCCTCCCGGCGGTACGCACCGTTACTTCTTCAAATTGTACGCCCTGGATACCATGCTTGAATTGAAACCGAATTCCGGCAAATCCGAAGTGGAAAAGGCCATGCAAGGGCACATCCTGGCGGAGGCGCAGCTTGTGGGAGTGTACCGGCGGCAGCGGTAGTTGGAGATCAGAATGCGTCAAATTGCAAACGGCGACCTACGGCATCCTCAATCAAGAGATACGCCGGTAAAACAAGCACCGCGAGCACGGGGAATTTGCCCCCGGGCCCGCGATGACCGGCGCGGAACGAGGTTCCGCGGTACTATCCCCGTGCCCGCGTTGCCTGGCGCGGAACGGAGTTCCGCGGTACTATCACCCCGCCAGCTCAATATGCGCCTTCAAAGAGGCCTCTACCGCATCGGCCACGAGGGTGTAAAACACCTCTGGCACGTTGTCCACTTGCACTTTTTCCAATGCCTGGTAGTAGGCCAAGCGGGAGGCCGGATCGCCTTTCAGGTTGGCAATGGTATAGCCGTTGCGCAGCAGGATGAGGTTCATTACCAGGCGGGAGGTGCGGCCATTGCCGTCAATGAACGGGTGGATGCTCACCAAGCGCTCGTGCATATCGGCAGCTAAGATGACAGGATGCAAAGCCTCTCTCTGTTGCATGTAGTGGAGGAAGTAGTCTTCCATCATTTTATCAATAAGATACGGTTGAGGCGGTTCATGCCGGCTGCCGCCGATGCGTACGGGCACGGATCGGTAGCGGCCGGCGTTTTCACTGTCCACCCCGCGCAAGATCAGGTTATGCAGTTGCAACAAGGTGCGCCGGTTGAGGTCTTGATGTTTGGCGGCTAATTCCACGATGAATTCCACGGCTTCGGCATGATTCACCGCTTCCAAGTGCTCGCGCATGGTTTTACCGCTGATGGTCAGTCCCTCGTTTACTACCAGTGCCGTTTCTTGCAGGGTGAGGGTATTGCCCTCTATGCGGTTGCTTTCGTAGGTGTAT
>CAZNYK010000145.1:0-9237 GCA_964577215.1 uncultured Saprospiraceae bacterium
GCCGCCTGCCTGCCGGCACTTACTTCGTGCGCGTGGAAAACGGCGAGGTAGTGGGCGTGCAGAAGTTGGTGATTGTGAGGAATTGAGGAAAAGGTTAAAGGTTAAAGTATAAAGGTTAAAGTATAAAGGCTGGTGGAGAGGCTTTGTACTTGTGAATAAGCGTGGGCCGTTCTCTTTCCGGAGAGCGGCTCATGCTTTTTATACAGCAATTATTACTTACTTTGCACTATGAGGAGGCTCCTGTTATCGGTTTGGTTGCTGGCAGGCAGTTGTTGTGCGACAGCGCAGGTTGACAGCATTTGCTGGATAGGCGCCATCAGTATCGAGGGCGCCAAACGCACCAAGGAAGCCATCATCCTGCGGGAGATGCAGTTGCGCCCCGGCGATACCCTCCGCACCGAACAATTGCCCAAACTCATCGAGGAAAGCAGGCTATTGCTGCTCAACACCGCTCTTTTTACCAAGGTTGACATCTACTATAAAGACTGGGAGGCAACAACCGGAAGAGTGCATATTCGCGTGGATGTGGACGAAGCATGGTACATTTTTCCGGTGCCCGTATTCGATCTGGCTGATCGAAATTTCAATGTGTGGTGGGTGGAGCAAAAGCGATCTTTACAGCGGGTCAATTACGGCCTCGACTTCAGCCATCTCAACTTCAGCGGCAACAACGACCCCCTGAAGAGCAAAATACAATTCGGCTATACGCGCAAGTACAACCTGCGCTACAGTTTGCCTTTTATAAACCGGAACAAAACCCTCGGCATATACTTCTATACCGAATTTGCCCAAAACCGCGAGCTGAACTACGCAACACGAGATAACAAACAACTTTTCTGGCGCAGCGAGGATCGCTTTGTATATACCCGGTATAAAACCGAGCTCGGGTTGAACTATCGACCCGGCGCCCGCACTTTTCACTATGCCGAATTGTCTTATTCCCAAAACCGGACAGACCCTTACGTCGCCGATTCTCTCAACCCCGATTTTTTTCTTGGAGGCCGCACCTTGCAGCGGTACTTATCGTTGTCATATGAATTTACCCGCGATTACCGGGATATTCGCGCATATCCCATCAATGGCTATTTTCTCAGGTTTCGATTGGTGAAGGACGGGCTGGGCATCTTTGGGGACAGGAACGGCCTTCTCCTGCGTTCTCATTACGAAAAATACTGGCCCATTTCTCCCCGGTGGAGCCTTGCCCTGCTCACCGGCAGCAAGCTATCCATTATTCGGAGCCGGCAGCCCTACAACGACAACCGCGCTTTGGGCTTCGGAAACCTGTACCTGCCGGGGTATGAATATTACATAGTCGATGGGTTGGATATGGCCGTGGCCCGGTCCATTCTCCGCTACCGGTTTGTTCAAACGGAGATGCGCTTCGGCAAGTGGATGCCTTTGCCGGCTTACCGGAACGTGCCCTTTAAAGCTTACCTGGCGCTGAACAGCGGTTGGGCCTATATCAATGATCCGTTTTCCAGCCGGGCAGGCAACCCATTGAACAACCGCCCGCTGTGGAGCGGTGGGGTGGGGCTGCACCTCGTGTTTTTTTTCGACAAAGTATTCCTGATCGAATACAGTACCAATCACTTACTCGAAAAAGGGTTATTTTTACACCTCAACATGAATATTTGATGCAGGTCGTCGTATTTAGCAAAGTGGTAAAGGAGAAAGATCTCCCCTTCATCCAGGCGCTCTTCGATGCGCTGCATCATGAGGGAATCAACGCTTTTGTGTACCGGCCTTACCTCGAACAATTGCGGGGCAAGGTGGTATTCAGCCGCGAGGTGGGCGTTTTTGAGGACTACCGCGACTTTAAAGTGAAGCAACTGGACTATTGCATCACTCTGGGCGGCGACGGTACCATCCTCGCGGCTTTATTGTACGTGCGCGACAGCGGGGCGCCCATCCTGGGTATCAACCTGGGGCGGCTGGGGTTTCTGGCCGGTATCGAAAAAAGACGCATCGCCGAAGCCATAAGGCTCCTGCATCGGGGCATGTACGAAACCGAGGAGCGCAGCCTGCTCTACCTTGAGTCAAACTTGCCCATCTTCGGTAATGACAGGTTTGCGCTCAACGATTGTACTCTGCTCAAACGCGAATCCTCTTCCATGATCACCATTCATGCCTTCGTCAACGGCGCATATCTCAACTCCTACTGGGCCGACGGCGTCATTGTGGCCACGCCCACCGGCTCTACAGGGTATTCGCTCAGTTGCGGCGGGCCTATCATTTTCCCCAATTCCAATTCTTTTGTCATTACCCCGGTGGCGCCGCACAATCTCAGCGTGCGTCCCATCGTAATATCCGATGACGCGGTGATCTCGTTCGAAGTGGAAGGCCGGGCCGAAAACTTCCTCTGCACCCTCGATTCCCGATCGGAGCCTATTACCTCCGCGCACCAGTTGGCCCTGCGCAAAAATGATTTTAATATCAAGCTGATCCGCATTCCCGGCGCCAACTTCCTCGAAACCATGAGGGAGAAAATGAACTGGGGGATGGATTGGAGGAATGATTAAGGTTAAAGTATAAAGTATAAAGTATAAAGTATAAAGTATAAAGTATAAAGTATAAAGGTTAAAGGGGGTGGGGCTTGCGCTGATTTTTTGAAATGGATTACACATGGACACCATCAAATTTGGGTATAAGGGCAGTGAATGGACGGCAGATGTAAGTTGCCCTTTGGATATTTCCATCCCTCTGAAGGAGGGCGGGGATACGGTAAATTGCTTTTATGCGCCTTTGATGGAGACGGCTCCGGTGCGCATGGGCGATTTCATCGGCGCTGTGGCGCAAGGCGGGCCTGTCAATTTTTTCAACATCCGGCTCAATCCGCACGGCAACGGCACGCATACAGAATGCGTGGGGCATATAGCCCCGGAACATTTTTCTCTGAACCAGTGCTTGACAAAATTCCATTTTATTGCGAAATTGCACAGCGTTTTCCCGCAGATGCTTCCCGATGGGGACCGCGTCATCATGCAGGAGCAATTGGAAGGGGCATTAGAGCCTGGAGAAGCGGAAGCCTTCGTCATTCGCACCCTGCCGAATGCAGAGGATAAATGCCGCCGGCACTATTCCGGAACCAACCCGCCCTATCTTCACCCTGATGCAGTTGCATGGTTGGTGAAACAGGGCGTGAACCATTTGCTCCTTGACCTGCCTTCTGTGGATCGCGAGGAGGACGGGGGAAAACTTGCCGCGCACCGGGCTTTCTGGCGTTATCCCGAAAGCCCGCGCATGGAAGCCACCATAACAGAACTTATTTTTGTAAACAATTTCATCCCGGATGGATTATACTTGCTGAATATGCAGATCACTTCCATCGAACTGGATGCATCGCCGTGCAAGCCTGTTTTGTATGCGCTGAAAAAGTCAAATTGAATGCAGTTTTTGCAGCCGACATATCACTCCAAGCTCTATCGCGATTTCAAAAGCATCGACGGCGCTTCTTTTCGCGATCTCATCCACTTTTTTGAACGCAGTGAGGATGATATCCGGCAATTGGACTTCGACGAGTACTTCGAGATGCTCTACCTGTACGTCAATGCGCTCTTTGAAGTAGGCGCCTATCACAAGCATGTGATCATGGCTGACGAAGTGATAGAGGCCGCTATTTGTCACAATATTCAATACTACAAACAGGAAGACATCTTCAAGAAATCGCTTTTCCGGAAGGCGGCATCGTTGTACAATACATCCGAATACCGCAGCGCCGAACACATTCTCCGCGAACTGGTACGCATAGAACCCGGGCATAAGGATGCAGGCTCTTTCCTGAAAAAATGCCTGCGCAACATCCATGTGCGCCCCCTTCAGGCGTTCCGGGCGTCAGCTATTGCCCTTTTTCTTTCGTCGGCACTGGTCATTTGTACAGAGGTTTTGTTGATCCGGCCTTTTTACCCGGCCTATACCGGCGGGGTAGAAGCGCTTCGCGTCGGCCTTTTTGTTGCCGGATGGGTCGTTTTGATCGCAGGTGAGGCGTGGCACCGCTGGTGGGCGCATCGCCGGGTGATGAACTTTGTATCCGAGAACAAGAGGCGGAAGGGGGTCGGAGGAGATGGCTTTACAACAAGCGGCGATGTAAAGCCTTAAACCGGGGTTCATCGCGCAAGCTGTCTAAGTTGCTGTCGTTTTCAAACCAGCCCTTCTGGCTCAATCCCTGTTCAACGGCGTGTTCCAAACAATTGAGCGCTTCTTCCTTCATGCCCAGGAGCGCATAGATACAGCCGGCGTTGTATTGCAGCATGGCATCGTCGGGTTCTAATGCCAGGGCGCGCTGCAGCCACTGCATGGCTTTTTCGGGTTCGTTGAGGGCGGCCCAGCCGTTAGCGCCGAGGTAGAGCGCGCGGGTATCTGCCGGGTTGATGTTCAGTGCCTGTTCTACCATGGTTACGCCGCGTTTACGCGCCGTTTTCGACTTTTCCTCCAGTCCCAGATCTGCGTACACTTGTCCTGCAAGCAATGCTGACTGATAATCGGCGGGATTCAGCCGGTTGGCTTTTTCAAACAATCGGGCGGCTTTTTCCAATTTGCCGATAGTGAAGGAAATGCGGCCGTACCAGTACCAGGCTTCGTACAGGCGCGGGTCTAATTCAATGGCCCTTTCAAAGGACGCCTCGGAGGCTTCATTGTGTTTGTCCAATGACAAGGCAATGCCTCGCGACACATGAGCTTTGGCCAATAGGGGGTCGAGTTCGAGCGCTCTGAGGCTGATGCGTTGGGCTGCGTTGAGGTGTTTTTCGCTGTCTTCCACGTATAGATAGAGGTAGGAATAGCAATCGGCCAAGCCGCAATACGCCAGGGTGTAGGAATCGTCTTCATCAATGGCTTTTCGAAACATCTGCGAAGCAAATTCCACGCCCTGCCGGCTGAATTGCTCATAGAAACGCCGTCCGCGCAGGTAGTAATCGTATGCGTTGATATTGCTGGTTTGCACACTGCTGATGCCGCGCACCTGCCGCGAAACGAGCTTGACCCGCAGGGCGGCGGCGATATTGTCGGCAATTTCGTCCTGAACGGAAAACACATCCTCTATGAGCCGGTCGAACCGACCCGACCAGAGGTTGATCCCCGAACCCACATCCACCAGTTCCACGGTAAGGCGGATGCGCCGTCCGGAAAAGCGAATGGCGCCTACGAGCAGGGCGGTGGCGTGCAGTTGATGCCCGGTTTCCTGTACGTCCATGTCTTCGCGTTCTTTGAGTGCAAAAACCGCGGAGCGGGAAACCACTTGAAGCCCCTGTATTTTGCCCAGCGCCACGATGATTTCCTCTGCCATGCCGTCGCAGAAGTTGTCCCATTTTTTATCTCCGTTCACATTGCGGAAAGGAAGGACTGCAATGGTATGCGTTTGCAGGGAGGTGCGTGGAGGCGGGAAGTTGGAAGGGGCGCCGGAAATGAGCAGTTGATGGAGTTTTTCGGGCCGGTCAAAGTCCTTGAGCATAAATTCTCCTAAGTCCAGGAGTTTTACCCCCTCCGGCATATGCGCCGGCAAGGCTCTGGCAGTAGCGTCTGACAACAACACCTGGCCGCCATGTGCAGCGCTGCATACGCGTGAAGCCCTGTGTACTTCCAAGCCGATAAACCCGCCGCCGGGTGACTGAATGGCCTCGCCGGTATGAATGCCTATGCGGATTTTATATGCGACACTGCCGGCTAAGCTCTCTGCCACGAAAGCGCGCTGCACGGCCACTGCTACCATAACGGCATCGAAAGGAGCAGAAAAGATCGCAAAGAAGCCGTCTCCTGCAGTGTCCACCTCACTGCCCCGGTAGTGGCCTACTGCGGAGCGAACGATGGCGCGGTAGCGTTCCAGCACGGCGCCGTAGCCTTCGCCCAAACGCTGTGCTATCCGCGTGGAGCCTTCCATGTCGGTGAAGAAGAATGTTTTCTTTTCTTTGGGGATATCGTGCATGGTATTAATAATCCGGCAAAGGTAACTATGTGTCGGGATTATTCACCCTGTCCGGGTTGTGGCGTGCAAAAGCGGCCCAACTATTGGCAGCCGGTTTGGCGCCCGGCAGGTTGTTTTTGGATGCATAGTAATGGCATACCGCTGCGGCCAGGGCATCGGTAGCGTCGAGTGCCTGGTCTTTGAGGTCCACACCAAGCGTGGTGGACAGCATGGCGGCCACCTGTTCCTTGGCGGCATTGCCGTTGCCCGCCACCGCCTGTTTGATTTTTTTTGGCGAATATTCGGTGATGGGTACTCCTTTGGTAATGGCGGCGGCAATAGCTACCCCCTGGGCGCGCCCCAGCTTGAGCATAGACTGCACGTTCTTTCCGAAAAACGGGGCTTCGATGGCCATTTCCCGGGGCGTATATGCTTCTATGACTTCCTGCAATTGTTCGAATATGCGTTGCAGGCGGTGCTGGTGCTCTTCACTACTCTTGAAATGAATGACCCCCAGCTTCAATACGGAGAGCGCTTTGCCGTCCACTTGCAGGATGGCAAAACCCAGCACGTTGGTACCGGGGTCAACGCCCAAAATCCGATAGGACTTTTGCTGTTCCAAAATCGTAGTATTGCGGTGTATATTCGATATTCGCTTGCAAAATAAAGTAAAAAAACGCTTTGGAAAAGGAATATTGCCAGGCTTGAGCATTATTCTCAAAGCTGTTTTCATTCTTTTACTCGGCTGGATATTGTACCGGCATACGCGAATCAACCCGGAAGGCCTGGATTGGAGTATGCTTTTTTCCGGCAACCGCTTGAAAGAGCAGGGCATTTGGCTTCTTATGGCAGTGGTACTAGTGCCGGTCAACTGGGCGGCGGAAACCCTCAAATGGCAATGTTTTCTCAGGGGCTTTGCAGTAGCGCCCTTCATCAAGGCATATGCGGCCGTGCTTTCCGGCGTATCAGTTTCCCTGTTCACGCCCAATAGAATCGGCGAGTACGGCGGGCGCATTCTCGCCATGGGCGCCGGTGCGGCTTGGGGCGCCGCGATTTCTTCTGTACTGGGCAGCTTGTGCCAGTGGGTGGTGTTGTTGGCAGGCGGCAGCATTGGGGCATATGTAGTCGCAGCGCATTTTACCGGTACGGAGCCCTTTATTCTTCGAAGCTTTTTGGCGTTGGGGCTTGGTTTGTCAGTTGTCCTCACAATCGGGCTTTTCAATGTGGGGCTTGCGGCGGGCGCGGCGCGGCGGCTTCCCTGGCGCAAACTCCGCCTTCGGCTGATGCGCCACCTGGCGGCGCTGCGCCGGTACGACAACCGCACTGTCGCCGCCGGACTGGGCTGGGCCGCTTTGCGCTACGGCGTGTATTGCTTCCAGTACTATCTTTTGCTTCGGTTTTTCGGCATTGCCGTGCCTCCCGGCATGGCAGCAGCCGGCATTGCAGCCATATTCCTGGCGCAAACCAGCATCCCCCTTCCGCCATTGGCCGGGCTGCTCGCCCGCGGCGAACTGGCGTTGGTCGTTTGGGGGCATTTTTCTGCCGATACCTCCGCGATACTGGCGGCAGCATACGGGTTGTTTATACTAAATTTGAGCCTGCCCTCGTTAGTGGGAGCGGTAATAATACTCAGGAGCAACCTGGAAAAACTGCTGTACAATGAGCCGAAAACCTTGGAAAGCCATTCTCTGGATACCCCTGTTGATCACATGGACGGGATTTGATTTCCCGGCAAGCTCGCCCGGCTATGACGCCGGCCTCTCGCAAGATGCTATCGTTCGAAATTCTCAATGCGACATGAAAAATGTCGCATTCAAAGCAGGAGAGGAATTCGTGTATAAGGTATATTACAACTGGAACTTCGTGTGGCTTTCCGCCGGCGAGGTCACCTTTCGCGTGCGCGAAGTCAACGGAGAGTACCACCTCTCGGCACATGGAGGCACTTACAAATCCTACGATTGGTTTTTCAAAGTGCGGGATAAATACGACACCTATATCGACAAGCAATCCCTGCTGCCGCGGCTGTCTATCCGGAATGTGGCTGAAGGCAAATACCGCCTGTACGATGAAGTGAACTTCGACCGTGCGCAGGGTAAAGCCACCTCTTTGCGCGGCAAGACCAAAGAGGTGGCAACCCCCGCGGAATACACCGTAAATCCCTGCGTGCACGATGTGCTGTCCGTCATTTATTACGCCAGGAATGTGGACTACACCAATATGCGCGCCGGGCAGGATTTTCCTATCAATATTTTTATTGACAAAGAAGAGTGGAACCTCAAAGTATCCTACCTCGGCAAAGACGAAAACAAAAAGATCAGGGGCATGGGGCGCTTTCGCACCGTCAAATTAAGCCCGCAGGTCATCGAGGGCTTCGTGTTTAAAAAAGACGACCGCATGACCATCTGGGCTACCGACGACGCCAACCGCATTCCCCTGATGATCGAAACGCCCGTATCAGTAGGTTCTGTGAAAGTAGTGCTCAAAAGCTACAAAGGCCTCCGGTATCCCATGACGGCAAGAGTGGGCGATGACGACGGCGTGAACGAGGAAGGGTTGCCGGATTAGGGTATGGGTGGTGAAAAGTGAGAATCGCAAAAAAAAAAAATGAGGGCCGGAGTGCCCGGAAGCATTTGAAGATGAATGCAAAATTACTGCAAAAAATAGCCGTCGGCATCGTCGTAACGGCGCTCGTCGTTGCGGGAATCATGATTGGGCGGGCCATGTATAAGCAACGGGAAGAAGCCGTAGCGCGCGAGCAATCCCAAGTATTGCTGGAACGCATCGAAAATGTGGCCAAGCTGATCACTGTAGAAGGGTACTTCTCGGAAATTTATGACTATCAGGACTACTGGCGCTTCGATTGGCTGCCTTTTCAGAAGAAGGCCCTTCTGCGCGTCAAGGCCAAAGTGTCGGTGGGGTACGATTTTTCCAAGATGCGCATCGAGGTCAGGCCGGAGGATAAACTGCTCGTGCTCAGCGATCTCCCCGACCCTGAAATCCTCTCCATTGATCACGATATAGATTATTACGATATCACCGAGGGTGTCTTCAACTCTTTCAAGGAGTCCGATTACACTGCGATGAACCGCAATGCCAAAAAGATTATCGAAGATCAAGCCCGCAAAAGCGATCTGATGCTCAGCGCTGAAAAGCAGGGTGTGGAGTTGCTCGACCTCATGCGCGTTATGGTGGAAAGCGCCGGCTGGCGCATGGAGTTTAAGCCCCGCGAGGGCGCGGTGCAACGCCCGGTAAATGAGAAAGGGTGACTGGGTGACTGAGGTGATGGGGTGACTGAGGTGATGGGGTGACTGGGTGACTGGGTGATGAAGAGTCAATACGCC
>CAZNYK010000146.1:0-9152 GCA_964577215.1 uncultured Saprospiraceae bacterium
GTGGCCTCTCCCGGATTCCAGGAACACAGCGTTTCACGAAGTACCCGGAGACACATGGAGGAAAACCTCCGTGAAACTCCCTTTGACTCCGTGAAACCCCGTGTTCCAAAAAACTCCCGGCTTGCCGGGACACCCAGTGGCCTCTCTTGGAGTCCACAGAGTGTGCCGTTCGGACTGCGTCCTCCGGCAAACCCCATTTTTGTAATTGATATTTTGATCCGTAACATCTCCGTGAAAAAACATTAAATTCTCTTATGGAATTTTGGCACCCTTTGCGTCTTATTTTTAGAAACCATGAAGAAATTGCAACAATGAAATACAGAGACCTTACATCCAAGATTATTGAATGCGCGCTTGAAGTACATACGTTCCTAGGCCCGGGATTGCTCGAAAAGGTTTATGAAGAGTGCCTTGAATACGAACTGAAACAGGCCGGACTATATACTCAACGGCAATTGGATAGGCCTGTTGAATACAAAGGGTTTCAATTGGAACAAGGCTATCGGATAGATTTATTGGTAGACAGAACAGTTGTGGTCGAGATCAAGGCCGTCGATACCCTGACGGATGTTCATTCAGCGCAGATATTGAGTTACATGAAGTTGGGAGGGCATTCGGTTGGCCTGCTTTTTAACTTCAATGTTAAATCCCTGAGAGATGGTATCCGTAGGTTTGCAATATAGTGCCGACAAGTGGGCATTCTGTGCTCTCGTCCAATCTTGTAAAGTTTATAGCACCAAGTCACACGAAGTACCCGGAGACACACAGAGGAAAACCACCGTGAAACTCCCTTTGACTCCGTGAAACCCCGTGTTCCAAAAAACTCCCGGCTTGCCATTCGGAAACGCCATATTGAACCCCTTTGCTTTCTGGGCGTTCTTAACCCCAAATGGAAAAAATGACGCCGGAAAGAAAACAAATGCTGATCCGTTTTGAAATGTTGTGGTGGGTACTCACGCTGCTGGTAGCAGCAGCCGTGTTATTCCCGGTGTTCAGCATGGCGCCGGCATTCCCGTTTTTTTTTGACAATATCATTTTTATCGTCACCTTCATCACGCTCACGCGCTACATTTTTCTCCTGCCGCATACATTCCTGGCCCGGCGGCAAATACTCAAGCTTGCGTTGATGTTCTTGTCTGTCCCTTTTATCTTTTTTCTTGTACAACAGCTCAACGGCTTTCAGACTTTCCTTGATGAAAACGGACCGGAAGCTCTCGTGGGGGCCTTGCCCTATGCGCGCACCAATTCGATGACGGGCTACATCCGGAGCGAGATGCTGTTGTTTGCGACCGGCAGCATCATAGCCGCGGTCATCTTTCCATTTCGCATGGTGGTTTCCGTGTGGCGTGTGCGCAACTTAGGGCGCGAGTGAGAAGGCCGGGGTCAATTGCGCGAAGTTCTGTTCCCCTCGTCGTCGATGTCGTAGATTGAAGGTTCGGAATCGCTGCGCTCTACGCGGTAATCATTCATTTTGTCAATAAACTCCATGGAGCGATCCCAAAATTGCTTGAATGTGGGTTGGGCCTTCTTGAGAAGCCTGATAGCTGAATCGGGGTATTTTTCAAGGAGAGAGTAAGTGAATGACTCCCGTTTGGTGTCTTCATTGACAAGGCGGGCCATGTTGCCGAATCGAAGTAAAAAGCTGAAGATCAGGGTGGTAAAGGCGGCTGTGAGCAGTGCGCCGGCTGCCTGGTTGAAAAGGTTGATATTGGCAGTCTTCAGCCCGTTTTCCAGCACTCTGGCAAAAGTGCGGATGAAGATCATGGTGAGCACAAGCGTGAGCAGGAAGCCGGCAATAAACATGAGCGGATTGTCGGTATCGAATGCAGTTTCGAGCATCTCGGTGACGGTAGGAGAAAACCGGAAGGCGATAATGACGCCAAACAACACCGACAGTATAGTGAATACCGTTTTGATGATGCCCCGGGAGAACCCGATGTACAGCCCGTAAATGGCTGAAATGAGAAACAACAGGTCTATGATCATGGCCGCAAATATACCATTATTCCGGCTTGAAAGCCACGAGGTTAGACCATCGCAGCATTCTTCCCGACTAAATACGCCCGGCGAGGCCGGTTAGTTCAAAAAATAGCGGTTGAAAGGCGCCTGGCGGAAATCAGCACGGGAAATAAAGCGCCGGATAATCCCGTTTTCTTCTTACTTTTGGATGTTTAAAAAAATGCGCCACATGAGAACTATTGTATCCTTCCTTTTTGTGACAGCCTTTGCCGCACTCCTGACGCCTATTGCTGCCCAGGATGCCGCTCTGCCCAAAGTGTTTCTGCTGGGGGAAGAAGAGCAAGTATATGAAACATTGACCCGCGATTACAACGAAACGCTGCTCTCTGCTTGTGACGGCAACATGGAACTCGCAGTGGAAAAATGGCTGGGCATGATGCAGGAAATGGAAAGCTATGCCAAAAAGATCCGCTACGAACTCAAAGGTATCAAAATGTGGGTCCACGTATTTTGGGATGCCGACGGGACTGTTAAGCACATAGGATTCCGTTTGCGGCCCGATTCCCGCAATGTGCGTCCTGAAGAGTTGGGAGCTTTCCTCTCCAGCTTTATGAACAAGTACAAGTTCCCTGTCACCTACGGGCAGAAGTATTCCCACTATGTAGGTGTCACCTTCCCCACTTTCGTAGAAAGGTTGGAAAAGTAACCGGCGGCTGAATTTTATTCCTTTTCTTTGCGGCGCCGTTTCCGGGCTTAGTGCTGCTGTGCAGGCTTTCCGGGGCGGGCCTCCGCTGTTTTTAACCAACTTTTTCTGAAATCATGATCAAGATACTTGCCAATGACGGCATTCACCCCGACGGACAAACACTGCTTGAAGAAGCCGGCTATCAATTGGACATGGAACGCGTAGCGCAGGAAGACCTTCCCAAAGTACTGCCGAACTACGATGTGATCATTGTGCGAAGCGCCACCAAAGTGCGTAAAGACCTCATCGATATCTGCCCCAACCTCAAGATCATCGGCCGGGGCGGCGTAGGCATTGATAATATCGATGCGGAATACGCCCGCAGCAAAGGTATCGAGGTCATAACCACCCCGGCGGCTTCTTCCCAATCGGTGGCAGAACTGGCTTTCGCCCATATGTTCTCCCTTGCCAGGTCCCTGCAATTAGCCAATCGCACCATGCCGGTGAAAGGCGACCAAGAGTTCAAACATCTTAAAGAAGCTTACTCCGACGGCTTTCAACTGCGAGGCAAAACCCTGGCCGTCATTGGTTTCGGCCGGATCGGGCAGGAAGCTGCCCGCATCGGCATCGCGCTGGGTATGAAGGTGATGCCCGTGGATGTTATGATCGATGAAGCAGAGATCGACATCTCCATACCTGACTCCGACAACGTGAGCCTCTCTGTGAAAATGCGTACTTTCGACATGGAGGAGGTGCTCCCTCAGGCTGACTTCATCACCCTGCACGTACCTTTCGGCGGAGGCACGCCCATCATCGGCGCGGCTGAATTGGCCAAAATGAAAACCGGGGCGGTGCTCGTCAACACCTCCCGCGGCGGTGTGATTGATGAAGAAGCCATGCTGGAAGCCCTCAACTCGGGGAAACTCGCCGGCGCCGGCCTCGACGTGTTCGATTTTGAACCCAAACCCCGCCGCGAATTGCTCGAGCATCCGAAAATTTCCATGACTCCCCATATCGGGGCTTCCACACAAGAGGCTCAGTCGCTCATCGGCCTCGAATTGGCAGATAAAATACTGGCGTTTTTTGGAGATGATAAATGAAAAACCGGCTGGTAGGAAGAGGCGCAATGGGAGGAGCTTGCTCCGTATTGAAAATCCATTTGACCTGGTTAAGCCGGCGAATCCGTTTGACCAAAACAAAAAAATATGAACATCAACAAGATCAACCTTGGGCTTAATGCAGTGCTTCTGCTGGCGGTAGCTTTTCTGCTGGTCAATCATTTCAGGGGCAATGCGGGCAAAGGCCCGGCTGAGGCGTCCTTGGATTTAACCGATGCCGGTCTGAAGATCGTATTCGTCAATGCCGATACCCTCCTGAACAACTACGAATATATGAACCAGAAGCAGGAGGAGTTTTCCAAGCGGGAGCAGGAAGCCGACGCCCAACTCAAGGCGCGCGGCCGCGCCCTGGAAAAGGAATTCCTTGCCGCCCAGGAAAAAATACAGAAGGGCTTGCTGGCGCCCAACCAGATTGCCGCTGAAGAACAACGCCTGGGCCAGAAACAACAAGCGCTGGCAGCCGAACAGGATCGCATCACGCGCGAACTGATGTCTGAAGGCCAGAAATTGCAGGAAGAACTCAGCAAGACGGTTAAAGACCTGCTCACCCAGATTCGCGCTGAAAAAGGATATGACTTCATCTTCAGCTACGGCCCCGGCACCGGGGTGCTCATGGTGAACGACAGCTTGGATATTACACCCTTAGTGTTGGAGCGCCTCAACAAAAAGGAGCCGAATAAAGTTGATTAGACCAATCGTTCAAAATCAACCCACATATGAAGCATTTCCTGTTCTTTATAGCTATCGCCGCGATCGTTATTGCCTGCGGCAATGCAGGCTCCGGCTCTGCTGCGCCCACTGCTACAATGGCAGAGGCGGGCATGCCGGCAACTGAAGGCGGCAAGATATACAAACAGTACTGCGTGACCTGCCACGGCCTCTATGGCGATATGGGCGCTACAGGCGCTTTTAACCTCCAGGAAACGACGCTCACGCTGGAGGAACGCATAGAAGTGATCACCAACGGCCGCAATACCATGACCGGCTTCAAGACCTTGCTCAGTGAAGAAAAAATAAAAGCTGTTGCAGAATATACTTTCGAGTTGAAGGCTAAATAGCCGTTTTATTCACCCTCCACGTTGCTGCGGTATGAAGAACACCTGCGTAGAATGCGGAGAAGAGATCATGGGCCGGGCAGATAAAAAGTTCTGCTCCGATCAGTGTCGCAGTGCCTTCCACAACCGGCTCAACAGCGACTCCGTCAATTTTGCGCGCAATATCAACAACATACTGCGCAAAAACCGCCGCATATTGGCTGAACTCAACCCCGAAGGCAAAACCAAAGTGCACAGGGACCGCCTCTTGGAGAAAGGCTTCAAATTCAGCTATTTCACCAATGAATTCGTCACCCGCACAGGCAACGTATATCGCTTCTGCTATGATCAGGGGTATCTCGCGCTGGAAAATGATTTCTTTGCACTGGTAGTCAGACAGGAGTATGTAGAGTAATTTGACGAGGATTTGCCTCATTCACCTTTAATAATTCAGAAATGAAAGTTCGGCTTCTGCTCCTTTCCGGCTTCGTAGCAGGCTTTTGTCTTTCTCTTGCGTCACAGCCCCTCCCGGCCTCAATGCGTTTATCTGCAGACGGGCGCATGTTGATCACCGGCGATCAGGCGCCGGCAGGATTGTACGATTCTGCCACCATTCGCACCATTTATCTCCAATTCTCACAGCCCGACTACTGGACGCTGCTTACCCAAAATTATGCTTCCTCTACCGATCTCCCTGCTCAAATGACCGTGGACGGCGAAATTTATGACGATGTAGGCGTGCGCTTTAAGGGGCAGACCTCCTATATGGGAACCGGCAACTCGCAAAAAAAATCCTTCAACATCTCCCTCCACTATCTTCACGACGACCAGCGCCTGATGGGCTATCGCACCCTCAACCTGAACAATGGATTTCAGGACCCCTCTTTCCTGCGCGAGGCGTATTATTTGTATCGCATCCGCCGGCACATCCCGGTGGCCAAAGCCAATTACGTGCAGCTCAACATCAACGGGCAAAACTGGGGGCTGTACCCTAATGTCCAGCAACTCAACAAAGACTTTCTCAAAGAGTGGTTTCTCAGCGACGACGGCGTCAACTGGCGCGCCGACCGGCCCGGCCCTTTCACTCCGGGAGGCCCGGGTGGAATGTGGGGCGATGGTACAGCGGCTTTGAATTATCTCGGCGCGGATACTGCGATATATAAGCAGTATTATACCCTCAAAAGCAGCGACCTGGACAACCCCTGGTCTTTTTTAGTCAATGCCTGTTATGCCCTCAACAACACGGCTTTGGCCGATCTGCCGAACGTGTTGCCCAACTACATAGACATCGACCGCACGCTGTGGTTCCTGGCCTCCGAAATCGCCTACTCCGACGACGACAGTTACGTGTATAAGGGCAAAATGGACTATTACCTCTACTACGAGCCTGAAACCGGTCGCATCACCCCGGTTGAGTACGACGGCAACAGCGTGATGAAGCTCAACACCGTTAACTGGAGCCCCTTTTACAACGCCAACAAGGTCAATTATCCATTGCTCAACAAAATACTGGCGGTACCGGCGTGGCGGCAACGTTACCTGGCGCACCTGCGCACTATCATCTCGGAGCAGTTCGACCCGCAAACCGCCTTCCCGGTCATAGATAACCTCAAAACCATGATAGACCCCTTGGTACAGGCCGACCCCAAGAAGCTCTATACCTATTCACAGTTCAACAGCGAGATCAACGTGCTGAAGAATTTCATCACAAACCGCCGCAACTTTCTGCTCTCGAATGTGGAAGTAGCGCAGCAGGCCCCGGTCATTCACAGCGCGTCTTATGCCAATGCAGCAGGGGAAGTATGGATGGCCCCGGCTGCCGGCGAGCCGGTGTACGTTACTGCCCGGGTGAGTTCGCCGTCCGGTATTTTCCGGGTAAATCTTTTCCATGCCGCCGGATTGACGGGAAACTTCACGCCGGTAGTCATGTACGATGACGGCCTGCACAACGACGGCGCTGCCGGCGACGGCATCTTCGGGGCCGTCATACCCGCCTACCCCGCCGGCTCCTGGGTGCGCTTCTATATCGAGGCGGCAGCCAACACTGCGGCAAGGTCGCTGAGCTACCTGCCTGCCGGGGCCGAACACGACGTGTTTGTATACAGAGTCAAATCCCTTTCTGCCAACGGCCCTGTCGTCATCAATGAACTGATGGCTTCCAATGCTGCTGCGATCACCGATCCATCGGGCCAGTACGACGATTGGTTTGAGTTGTACAACCTCTCCGACCAAACGGTGAACCTCGCCGGCCATTTCCTCTCCGACAAAGAAGACAACCCCATCAAATACCGCATTCCGGAAGGCGTCAGCATCGAACCCAACGGCTACCTGATCTTCTGGGCCGATGAGAACGGCAGCCAAGGGCCCACGCACTGCAATTTCAAGCTCTCCGCCGAGGGCGAGCTTATTACCTTGTACCGGCCTGATACCGTGTTGATGGATTCGGTGCATTTCGGTCAGCAGGTCACGGATATGAGTTATGCCCGCGTGCCCAACGGCACCGGCGCTTTCATTATCCAGGCGCATACGTTCAACGGCAACAACAACCTTACGGATGTAGAGGAAATCCTTGCTGCCGGACCGCAGATGCTTATCTTTCCCAACCCTGCCGGAGACCTGACCCGGGTGCGCGTGGACAGGATCCTTCCAGGTATTCCCATTCGCGTGTTTGACGTGCAGGGGCGGCTCCTTTACCAGGAATTTCCCGACGGCCCGGAAACAGAAATATCCACCCGCCAATGGCCTGCCGGCGTTTATGTGGTAACTTATGGCGGCACGGCGCAGCGATTGGTGATGAGGTAAAGAAAAAAACTAACTTTGTAGGCGCTTGGAACCCAGAACACCTTCCTGGCGTTCCAAATACTCAAGACCACTGCTTATGAAAACCGTCATTCTCCATCCCAACGACAACAAGGAATTGAGCTTCCTGGTGGCCTTACTGGAAAAGCTCAACATCTCCTTTCAAATAAAGGAAGAGCAAGCTGCCGGAAATGAAGAAGCCAACCTAATTAAAGAATTGTACGGTAGTTGGAAATCTGAGGAAACGGGCGAGGAACTGATTCGGGAAATATACGCTGCCAGGAAGGAATCCAAACGGGAAATTAACTTATGAGCCGGTTCTTGTTAGATACGGACATATGCATCCACCTGATGAAGGGAGAGCATGACCTGGATCAGAAAATTGCCGTAATTGGATTACAGAACTGCTTTATTTCTGAGATTACAATAGCAGAACTTACATATGGAGTAGAAAATAGTTCGCCAAAGTACAAGGCCGGCCATGTAGAAGCACTCCAAAAGCTGCAAAAGGCATTTCAGGGCAGAGTTGTTTCCATCAATGATTGTTTCACTCAATATGCGAAGGAAAAGGTGCGATTGAAAAATGCAGGAACTCCCATCGGTGAATTCGATCTTTTGATAGGATGCAGTGCATTGGCTCTCGGATTGACCATGGTCACCAAAAACACAAGGGAGTTTTCCAGGATAGCTGATTTGACAGTGGAGAATTGGGTGGAGTAGTGCTCTGTAGTTCCGCATCATGCGCGGACTCGCGGAACTCAGTTCCCGCTACAACAAGCTCCGGCAAGACTCATACTTCTCACCGGCGTAGTACACCCGTTCTAGAAACAACCCTGCCGGCGGCGCTGTATATCGGGCCGGTTCGGCGGAAGGGCCGTCCATAAAAGCCCGCACCTGCCCGGCATCCATCTTGCCGCGGCCCACTTCCACCAAAACGCCTACGATGCGGCGCACCATCTTCCAGAGGAAGTGCGAGCCGATGACGTGCACGAGGATGAGATCGCCCCGCTCGATGATCTCCAAGCGCTCAATTTTCACTAAGGAGGACTGCTCTTCGTCCTTTTCGTTGGAGAAGGAGCGGAAGTCCTGCATGCCGGTGAGCTGTGCGGCGGCGCGGCGCATGGCTTCGGCATCGAGGCGGTCTTTGACCCACCAGAGGTACTTTTTGCCGAAGGCGTTGCGGCGGCGGGAGATTTGATACACATAACTGCGGGCCGTGGCGTCGTGGCGGGCATGGAAGCGGGCGGGCGCCTTTTCGGCGTGGAGGATGTTGATGTCGGAAGGCAACTCGTCGTTGAGGCGCATGCGCACTGCGGCGGGAGCCAGGTCGGTCTTTACGTCCAAATGCGCTACCTGCCCTAAAGCATGCACGCCTGCATCGGTGCGGCCGGCGCCGTAAAACTCGAAGTTTTCTGTTTGGAACACCTTTCGGCAGGCGTCCATGCAGGCGCCTTGTATGTTGCGGGCGTCTTTCTGGAGTTGCCAGCCGCTGTAGCGGGAGCCGTCGTATTCGAGGGTGAGTTTGTAACGCGCCATGTTTTTGGGCGGCAAGATAGG
>CAZNYK010000147.1:0-8978 GCA_964577215.1 uncultured Saprospiraceae bacterium
TAGCGGTCCTTGCTCACTTTATTCATGGCAGTCGTTAAGACCTTTTGCGGTTTTACCCCGACACGCGTGCCGGGGGCGGTTTACTCCACGCTCACGCGCACCTTCTTGCCTTTGATCTTGGCGCCCGACATACCGCGCAGCACCTCTTCCACGAGGGTAGCCGGTACGTCCACGCTGGTGTAGCGGTCGTAGATGTCTATCTGGCCGAGGACGCTGCCCGGTATGCCCGACTCGCCGGCGATAGCGCCCACAATGTTGGAGGGGCTGATTTTCTCCTGCTTGCCGATGTTGATCACCAAGCGGGTCATGGTGCCGCCGCGGCCGGAGGAATAGGGCTTGCCGGATTTTTTGTCGAAGCGCTCGCCGCGGGGGGCGCTGCGTTCGGCATAGCCGCCGCGGTTTTTGCCGGCGGGTTTGAAGTCGGCTTTTTTGAAAGCCTCCTTGCGCGGCGCAGTTTTGCGCTCGGCGCCCGCGTCTATATTTTCCTGAACGAACTCGTTTTTCAGCTCGCCGAAGTTTATTTTCACTAATGCGGCGACGATCTGTTCGGTGCTGAAGCCGGATTCGAGCAGTTTGGGCAGCAGGCCTTCAAACGGCTCCAAGCCGCCGGCTTGGGCGGTGTCTATCACGCGCTTGGTGAATTGTTGGCGGCGCATGCGCACCACGTCCTGGAAGGTAGGTACGGGCATGCGCTCCACCTCCACTTTGGTGTAGCGGCTGATATCCCACAAGCGGCGGCGCTCGGCGCCGGTCACCAGGGAGAACGCCTTGCCGCTGCGGCCCGCGCGACCGGTGCGGCCGATGCGGTGCACATACACTTCGGGATCGTAGGGCATATCGTAGTTGATCACGGCGTCCACGTCGTCCACGTCTATGCCGCGGGCGGCTACGTCGGTGGCGATGAGGAGCTTGAGGCTGCCGTTGCGGAAGCGGTTCATCACCACGTTGCGGGCAGCTTGCGGAAGATCGCCATGGAGCGCTTCGGCGGGATAGCCGCGATCGCGGAGTTTTTCGGCCACTTCGTCCACGGTGCGTTTCTGGTTGCAGAACACGAGTGCGAGTTCTAATTGCTGCACGTCCATCAGGCGGCAGAGAGCCTCCAGTTTGGCGCCGTGCTTTACGTCTAAGAAATACTGGGCGGTGCTGCTGTTGGTGAGTTCCTCGCGGGTCACCTTGATGAGTTCGGCATCGCGTTGGAAGCGTTTGGTGAGGGCCAGAATTTCCTTCGACATGGTGGCGGAGAAGAGCACCGTTTGGCGTTCCTGCGGCGTTTCGCTGAGGATGCTTTCCATGTCTTCGCGGAAGCCCATGTTGAGCATTTCGTCGGCTTCGTCGAGTACCACGCACTGCACGTTTTCCAGTTTGAGGGTTTTGCGCTCTATGTGGTCAATCACCCGGCCGGGGGTGCCCACCACCACGTTGGCGCCGCCTTTGAGGCCTTTGATCTGGCGCTCGTAGGAATCGCCGCCGAAGATGGCCAGCACCTGCACGTCTTTGCGGAAGGAGGAGAGTTTTTTCATCTCGTCGGCCACTTGCAGGCAAAGCTCGCGGGTAGGGCAGAGGATGATGGCCTTCACCCCTTTGGTACTTGTATCCATGCGTTCGAGCAGCGGAATGCCGAAAGCGGCGGTTTTGCCGGTGCCGGTTTGCGCCTGCCCGATGATGTCTTTGCCGGAAAGCAGGGGCGGGATGGCCTCTGATTGGATAGGCGTGGCGATGCTGAAGCCCATAGTGGACACAGCGGAGAGAATGGCCTCCGAGAGGCCGAGTTCTTCAAAAGTTTTGTTGGTCATAACACACAATGTGGTTGTTGCGCCCGCTTTGTATAGCAGCGCAAGTCCCCGGTTAACAGATGGTTCTTCAATCATCCGTCAACGCGCGCCCAAACCAGTTGAAGAAGAAAATTCCCGACACAAGGGAAAGAAACCGCGTCCTGTGGATGTCTTGAAAACAAATTCGGGCGCAAAGATACGAGGGCTAAAACAATATTCCAAATGCTTGTGGAAAATTGGCAAAAAAAAGATGAATGTTGGGATTAGGCCATCCGACCTGCTGATACAATCCGTTATTCAAATCCGGCAGCATTGCGCCAGTTCGTACACCAACAGAAGGCTGTCGCCGGTATAGTGTTTGCCGGCATCGAGCCTTTGGGCGTGGAGCGGAATTATTTCCTCGTTTTTTTGGATCATAGTATATAAGGTGCGCGCCACCTTGAAAAAACGGGCGGGATCGTTGGCTGCTGGAATATCGCCGCTGCCGATGCGCCTGAGCAGTTGCACAAAAGCCTGGTGATCGTATGGGGCGTAAAGCCCGGGGTAGCGGAAAGCGAGGTACAGGGAGACCATGAAGTAATCGTCGTCGTGAAAATGGCGGTTCCAGGCTGGTTTTTGATTCCGGGCTTTATAGGCGGCCAGCATTTCATTACAATAAAAGACAAAGCGGTCCAGCCGTGCTTCGATGTCTTTGGCTTCGTTGAAAAGGTCGCGGAACATATGGCGCAACATCTCCGGTTGGATCTCTGCAAATTGGAGCATCATGAATTTGGGGGCGTAATTTTCGCGGCTCCACAGCCGTCGGCTCACCGGGCTGTCTATGCTCGCGTCGTACATGGCGCGCATGTCGGGCGCCTCGGCATTCCAATGCTGTTGGAAGATATTTTGAGATTCCCAAAGGAACAACCATTCATCCGCGCTGCCGCTGCGCAGGCGGTCTTTAAATTCCGAAAAAAGACTTTGAATCAGCTTGAGTTGCATTGATTATCCTCCAAATTTGTAACCAAACAAAACTTTTCCGGCCAATAACATACTTTTTGTTCAAATTTGCGCTACATTAGCCCAAATATTCAGGGGCCAAACGCCTGCCTGCCGTTGCCGGGGATGCCCGGAGCGGCTGCAAAGCTTCCGGCTCCGCCAAAACAACCATCTGCAAATGAAACGGACCATTCAATTCATCCTGATCCCGGCATTGCTTTGCCTCAGCTTCTCCGCTTATGCTCAAACCAAACGCCAATGGGTGAGAAGAGGCGATCAGGCTTATGAGATCAACGCATTTAACAGCGCCATCAGCGCCTACGAGGAAGCCATGAAAAAAGGCGCCACAGACGAACCGGATGCCCTGGGCCGCCTGGCCGATTCCTACCGGCTCCTCAACCGGCTGGAGGAGGCCGAACGCAACTATGCCATGGCCGTAAAGTTGAAAAACGTACCGCCCATGTTCATCTTCCAATACGCCCACACCCTCAAAGGGCTGGGCCGCTATGACGAAGCCCGCCGCTGGTACGCCGAGTACGCCCGCACCAATCCCGTGGAGGGCAATCACTATGCCGAAGGCTGTGATTTTGCCAAAGCCCAGAGGGGCGTGGCTTCCACCTACAGCATAGCCAACGAACTGATCAATACCGGCGCCTCGGAGTTTGCCCCGGCTCTATACGGCAATCGCGTGGTGTTCGCTTCTTCCCGCATGGACCTGCAACAGCCCAGCGGCAACTGGGACGGCAGGGTGTATAACCGCCTCTATGTCTCTTCCATCAACTCCGCCGGAGGATTGGACTCGCCTTTTTTCCTGAAAAGCGATGCGCGTACCTCCAACAGCGAAGGCCCGCTGGCATTCTCTCCCGATGGGCGAACGGTGGCCTTTACTCGCAACAATTACGTGGAAGGGCTTCGGCAGATCCCGGCCGCCAAAATGGAACTCAACCTGTTTCTCGCCGATGTAGGCGTCAACGGCGAATGGCTCAATACCCGCCCGTTCCCCTACAACGGAGGCAGCGATTTCTCCACCGGCTACCCGGCATTCTCCCCCGACGGAAGGGCGCTTTATTTTGCCTCCAATCGCCCGGGCGGCTTCGGCGGGTATGACATCTATGTTTCTTATCTGTCCGGCACTACCTGGGGCGCTCCGGAAAACCTCGGCAGGGTCATCAATACTCCGGGCGAAGAGCTTTCGCCCTATTTCGACGGGCAGAACCTGTTTTTCTCCTCCGATTGGCACCATGGCCTCGGCGGCTTGGACGTGTTTCGCGCCGAACAGGTCAACAACAGTTGGAACCGCATTTTCCACCTCGGTCAGGGCGTGAACTCGCCTTACGACGACTACGGATTTGTCTTCGACGGTTTCAAGAACCAGGGATATTTGGTCTCCAACCGGCCCGGCGGCCGTGGCAACGAAGATATCTACCGCCTGAACCGCGCTGCCGACAACATCACTTTCCGGATCACCAATGCCGCCGACGGCAGCCCGATCCCCAACGCCATTGTCGATTTCACCGCTTGCGGGGAGGGCGTTTACCAGGCTGACCTCCGCGGCCTGTACACCTTTCAAATGGTACAAGGTCTCAACTGCGACGTGCTCATAAAAAAGGATGGTTTTCAGAACGTTACATTCCCCTTGTCAACTATTACCGGCCAGGATTCGAGAGAATTTGACGTGCGCCTGATCGGCACCGCAAACCTCTTTTACGGCACCGTGGCAGACCAATACACAGGCCGCCCCTTGAGCGGAACGAGCGTGCAAAGCACCAACCAGTTTACCGGCGTCACGGCCGAATCATTCTCCGACAATACCGGAACCTACTCGCTCGCGCTCAATCCCAACACAGTTTACGTGGTCCGGTATTCGCGCGTGGGCTACCAGGATATCAACCGCACCATCCGCACAGGCCCGACCATAGAAAGCAATGTACTCGGCGCCACGCGGCTGGCATCGGTAACGGGAACTCCGACCACTCCCACCGGCCCGGAACAACCGCAGGTTGGACAAAACATCCCGCCGGGGTTCTCCGTGCAATTAGCTTCCCTGAAAAACCCTAATATTGAGAGTTTCGGCAATCTCGGCAGCTTGGGCACCTTGTACGCCAAGCAGGAAGGCGGAACCTATAAGATCAGGGTGGGCGTGTATGCTACCCGCCAACAGGCGGAAGCAGCCCAGCGCACCGCAAAACAACAAGGATATCCCCAAGCCTTCATCGTGGAGGAAAAAGGCGGCAGTTCTGTTGCCGCCAAGGGTGGAACAACGACCACGCCGACCACGCCCCCCACAACCGCAGGCGCCTATATGGTACAGTTGGGCGCATATCGCGATCCGCGCAATTTCGACGACTCCAAAGTGCGCGATCTGGGTACGATCATCGATTGGCCGAAGGGGCAGTTTACCGCCAAACTGATCACCGGATTGTATTCGATTGACCAGGCCCGTACCGCCATGACGAGGGCGAGAAGCGCCGGCTTTAAGGACGCTTTTATCGTAATGGAAGAAAACGGCCAACTTAAAAAAGTGAATTGATCTGGCACAATGGACATCAGTAAGTGCATCGCGGAGCTTCTTTACGAGCAGGACAGCGTGGGTTTGCCCGGATTGGGAAGTATTACCGGCCGGTACAAACCGGCGGCGATTGATCACGTGCAGGGGAAATTATCGCCTCCGGCCAAGGAATTGAAGTTCGACGCCAAACTCGTCCTCGATGACGGCCTGCTCGTGGAGGCAGCCTCCCGGCGCTTCAAGGCGAGCCTCATCGATGCCGCTGATGCCGTTTCCGCATTCGTAAGCGAAATAAAGGCTACCCTCGACCGCCGGGAGATGTTTCTCATCCCCGGCGTGGGGCGCCTGTACAAAGATTTTGAGCAGAACATCCAGTTCCTGCCCGATGAGGTCAATTTCAACCCGGAAACACACGGGCTTCCCACCCTGCAGTACTACCCCGTACTGCGGCGCCCTTCCGGCGAACCGGCTCCCGCTCCCCAACCTGCATCTGGAAAAGGCTACGCCGTGCTGGCCGGCTGGTTTCAAAGGCATTTGGTATGGGTAGCCCTGGCTACGGTGCTGGTGATCTCGCTAAGCATTTACTGGCTCAAATTTGCGCCCAAAGGAGGAGATGCCGAGCCGGATATCACCGAAGTGCCGCAGGAGTTCCTCAACGTAAAGCCCGGTCAAACCGAAGCGGAGGACGAGCCTGCCCAAACGCTGCCGCCTGAAGAGGAAGACTTCGACGACGAATCCGGGGCAGGCAATTTGCCGCCCGACCAAAAAATATGCACGATACGGGTTGGCCGTTTCGGCAACGAGGACAATGTGAAACGCTTGGTGCGCAAAGCGCAGGACCTGGGCATGAATCCCTATACCAAAAAAACGGGCAGCCTCACCGAAATGGGAATTACTTTCCCTTATTCCGACGAGCAGGAAATCAAAGACATGCTGGCTGCGGCGCGCAAGTCGTTGTCCAAAGATGCCGTGGTTGACAGCAAATAGGTAAGTCGCAGGCCTTTGTGTACACCTTTATCCGCCTTTGCGCATGTTGACTTCAATGCTGTGCTTTTTCGGGTCTTCCAATTGCTTGCGCCTGGTGCTGAGCGCCACCATATCCTGCTGTGTAAGTACCTTGTAATTGGCGGCGATGATGGCGTCCAATTCCTTGAGCGCTTCCTCCGCCGAGTACCAGAATGAGGTTTCCGCAGCGGTGATGTCGTTCACTACATCTGCTTTCATTTCCAGCAGCAGCGGTTCAAACAAGCCGTCGGGAGCGCTTTGCGCATTGATCTTGTCAATGGCGGTTTTGTGAACGCCCTTGCCCAGCAGGCTGCTGCCGCCGTAATCCCAGGTCTGTATTTTCCAGGCCGGAAAAAAATACTCGATGCTGTCTTCCGGGAATGCGGTGAACTGGAGGTCGAGGAACAAGTCGTCCTGCGGGCCGCCGGTGCGTCTGGCCGGCGCCGCCCACTGCCTGTAGTCGCAAAAGAGATAATACGCCGTGCCTTCGGCCACTACTTGCGGCTGGTACCCTGTAAACAGCGTTCCGATCCAGAACATATCCGGCAATTGCTCTGCCGAACCCGGGCGGATGCGTTTTTCCAGCACCTTCACCAAAGAATCGCGCAGCCCCATGCTTTCCTGGAGCACGCGCGCGAAGTCCTGCTCGGTGCGGATGGCTGCGAAGGCGCGCTGGTGTGTGCGCAGGCGTTTCACCATGTCTTGACCCAGGATCGACTCGGCCCGCTTTTGCAGGAGGGCATCCGCAGTTTTGGAGCTTCGGCCCGCGTCGAAGTTCAGTCCGCCGCCATACACCCAGCCTTCCTGGCCGGTGGAGGTTTTCACTTTGATCCAGGGTTCGTCGTAGGTAATGCCGCGCAAGGTGACGCGGGTGGTGAAGTCGCTCACTTCGCCGAGGTCGTCGAGCACGGCGCCTTTGGGCAGCGTGGCCACGATGGCGCTCTTTTCGCCGGGCGTTTCGCGCAGGCGGAGGTCGGCTACGGCGGTTTGGAATTGCACCGGCGCGGCGGTCTTTTGCGCGGCGGCGTTGTCATCGGTGTCGGCGGGAGGCTGTTGGCGACAGGAGAACAGGCTTGCAGCGAGAAGCAGTATGAGTAAGGTACGCATGGTTTTTGGATTGTGTGAGTGAGGCAAAGATACGATGTGGTGCGTATCAGGAGGTATTTCCGAACTGCGTTCTGTTCTCTGTTATCTCCCATGACCTTTTGCCCCGCTGGTTCCGTATCTCCGGAACCTGACCTATCGCTTTGACAGCCGGGGATGGACGGCATACGCCGCCTTGGGGTTTTCCACCAGCAGTTGCCCTATTTCTGCGGGGCTGAAGCCCGTCTTTTCCAATTCAGGGATCACCAAGCGAAAAATAGCCGTGAAGGGTTTAAAGGTCTGCTCTTCTGCCCCGTGCGTGTACCAGCCCGCATCGTGCGAGATGAGGGTGCGGTGCAGCACTCCCGCGTCTTTCAGGTTTTGGAGCATGCCGATGTAATCCTTCAGCGCGGTGCTGTCGCCCTGGTGGTCGGCGGGGTCGATCCAGCCCATACCGTCCAAGGAGACCCATGCGCCGCGGCGGGCTATTTCCACATGGGCTTCCCGTGCGCCTTGCTGGGCGTGCGTCCATACCAAAGCTTCCGGTGCGACGCCTTCTTCGGCCAATATCTCCAGTTCGCGGAAAGCGCCGCCCTCCGGCCCGGTATGCGCCACGATGGCCAGCCCGGTCTCCCGGTGGGCGATGGCGGCGGCCCGCACTAACTTCTCGTGCAAGGGCGACAGCGGAACCTCCACCCCGATTTTGATGAAGCCCGGCCGGATGCCCGTGCCTTCGATGCCTGCTTTCCATTCCTGCACCCATCGCTCCGCCAATTGCTCTACTGTTTCGCTGTGCGCATGCGCCGGCAGGTGTACGTCGTTGCGCGCGCCGTAATAGCCCGTATTGGTCAGTATCTGCAAGCCCGTGGAATCGGCCAGCCGCCGCAAGAGGCGCGGGTTGCGGCCGAGGTAGGCGGGCGTGCATTCCAGGAAAGTGCGCACACCTTGCGCTTTCATTTCCTGCAAGTAGGGCAGGATCAGGCGAAAGGCGGCCTCCTCATCCCAGTCTGCGGGCTTGATACTGTCGGCGCCCGACCAGTCGAGAAAAACGTGCTCGTGGATGAGGGCCAGGCCCATGCTGTCGGAAGGGATAGTACCGCGGACGGTCATGAGATAAGGCGGCGGCGGCGACATGGGCTGGCAGGACAGGAGCAGGGCGGTGCTGCATGAGAGGAGGAAGGAGTATGGTAGGAGGTGGCGTTTCATGCCGGACTGGTTTTGTGGGATAAAGTTAGGCAAAAAAAATCGCATGAGGAGGCGGCGCACGAGGAGTGGAGGATGAAGGAGCCTGGGGTGAATTGCATACTGGTTGAGAGAGGATTCGGCGCGCCAAGTGGTCAAAAAATGGACTTGGAGCCAGATTGAACAAAGAATCAGCGCGCTAAGTAGCGAAAAAAGATACTTAGAGCCAAATTGAGCAAACAATCAGCGCCTTCAAGGCCGCTACGGGAACTACCAAGGCCATCTTCCTGACACTGATCAGCGCTTACGGCTTGGCGCCCGTCCCTAAATGAGGGCAAGCGCACTGCACTGTTCAATAAATACCCCGTAAATGCGACGAAAATTGAAGAAAATTACCCCGTATTTATGCATTTTTTTTCCTAAATTTACCCCGTAAACAGGATTAGCATGGC
>CAZNYK010000148.1:0-8951 GCA_964577215.1 uncultured Saprospiraceae bacterium
CTTAAAAAAATCCTTCCACACCGCTTTCGTCTTCGGATCTCGAAAGTGCCTGAGCAGCAGATTCAGCAGGATGCGGTACACCTTCGCCCTGGCTTTGGGATGCGGGAGGTGCTTTTTGTACATCCAGTAATTCTCCCGGTTCCAGTTTTTGATGCTTTTGTGCAGGTTCTGGTCGTGGATCCTGTAGTAGGCAGAGACAGTATCGGAGAAAAGGAATTGATACTTTCGTGCGATGCGCAGCCACATGTCGTGGTCTTCATAGGCCAATTGCTCGTCGAAGTAGCCCACATCCTCGAATATGTTGCGTTTCAGCAGCACCGTCATGGCGGGGATGAAATTGCCCTCGAGAAGCGCCTCGAAAATATTTCCCTGGGGAGGGACGGAGAACCTGCTGTGGCGTTCGATGAAGCGCCCGGGTAGTTCCGCGCCCTCGTCTCCGATCAAAAAAGCGTCGGAAAAGACCAATGCGGCGCTTTCGTCGCTCTTCTCCAGCAATTCCACATGCGTTTTCAATTTATCCGGCACGAGCAGGTCGTCGCAGGAGATGAGCTGGAGGTACTTTCCCGTGCAATGCCCCAGGGCTTCGTTCAGCGTACGGCACAATCCCCGGTTGGTTTGGTGTGCGATAAACGTGCATTGGACCTGGTTGCGCGCTATCCACTTTTCGATCAGCTCCACGGAGTTGTCGCGGGAACAATCGTCCATGATGACGAGCTGCACATGGGGATAGGTCTGGGCTTTGATGCTGTCTAACGTGCTTTCCAGGAACCGGGCGTGGTTGTAACACAAAGCCGCTACGCTCACCAAAGGGGCATGGGTTTCCGGATTCATAAGGTATCGAAGAACCGGGCCATGGAATGTGCAACAGCTTCTACGTGGGTTTTGTCCATGCCCACCCAGAGCGGAAGGCTCAGGCTGGTAGCGGCGAGTTCTTCGGCTATGGGGAAGTCGCCGCTGCGGTAGCCGAGATGCGCGTACGCTTGTTGCAGGTGCGGCGGCACGGGATAGTGGATGAGCGTGCCGATGCCGTCGGCGCGCAGGTGTTTTTGCAGGGCGTCCCTGTGGCGACTGCGCACTACGTACAAGTGATACACGTGGGTGGCTCCGGGCAGGGTGTGGGGCAATACCAAGTCGCCTGTGCCGGCGAGCGCTTCGTCGTACCATCCGGCGATTTGGCGGCGCCGGGCCGTCCAGTCCGGCAGGTGGCGGAGTTTTACGGAGAGAAATGCTGCCTGAAGTTCGTCCAGGCGCATGTTGTAGCCGATGACCTCGTTGTGGTACTTAACCTGCGAACCGTAGTTGCGCAACATGAGCACCTTGCGGGCCAGTTCCTCGTCGTCGGTGGTGGCGGCGCCGGCATCTCCCAGGGCGCCGAGGTTTTTGCCCGGGTAGAAGCTGATGCCGTTCACGCGCCCCCAACTGCCGGTGGACTTCCCCCGGTATTCGGCGCCATGCGCCTGTGCATTGTCTTCTACCACATAGAGGCCGCGCGCTGCGCAAAGCTCCATGATCGCATCCATTTCGCAAGCCTGCCCGTACAGGTGTACCGGCATTACGGCTTTTGTCGCGGCGGTGACGGCGCCGGCGATCTGCGTGGGATCGACGTTGTAGGTGCGTGCGTCCGGCTCCGCAAAAACAGGGGTGGCGCCGGTATGCGACACGGCTAAAACGGAGGCGATGTAGGTGTTGGAGGGCACGATCACTTCGTCGCCGGGACCAATGCCGAGGGCTTTGAGGCTAAGGATGAGCGCGTCTAATCCGTTGCTGATCCCCACGGCGTACTTCGTATGGCTGAAGGCAGCGTACTCTTCCTCGAAGCGGGTCAGGCGTTCCCCCATGATATACCAATAGCCGTCATATACGGCCTCGAAAGCGGCCTGCATTTCGGTTTTGATGGCCGAATGCACGGGGGCGAGATCGAGGAAGGGGATATTCATGGTTCTTCAGCCTGTTTTGACCAAAAGGCCGTGCCCGTTGATGTTGTAAACGAAAAAGGCGTTTTCCACCTGCGAGCGCAGTTCGTTTACCAAAGTGGTAATGCCTTCGCAGGCTGCAAATCCGTAATCGTCGAATACTACCACGCCTCCGCTGACCATTTTAGGCCATACCCAATCGAAGATGTCTTTGGCAGATTGATACACATCTACATCGATATGGCAAATCTTGATTTTTTCAGAATCGACCTTGGCCCCGCCTTCCTCGGGAAAAATGCCTTTGACGATTTTGTAGTTGGCAATCTGAAGTTGTTCCATCAGGCCGGCCACCACGGATTCCGAAGTATCCGAATGTTCTCCTCCCCGGTAAACGGAATCCATTTTTCCTGCTTTTACAACCCCTTCAAAGGTATCGCACAGGTAAACGGTGGCGGTATCCCCGGCAGCTTTGGCCAAAATGGCGCCGGTGCCTCCGCGCCAGACCCCGACCTCGACGATGTCGCCTTCAAGGCGCCGGGTTTGTAATGCGAGGCGCCACAGTTCATAGCAGCGGTATTGGTCCACCAAGGTGTGGTTTGCCGATATCCGGGCAAATATCTCCTGGAACGGAGCGTCGTCGAGCCAGGGAGCATACGTGTTCTTCGGCAGGATGCGGCTGTGCTTGTACTGTTGCAGGGCGCTCCTGTCGCGCCATTTGTCGCGATAGAAGACGTTGCCGGCAAGGGAGAACAGTTTTTTCATTATTTACCCGCGATCACGTATATCTCCGCGGCTATGTCGGGATATCGCTCTCCCAGTTTCATAAATGCTTTCAGCATGGATTCCGTCCAGCTCTCATGTATCTGGCCGTTGGAAACCGGTTTGAGCCAGTAGCCGCCGTAGTGCAGCACGTTCAGGCCGGCTTTTTTGAAATCATTCCGGAAAGAAAACGGGTTGTAAATCCTCCGGTGCCCGTGGTGGATGTCCAATTCGCTCATAGAAGCTTCCGTTTCGAGGAGGTCCATCAGCACGGCGGCCTGCCGGTGAATGGACTGGCTGTTGGGAACGGCGGCGAGAATGATGCCCTCCGGCGCAAGCCATTCCCGGCAGCGGCGCAGGATCAGAACGGGATCGTCCACGTGTTCGAGCACGTGACCCAGGACGATATTGTCAAAAGTCCTTCCGGGCTGATAATCTTCAAAGAGCGCGTTCACCACCGTGAGCGAGGGGTATTTTTCCTTCAACCGTTCGCAAAAGACCGAAGAGCCTTCCACGACGGTGAAATCCCCCGTGAACCCGGATAATTTGCCGGTCATTATTCCCTCTGCCGGCCCCAGTTCCAACAGGCTTCCTTTTCGCAAAAACCGCAGGAACACCTCGAAACAGTATTCGATCATCAGCGCGTTGGCCGGGGTGGCGTAAAGCGAATTGGAGGCGATGGATTCCAGCTTATCTTTGAAATTCACGGATTTGATTTTTCAACAAGGCGTTGATGTTCGGAAATACAGGCTCAGCTTCCGGTTTTTTCCAGCCCGTGGCTACGCCGAAGAACGGGATCCCGCAGGATGCGGCCGCCTCGGCGTCCGGGTCTGAATCGCCGGCAAAGAACAGGATGTCAAAGTTGGTTTTCAGGTTGTTTATCGCTTCGGTTTTGGGGTTCTCTCCCGGGCGGTGCCCGGTAAAAATGGCTTCGTCGAATAAAAAAGCAAAGGGCAAAGACCCGAATTGGCGCCGGGCTGTCTGTTCATTGGATCTCAGGGAGAGGATGACGAAGCGGGCAGATGCCTTGCCTTTGAGCTCCGCGAGCAATTCAGCTTCGACGATCTCCCGGTCAAACGACAGGTATTCGGGACTTTCAATGGCGCCCCTCCAGAATTCCTCGAAACCGGTTACCAAACCTGCATCGTGGAGGGCTATGATATCCTTGTTTTTCAGCCCGCCGGCTCTTTTCGACACATACGCCGGGAAAGAAAGCGGCGCCGTGGAATGTTTTGCCAGGAAGTCCTGGTAAACCTGGTAGTGCCTTTGCCGGGTATCGATCAGGGTGTCGTCGAGGTCGAAAATGATCAAATCAGGCAGGCATGAGGAATTCGGTATATTGCCGGGTGACATGGCATTCGCGTTCGAGGGGTTTCAGGAAAGGAGCGGGGTCCTGATCCCGGAAAATGGCCAGCATGGCGCTGAAAAAATCGCTCCCTGCCGCTGCGCTGATGGCCGAGCCGGCGCCCAAGCGCGGGTTGATGTCGGTGACTACCCATTTGCCCCTGAGTCGCATGACCTGGAAGCAAAACGAGTGCAGTTCAAGCCCTTGGGCCAGTGCGAAGGCGAGCGCTCCGAGGTTGTCGTCCAGGAATACCCTGGCCTTGGTGCATACGCCCGATTTGGTTTGGATGCGCTGCCGGCAGATGAAATGAAACCTGTTGAAAAGCTTTGACCAGGCGACGTCAACGGTTACCTCGGGCTGCTCGCACACCTCCTGCAGGATATAGCCGTGCCGGTAGGCAGGGTCTTTCAATTCGGCAGGGGTAACGATCTTCACCTGGCTGCCGAATCCGCTTGCCGGTTTGAGGATGTATTTGCCGGCTTTGAAGGGCCGGTGCAGGTCGGCGGTTTGGGGGGAGGGCAGTCCGTTTTCCAACAGGAAGTAGTGCGCAAATAATTTGTTTTCACAAATTTCCGCCACCTTGGGGTTCTTTACCTGGAGGCGTAGGCCCGGGCTGATCTTCTTTGCGGCATACATGGCTGCCGCTAAGCTTATTTCCTTGTCGATGAAGGGAATGTAGGTGTCGATTTGAAACTCCTCTATGGTATTCCGGATGAATTTCCTGAATTTTTCATTATCCACCGCCGGCGACACGCGATGCGCATCAGACCAAAGGCTGGCAGTAGTCAGGTAGGCGGGGTTGGTGTCCGTTGTGAGTAAAAAGCATCCGGGGAAGTTTTTCCTCAATGCCTTGGTGGTTGCAAAGGCGTTTCCCGTACCGGCCGCGCTGATCCAGACCCTGTTCATGGCTTCTCTTTTTTCAGGCTTTTGAATTGGGCGTAGTCGCGGATGTAATCGCCTTCGTCGTAAACATGCGAGGCGAGTACGAGGCATATGGCCCCGGAAGAGAAATTGTCTAATTCCCTCCAGAGGCCCGGCGGCAGGTGCAAGCCCATATAGGGCCGCGCCAGGTGAAAGGTGCGCTTGATGCGGCCGTCGTCGATCACTACGTCAAAACTGCCCAACGCGGCCACGATGACTTGTTCCAGGGCTTTGTGCGCATGCCCGCCCCTGTTCTCCCCGCCGGGCACGTCGTAGAGGTAATACACCCGGTTGATGTCGAAGGGTATCTCTGCGGAGTTGTTGACGGCTGTTATGTTGCCTCCGGGCGTTTGTATTTTGGGGAGGCTGAGCAGGGTGCAGTCGAATACAGATGTATTTCTCATGACCGGTCCGTTTGGAGGGAATCCATGTCCCAGATGTAGTCGCTTTCGTCGAAGAGGTGGCTGGATAGATGAAGGGCCAGCGCGTTGGTAGAGAAGTTTTCCATGTGCCTCCAGGTGCGGGCCGGCAGGTACAGCCCGTACCAGGAGCGGTTGAGAGGGAATTTTTGGGTGTTGCCGCCCGGCCCGGTAATTACCACGTCGAAGCTGCCGCTCAGGGCGATGATGAATTCCTGTTGTTCGCGGTAGGCGTGGCCGCCGCGTTGCTCCCCGCCGGGCACGTCGTAAGTCCAGAAAGCGCGCTTGACGGGAAAGGGCAGGTGCTCCGGGAATTGGATAAAGGTGAGGTTGCCGCGCGGATCGGCAATTTTCGGCAGCGTGATTATCCTGGTCCCGTTCACCGTTTTTTCTTCTTTTCTTCTTCGTAGTATCCGTACCCGTAGCCATATCCGTAGCCATATCCATATCCGTACCCGCTGTACTGATAGCTTCCCTTGGCGCCGGCGCCGTTGAGCACAACGGCAAGGTTGCTGAGCTTTTTGTTGGCGTAAAAGTCGTCAATGAGCTGGAGCACCGCTTTTTTGCTCGTGCCTTGCCTTACGATGAACAGGGCGCCGGTGATATGGGGGTTGAGCAGCAGGGCATCGGAGACAAGGCCGACAGGCGGCGTATCCACGATGACGTAGTCGAACTTTTTTTTCAGTTCGGTAAACAACTGGGCGGTATGCTCCTGCAGCAACAACTCTGCCGGGTTGGGCGGAATAGGGCCGGAAGGACTGAAAAAGAGATTTTCGTTGAGACCCGAAGGGTGGATAATGTCATCAATACCGGCTTCGCCGATGAGATAGTGCGTAACCCCCGACATGCGGTGGCGCACATTGCTGTCCTCAATCCCGATGTACTTGCTGAGTTTTGGCTTGCGCAGGTCCATGCCCACAATAATAACGCGCTTGCCTCCAATGGCAAGGGTCATGCCGAGATTGAGACTGATGAAGCTCTTTCCTTCGCCGCTGGCGCCGGAGGTGATGAGCCACACCTGGCTGTCCTTGCCGGGATGGAGAAATTGCAGGTTGGCGCGCAACAGGCGGAACATCTCGGCTACGGCAGAGCGGCTGGAGCGGCTCACCACTACGTGTTTGCCGCTTCGGCTGTGGCCGATAACGCCAGCGAACGGCACGGAGGTTCCGTTCTTTATATCGTCGGCGCTCAGGATGGTGTCGTTGAGCAGGTCGGCCAGTACCGCGATGCCGAGCGGCAGGCCGATGCCGAGGAGCAGCGCGAGGGCATAGGCCAGTTGGCGTTTGGGTTCGATGGGGTTTTTATTGGGCTGCGCGGCATCGAGCACCCGGGCGTTGGGGGCGGCAACAGCCATGGAAATGGCAGCTTCTTCCCTTTTTTGCAGCAAATAGAGATACAGGTTTTCTTTGATGTTTTTTTGCCGGGTGATCTCGATCAGTTCGCGCTCGATGCCGGGCATGGAGCGCAGCGAGCCTTGCAGGCGGTTGTTCTTTTGGCGCAGCACGTCCACTTTGCGCTGGATGTCTTTGCGTACTACCTGCAAAGTGCTGAGCACTATGTTGCGCATGGCGCCGATGCGCTCGTTGATCTCCAGGACGGAGGGGTGGTCTTCGTTGAGAGAACGCATCCGGCGGCGGCGCTCTATGAGCAGTTCGTTGTAGTTGGCGGTCTGGCTGTTGAGGTTCGCGTTTTCTACCGCAAAATTGGCAGGTAGCAACTCATTGGCGGCAGTCTGGGTAGTGAGCAGCAATTCCAGGTTGTTTACGACATCCTGCTGGAGTTGCAGCCGGGAGAGTTCCGCATCGTTCACCCTGAATTCTTCCAGCGTGGTATTCACGTTGGTCATGATATCGCCGGGAATGGTGTTGCGGGTTTTGAAGGATTCCAGTTCGCCTTCGGATTCGGAAAGTTCGGCCGTGAGGAATTTGAGCCGGTCGTTGATGAACCCGTAAGTACTTGCCGCCACGCGGTTTTTGTCCTGGATGGCGACTTCATTGTAAACCTCCACCAGCGTGTTGAGCACGTCGGCGGCTTTTTGCGGTACGGGGTCTTTCAGCGTGAGTTCGATGACGCTGCTCCATTCGCCTACCTTTTTCATTTGCACCCGCCCGGCATAGCTTTGCGCTACGCCTTCCGGGGCGGTAAAGCGCACCAAGGACTGGCCTTCGTCGCTCCAACGGGGTACGCCGGGGTTGCGGCGGAATACAAATGTGCCCCAGGCCGTGGCGAGGGTGTCGCCGAATTGAGCTACCGTTTCCTGGCCTTCGCCGCGCCTCAGGATAAAGCGGGTGCTGTCGCTTTCGTGGGGATCGAGTTCAAAGCGCAGGCCGCGGGAGCTGTCTTTGAGTTCGTAAAAATCCAGCAATACCGGGCTGCCTAAGTATTGTTCCCCCCGCTTGATGCGGCCCTCCGATTCGTAAATGACGTTTAAATGGAGGCGCCTGACCACCTCCAGCATCATGGAGCGGGACTTGAGTATCTGTATCTCGTTTTCCACGTTGTTCCCGGGAGAACCAAGGCCCAGCTCGCCGAGTATGAACTCCTGCGAAATGTCGCTGGTGCTGCTTTCCGGGGTTTTTATCAGCATGGTGCTTTTTACCTGGTACTGCGGCGTGGCATACCTCAAATGAAGCCAGGCGCCGGTGCTTGCCAGCACAATGCCCGCGACGTACAACCACCAGAAACGGAGGAGGTATTTGTATATCAGCAGCCGGAGATCAACCGGTTTGTCGGTTTCCAGGAATGGATCGGGGGAGTTCAAGGTAATTGGTTAGGTTTGAAATGAGATGCTTGTCTCAGCGCCTGCGCGTAAGGATGAGGAATAAGTTCAGCGCTGCGGTGCCGACGCCGATCCAGGGCAACACTTTGGTGAATTGCTCTGACACCGTGGCGGTTTTTTGCTTGATGGGCTGCACGTAAATCACGTCGTTGGGGCGCAGGTAGAAGTACGGGGATCGAAACACGTCGCGGGCCTGGATGTTGACGTTGCCGAACGAACGCAGCCCGTTTTCTTCCCGTATCACCAGGATGTCGTTGCGGTTGGCATAGCTTGTCAGGTCGCCGGCCATGCCGAGGGCTTCCAGTATGGTGATCCTTTCTTCGGGCAGGGTAAAGGTAGTGGGGTTTTTTACCTCGCCCAAAACGGTGAACCTGAATTGGGTGAAACGAATGTTGACAATAGGCGACTTCAGGTAGGGATTGAGGCGGGCCCTGATGCTGTCGCGCGCCTCCGCTATGCTCAGCCCTGCCACCCTCACAGAACCTATCACAGGCATTTCGATGAGTCCTTCGTCATCTACTAAATAATTGGCAGAAGCGCCCCCGCCGCCGGAAGCGCCGGATTGCCCCGCTGAGAGGTTGAAGGGGACGGCTGCATCCAATTCCAGGGTATGAATGGAAATGAGCAATGCGTCGTCAGGCTGTATGCGCAGCACCGGCAGCACGCCGACAGTATCCGGCATTGCCGGAAATGCAGGGCCCTGGTTGAAATTGACCATCTCCTGGTGCGTCACACAGGAGGACAATGCCAGCGCAGCAATAAGGAGGGAGGGTATGTGTGGTATATTCATGTTTTTTATGGAGGCTTACTTTTTC
>CAZNYK010000149.1:0-8751 GCA_964577215.1 uncultured Saprospiraceae bacterium
CCAATATTCTGGGGCGGCGAGGATGTCCTTTTCCAAAACGCGGGTATGGGCTTCGGTGATGCTGCCGTAAGGCGCTTTGAGCGGTTCGGTTTCCACATCTTCGAACCACATTTCATAATACCCCCTCCTGAGCTTTCGGATGTGCCCGAACACCACGGGGTAGTCGTATTGTTTGGCGTACTTTTCAGTGCCGAACGCCACCGCCGTTTCCTGTCCTAGAAAGGTCATCCAGTACACCTTTTTAGCATAGGTAGGAGATTGGTCGGCGCCCATGAGATAGAGATTGAGCGCTTCCTTTTGCTCCTCGAAGAAGGTGGCGGTTTGTTGTTTGGGCAAGAGCACCATGCCGTACTTGCCGCGCGATTCCTGTACTTTTTTCTCAAAGAACGGATCGGTAAGGGGGGTATAGACGCCAACGGTTGTGTGGGGCGCCTGCACATCGAAGGCCATAGCCGCCAGTTCCCAATTGTTGTAGTGCCCTGCAACCAGGATAACGCTCTTTCCGGCATCGTAATGGGCCTGCAAAACTTCCGGATTGACCAAGGGGCAGCGGAGAATGGCTTCCTCTTTGCTCATGCTGAACATGCGGATGCTCTCTGCAATCATATCGCACATGTGGCGGTAGTACCGGCGCATGATGCTTTTCAGTTCTGCAGGGGAGGTACCGGGAAAGGAATTGCGCAAGTTGGTCCATGCCACCTTTTTGCGGAAGCCTGCGATGTAGTACAACACCACGTAGAGCAGGTCCGATAGCCTGTACAATACGGGCAGGGGCAGCAATGACAAAGGCTTGACCAGCAGGTAGTAGAGTATTCGACTCATGGGTACAGTGTCAACAAAGTAACTTTTCGTTGGCCGTTAAGAAAAAAAAATGAAGCCGCGAAGATAGGAAACCCGGGTGAAGGGCGGCCTATGATTTTCAATCGGCTGCCGTATAGAAGACCCTACTGCCTGCTCCTTCGCAGCGGTTTTCCGGCGCTGTTCAATTCCATGATTTTTATCTGCTTGAACTCAATCGGGTGGCTTTCGCTTTGCAGGGCGATGTAGCCGCTCTGCACGGGAGCGCCATCCATCTTCACTGCGGGGTCGTATTTGCTTACTACGCCGCCGCCGATCACCGGTTTGGCATAAGAAATGACGGTTTTGCCCTCAAATATGTGTTCTATAAGAGAATCCCCCAATACGAGCACCTCTGCTTTTACCCAGCGGTCGCCGTGGTAGGTCTTTGCCCTGGCAGGGGTGCAATGTTCGGTGACCAACTTGCCATTCATCTCTACATGGGTGCCGGGGGTGCACAGATTGCCCGTAGGGCGTTCGTTTTTGCCGTCGCCGCCGAGAAACTGAACTTCTAAAGAAATGGGGAAATCCTGGTCGCGACCCATACTTTGAGGCGACTGGCTATGGATCATAACCCCGCTGTTGCGCCAGGCCCAGGCCTCTGCCCCCTTCGCTTGTTCGCCCGTGAAGCGGTATTTGATCTTGAGCCTGTAGTGGCTGAAAGGTTTCTCGTAAAAGAGCAATCCGAAGCGGTTGTTGAATTGCTCATATCCGTCATATGCCGTTTTGATCGCGTCGTTTTCCACCCGGAAAGTTTCGGCAAAATTGTCCCCGGCTTCATAGCCGGTTATTTTGGCCGTCCAGCCGTCTAAGTTTTTCCCGTTGAACAGGCTGATCCAGCGGCCGCCGGATTGGGCGCAAGCGGTAGCAGCAACAAGGGTCAGCGAGAGAGAAAATGCAAGGTTTTTCATTTTTTTTCCCGCTAATATAGGAATACTTCTTCGAGTGGGCGGCGTTGCAGAAACGGCTTTTTGCGAAATCTCCCGGCATTCTCTACCTTCGCAGGCGCAATACCAATGGGATGAAGAAGATACTTGTAGCCAATCGGGGCGAAATCGCCTTGCGCATCATGCGCACCGCCCGTAAAATGGGCATAAAAACAGTCGCAGTTTTTTCCGAAGCCGATCGCAACGCACCGCATGTGCGCTTTGCCGACGAAGCGGTATGCATCGGGCCGCCTCCTTCCAATCGCTCCTATCTGCTGGGTGAAAAGATCATCGAAGCGGCCCGTTCACTGGGCGTGGACGGTATCCACCCGGGCTACGGTTTCCTGAGCGAGAATGCCCGGTTTGCGCAAATGGTGCAGGATGCCGGCCTTATCTTTATCGGCCCCGACCCCTACGCCATAGAAGTAATGGGCAACAAACTGGCCGCCAAAGAAGCCGTAAGAGGTTACGACATCCCTATGGTGCCGGGCACGGAACACGCCATTGCCGATGTAGAAGAAGCCAAATCCATAGCCCGGCAGGTAGGTTTACCCATACTCATCAAGGCAGCGGCCGGCGGTGGCGGCAAGGGAATGCGGATCGTGCATCGCGAAGAAGACTTAGCCGGGCAAATGGAGCGCGCTGTAAGCGAAGCCCTCTCGGCTTTTGGCGACGGATCGGTATTTATAGAAAAGTACATCGCCTCTCCGCGCCATATAGAATTGCAGGTGCTGGCCGACACCCACGGCAACGTAGTACATCTTTTTGAACGCGAATGCAGTGTTCAGCGCAGGCATCAGAAGGTGGTAGAGGAGGCGCCATCCTCCGTGCTCACGCCCGAAGTGCGCGCCAAAATGGGCCAGGCTGCCGTAATGGTTGCCAAGGCATGCAACTATAAAGGCGCCGGCACCGTAGAGTTTTTGGTAGACGAAAATCTCAATTTTTATTTCCTGGAAATGAACACCCGCCTCCAGGTCGAACACCCGGTAACCGAGATGATCACCGGGGTGGACCTTGTAGAACAGCAAATCCGCATCGCCCAGGGGGAGGTCTTGCCTTTTAGCCAGGAAGATCTGCGCATCAACGGCCATGCGCTCGAACTCAGGGTGTATGCCGAAGACCCCTACGACAATTTCCATCCCAGCATTGGTACGCTGAGCGTGTATCGCCGGCCCACGGGCGAGGGCATCCGGGTGGATGACGGCTTCGATGAGGGCATGGAAATCCCCATCTTTTACGACCCCATGATCGCCAAGCTCATCACTTATGGCGTCACGCGCAGCGCCGCCATCCACCGCATGTTGGAGGCCATCGAAGCGTACCAGGTGGAGGGCGTGGCTACTACGCTGCCCTTCGGCAAGTTCGTCTGCGAACACGAGGCCTTCACTTCCGGCAACTTCGATACGCACTTCGTGCAGCACTACTTCAATGTGGAAGCGCTCAAAGAAAGCAACCGCGAAGAGGGATACTATGCCGCATTGCTCGCTCTGAAACTATACACCGACAACAAGCGCAAACTGCACGTACCCGATGTGGGCGGGTCCAATTGGAAGTATTTCAGGTGATGTGTTGATGTGCTGATGTGCTGATGTGCTGATCCCGAATTCATCGGGGGAACAAGCTCCCGATGCTCGGGATAAATCGTGCTGATTACACCCCTCGAAGAGGACCGCAGGTGCAAAGGAGGGAGATGACTACTGAAGATAGTGATGACACAAAGGCTTGGCGGCCTTTGCGGGAGAAAAAATGTCCAGTCCTCAGTCTCAACAACAAGCGTCTTTTAGCCTCCGGGAAAATGCACCGAGCCTCGCTGGGCAGCGGCCATTCCGCCAAACCATTTATGATAAAGATCAAAACGAGGGGTGACGAAAATCATGAGACGGCCAAATCCCTGCCTGTAATATTGCAGCAGATTTATCTTTTGTTCGCAATCTGACAGGATGGTGGAAGGTAAATCATAATTCATTGCGATGTCATTCCACAAAATAATTGATCATGGAAAAAGGTAAAAAGTTCAAATATCCCGGCATACGTGTAGCCTTGGACGGCAATACTGCCGCTATTATGTGTGAGCGGGAATCAACGGATGCTGCGGGCGCCTATCCCATTACCCCCTCCACCCAGATGGGGGAATACTGGGCGGAAGAAACGGCCAAAGGACACCTGAATATTTCCGACCGGCCCCTCATATTTATAGAACCGGAAGGCGAGCACGCAGCAGCAGCAGTAACGGCGGGGCTTTCCATGACGGGGCTGAGGGCTGCCAACTTCTCTTCCGGCCAGGGGATCGCTTACATGCACGAATCCCTGTACGCCGCCGTAGGAAAGCGCCTGACCTACATCCTCAACATCGGCGCGCGGGCCATGACAAAGGCCACGCTCAACGTACACGCCGGCCACGACGACTATCACTGTATTGACGATACCGGCTTCTTCCAACTCTTTGCCAACAAGGCGCAACACGTGGCCGACCTGAACATCATCGCCCACCGCATCGCCGAGCTGTCGCTCACCCCCGGCGCTATCGCCCAGGACGGCTTTCTCACCACCCACCTCATCGAGTCCATGTTGATACCGGAGCGGGAACTGATCAAGGAATACCTCGGCAGGCCCGACGACATCATCGATACGCCGACTCCCGCCCAAAGGCTTATGTACGGCCCCACCCGCCGCCGCATCCCGGAACTCTGGGACGTGGACAACCCCATGATGGCCGGCGTGGTGCAAAACCAGGACTCCTACATGCAGAGTGTGGCGGCCCAGCGACCTTTCTTCTTTGACCACATCCAGAAGCTGACCGACCAGGCCTTCGAGGAGTACTACCAACTCACCGGGCGTCGCTATGCCCGCGTGATGAGCTACCGCGCCGAAGAATCGGACTACCTGATCCTCGGCCAGGGCAGCTTGATACCCAGCGCCGAAGTAGTGGCGGATTACCTCCGGAAAACCAGGGGTATCAAAGTAGGCGTGGTGGACTTGGTCATGTTCAGGCCATTCCCCGCCGACCTTATCTCCAGGATACTCAAGGGCAAAAAAGCGGTCACTATCCTCGAAAGGCTCGACCAGCCCTTGGCCGTTGATCTGCCCATCGCAAGGGAAGTGCGCGCCGCGCTTACCAAGTGCCTCGAAAACGGAGCCGCCGCCAAGGGCCATGTGCCTTATCCCGAATTGGAGAGCTACAAAGCCTCCGACATGCCGGCCATTTATTCCGGTTCTTTCGGCATGGGCAGCCGCGACCTGCAGCCCGAAGGCATCATCGGCGCTATTGAAAATATGCTGCCCGAAGGCAAGCACAAGAAACTCTTCTACCTATCCATTGACTTCATTCGCGATGTGCCCCATACGCCCAAGCAGCGGGCTTACCAGGAATCCATCCAGGAGGCCTATCCGCATGTGAAGGAACTTGCGGTACACGGCTCAGAGAACCCCAACCTCATGCCGGAAGGCGCCATTACGGTGCGATTCCATTCGGTGGGCGGCTGGGGCGCCATCACTACGGGCAAAAACTTAGCCATGACCCTGTATGACCTGTTGGGCTACGAGATCAAGGCCAACCCCAAGTACGGATCGGAGAAAAAAGGCCAGCCCACCACTTACTACCTGGCGGCTGCGCCCGAACCCATCCGCATCAACTGTGAATACTTCTTCGTGGACGTCGTGCTATCGCCCGACCCCAACGTGCTCAAGCATACCAACGCGCTTGCAGGCTTGAAAAAGGGCGGCGTTTTTATCATTCAAAGCGAAAGATCAACACCCGAGGAAGTGTGGGCGGATATCCCGAAGCCTTACCAAAAGGTGATCGTCGACAATGATATCCGCCTGTTTTACATCGACGGGTTCAAGATCGCCAGGGAAGAAGCCACCGATCCCGAATTGCAATTGCGCATGCAGGGCATCGCGTTCCAGGGCGCTTTCTTCGCTTGCTCGCCCCTGATGCAAAAGGCGGGCCTCTCCGAGCAAAGCCTGCTCAAGGCCATCGAAGACCAGTTGGAACACAAATTTGGTTCCAAGGGCCGCCGCGTGGTGGACGACAACATGCGCGTGGTCAGGCGCGGTTTCGATGAAGTGTATGAAGTCGCCAACAAGGTGTATGGCGCCGGCCATGAGAACAAGACCAACGGCTCCGACCTCGGGTCGGGGGCTTACCCCGTGCCGACTATGCTGAAAAGCATGCCCAAGAGTGAATCAAACCTGAGCGACATCCACCGCTTCTGGGAGCAAACGGGCAATTTCTACCAGCGGGGCCTGGGCAACGACAACATCACCGATCCCTTTATCGGCCTTAGTGTGGTGCCCGCCGCTTCGTCCATTTTCCGGGATATGACCGGCATACGTTTCGAGCATCCCGAATGGATACCCAACAATTGCACGGCTTGCGGCAACTGTTACACCGCCTGCCCGGATACCGCCATCCCCGGCTTGGTGAGCGAGCTTACCGACGTGTTGGACACGGTGGTCAAGCGCGTGAAGAAAAACCACGAAAAAGTTGAGTTTCTGCCCAAGGCTGTGCGCCAGATGGAGGGCAAGGTGCGCAGCAAGTTCAAAGAACCGCTCAATGGCCTCACCGTCAACGATCTGATCTATGAGGCCATTGACGAAACGATACAGGAGGCCAACGGCAACGGGGCGGCTTTAGCTAAAGAATTCGAGTGGTTCCGCGAAGAACTGGGCGAGTTCAAATTTGCCCTTACCCGGCCCTACTTCGACGTTTTCGAAAAGCAGCAACCCAACAGCGGAGGCTTGTTCAGCATCACCATCAACCCAACTACTTGCAAGGGCTGTATGGAATGCGTAGAGGTCTGCCATGACGATGCACTGAAAATAGTCAAACAAACTGACGATTCGGTGAACCAACTTCGCAAAGAGTGGGATTTCTGGATGGATCTGCCGAATACGCCGGAAAAATTCAACCGCATTGATGACCTGGAGGAAAAGATCGGCCCCTTGGAAACCATCCTGCTGAACAAAGATGCTTACCTGCATTTCGTCAGCGGCGACGGCGCCTGCCTGGGCTGCTCCGAGAAATCGGTCATCCACCTGTTCGTCGCCACTGTGGAATCACTGATGCAGCCGCGCATCAAAAAACACGTGGCCTATTTAGACGACCTGATCAACAAATTGCAGAACCACATCCAGCAAAAGCTGATGCGCAACGTCGATATAAGCGATTCAGACACCATGGCGAAGATCGTGGCTGACGCGCGCGAAGGCGACCTCACCATGGCCGGCCTGACCAGCAAGTTCGAATCGGCCAAGGGCTCCGAGCCTATTGATCAGGACTGGCTCAAGGATGTGACTCAACTGTTGGCCAAGCTGAAAAAGCTGCAGTGGAAGTACACCAACGGCACTACCGGCAAGGGGCGCTCCAGCATGGGCATCTGCAACAATACCGGATGCACCTCCGTGTGGGGCAGCACCTTCCCTTACAACCCGTACCCCTTCCCCTGGACCAACCACCTGTTCCAGGATTCCACCTCCATGGCAATGGGCCTTTTTGAAGGGCATATGGCCAAGATGGCCGAGGGATTTGTTGCCATTCGCAAGGCAGAACTCGAACTGAAGGGAGAATACGATCCCGAAAAACACAAGGAGTTCTTTACTTACTTCAACTGGCACCAGTTCAGCACCGAAGAATGGTTGCTCTGCCCGCCGGTTGTCGCCGTAGGCGGCGACGGCGCCATGTACGACATCGGGTTCCAGAACCTATCCCGCATGATGGCATCCGGCAAGCCTATAAAGGTAGTTGTGGTGGATACCCAGGTGTATTCCAACACCGGCGGCCAGGCTTGTACTTCGGGCTTCATCGGCCAAATTTCCGACATGGCTCAGTACGGCAAGGTGATCAAAGGCAAATCCGAACCGCGCAAGGAAATCGGCCTCATCGCCATGGGGCACCGCAACACCTATGTGCTCCAGGGTACGCTGGCCAATACCAGCCAGATGATAGAAGGTTTCATAGACGGTTTGATGACCAAGCGGCCGGCCTTGTTCAACCTCTACACTACCTGCCAGCCCGAACACGGCGTCGGTGATGACCTCGGCACCCACCAAGCCAAGCTGGCAATGGAGTCCCGCGCATACCCGATCTTCAAATACAACCCGGACAAGGGCGTCAAGGCCGAAGATTGCTTCGACCTGGGCGGCAACCCGGCCATGGATCGCATCTGGCCCGCCTATGAACTGAAGTACCTGGAAAACGGCCGTGAAAAAACGATGGAAGTGGCTATGACCTTCGCCGACTTCGCCATCACGGAAGGCCGCTTCCGCAAGCACTTCCGCCAGGCCCCGCGCGACACCTGGAACGATAACATGGTGGTCTTGTCCGAATTCCTCGAAATGGACGAGAGCGAGCGCGAAGGCAAGTTCCCGTACATCTGGGCTGTAGACCGCAAACAACGGCTCAACCGGGTGCTGGTGGCCAAGCCCATCGTGGAATCCTGCGAGGAAAGACGCGATTTCTGGATCATGTTGCGCGCCCTGGCCGGCGTGGATGCCAAGCCGGTAGAACCGAAAGAGGATTTGGAAGGCAAGATCCGCGCCGAAGTTGTGGGCAAGATCGCCCAAGGCCTCATGCAATTGGCCGTCGGCAACGGCGCCGGCATCGTCAACCTGGCCATGAGCGCAGCTGCGCCCGTAGGGGCGTCTGTCGCAGTAGCTGCCGAAACTGCGCCTGCCGCAGAAGGTGCATACATGGCTCCCTGGTTGGAAAGCGAATCCTGTACGGCCTGCGACGAATGCATGAAAATCAATCCCAATATCTTTGCCTACAACGCCAATAAGAAAGCTTACATCAAGAACCCGGATGGCGGACCATACCAGGACTTGGTGAAAGCGGCCGAGAAATGCACGGCGCGGGTCATTCACCCCGGCCTGCCGGCAGACCACAGCGGCAAGGATACGGATAAGTGGATCAAGAGGGGGGAGAAGTTTAATTGAGACTGGGAGACTGGGAGACTGGGAGACTGGGAGACTGGGAGACTGGGAGACT
>CAZNYK010000150.1:0-8648 GCA_964577215.1 uncultured Saprospiraceae bacterium
GGAAACCACCTTCCGCCCGGCGCTTTTTGCCGATGTGCAGTTCGGCCGCGTGCGGCAAGGCCCGGCGCTGGGCCTTCGCGGCGTGTGGAACCTGGAGCGGGATGCAGCGGGTTATGTGTCGGCGTATGCGAGTTGGAAGTTTTGAGGAGAAGGTGTACATGTAGTACCGGCGACTTCAGTCACCGGGCGAATGTGTAGCCCTGAAGTACCGGCGACTTCAGTCGCCGAGTGGCCGATGCGTCCGGCGACTGAAGTCGCCGGTACTTCACAGGGCCTCCACCGTCCGGTTGCGGCGGCTCTTTTCCGCCAGAAAACCCATGTGGTGACTTTCCATGGAAGCATCCAGGGTGGAGGAGAGCAACGAGGCGTTTTGCTGCTCTACCGCGCGCAGCCAGTCGCGGACGAGCCCCCAGTCGCCGCCCCCGTGTCCGCTCGTCAGGTCTGCATTTTCGCGCACGTTCCACTTGCTGATCTCGCCATTGCGGAAGTCGGCAACGTAAAGGTCGTTTTCGTCGCCGACCAGGTCGCCCATGCTGCCCATAATACGGGTACGCCGACCGGCATAGCTGGTAAAAGCTTCCATGCTGAAATTGACAGTGATCTGGTCGTCAAACTCCATAGACACGATCTGGTGATCGGGCACGTCGTTGTCGCAGCGATAGACGCAGCGGCCGTAGGGACCTTCCTTCAGGTTTTTCATGATGGCATCGCCCTGGAGCGCCTTGTCGGCGGGTAAATCGAAGTGATGCAGCCAGATCCGCTTTTGATGGTAGATGCGCAGGGCGGAATAAGGACAGGAGGCCTCCACCGCGCAGCCGTCGGTGCAGCGGGCAGTGCTTCCGGCGGGAGCATTTTCGTTTCGGAACCACTTGAGCGAGCCGAAGGAACTGATGTAGCGGCAGGGCTTGCCGATCCACCAGCGCAGGATATCCAGGTCGTGGCAGGATTTGGCCAGGATGATCGGGTTGGTGTCCTTCTCACGGCGCCAGTTGCCCCGTACGAAAGAGTGCGACATGTGTACGTGCTCTATCGGCTCCAGGTGCTGTACGCTCACCAAGGCGCCGAGCACGCCCGAATCGATTACCTCCTTCACCTTGCGGTAGTAAGGCGAGTAGCGCAACACGTGGCACACTGCTACAATGCGGTTGTACTTTTTTGCTTGTTGGAGAATGTCGTTGCACTCCTGCCAGCTCTGCGCGATCGGTTTTTCCAGGAGCAGGTCATAACCCAGTGCGAGAGCTTGCATGGCAGGGCCGTAGTGCAGGTGGTCGGGCGTGGTGATGATAACCGCGTCGGCAAATTTGGGCCGCGTAAAAACGTGTTCCCAGGTAGTGAAGCGATTGGCGGCTATGATGTTGTGCTTTTGGGCATAACGCTCGTTGCGCAGCGGTATCGGCTCGGCCACGCCGATAATGTCCAGCTCTTCGGAATGCTTGAGCGCATAATCACCGTACACGTTGCCCCTGCTGCCGGCGCCCAGGGTGATGGCGGTGATCTTGCGGGCCGGACCGGGGAGTTGGCGGTAATCCCATGTGCAGATTTCTTCCCGGGCAATTGCGCCGGCAAAAAGATCATTGCTCAAGGCTGCTCCTGCGGAGAGCGCGCCCATGGTTCTGAGCAGATCGCGACGAGACCATTGGTGTGGCATACGGCAATAGATTTTGGTTGGGTTCAAAGTTAGCACATAAGTGGAATAATGGTAAAGCTGCATGCTGCAAAACTCAGGCTGCAAGTTTCAGGCGCCGTAAATTGAAAGCGCCCTAAACCCGAAGCTCCCCGACTTCCCCGACTGCTTCGGGGGAGCCATCGGGGTCAGCCCCGCTCACGGCTCGCAGCTTACCAAATACTACTCCATCTTAACCGCCTCAACCGGTTTAAAGAACGAAAACTCCAATGCCTGCACTTTTTGCCGGTAAGCGGCATAATCCTTCTCGAAAAAGGCATTTACCTGGTCTAATACTTCTCTGGTTTTTTGCCGGGCCAGGTTCAACACGTTGCGGGCATTGGTACCCGGCGCGCCATCCTGGCTGTTGAGGTACTGCATAGCGCCGCGCAGCACGAAGGAGAGATCGTCGCTGGAGCGCTGAATGCCTTTCAAATCTTCGGGCATCATAAAGAGCTTTTCCAGCACAGCAATGCTGTCCGTCAGGGATTTACCCAATTTGACGACATTCTGCTTCAGGCTGTCGGGCGCATTGGCCAATGCATCGTTTACCATGCGGATGGACTTCCTGGCATCCTTGAGCTGGTCGAAACTTTTGGCAGCCTTCTCCACCATGGTTTTGTATTCGTTGTATGCGGCGAGTTTGGCGCGGCGGTCGGCCATGGGGATGTCGCGACGCGGATCGCCGTGTACGGTCACGTAGGTAGAATCCTTCAGATCGCCGAAAGTAAAGACAAGCTTGTACTTGCCCGGGAGCGCCTCGATGCCGGGCGGCATTTGGCCTTCTTCCCCGCGCGGTTCCTGGCGGGCGGGGAAGCGCACGCCGTCGCGACGCAAATCCCAGTAGATGCGGGTCATGCCGGTATCGATGCGGGCGGAAAAGCTCCGTATGCGCTCGCCGGCTTCGTCGTACACTTCTATTTTCGCGCGGTTGTCCTTTGGAACCGCAGGTAGAGTGTCGGTTGGCGGGGTTTGGGCTGCAGCAGGCGATGGCTTTTTGCCTTTTTGATCTGCCGGCACAGGCGCTTCGGGCGTTGGCTGCTTAAGCGCGGTATGCCAAACGCTGACCAGGGCGCCGGCCGGGCGACTGGGCGCGCTGTAAATGGCGTCGGCCGGAAAATGGTAGCCGTCATACAATTTGAAGGAAGCCAAATACGCGTCGGGCGCCTCAAACACGCGAAAGGGCTGCTCCAGCACTTTGCCTTTGGTGCGGGCAATTTCGCGAATGGGCCGTATATCGTCCAATATCCAGAGCGCGCGGCCGAAGGTCCCAACGATGAGGTCGTGTTCGCGGGGGTGTATCTTGATGTCGGCAGTTTGCACGGAGGGGTAGCCGTTACTCCATTGGCTCCAGGTTTTACCGGCGTCAATGCTGAGCCAGAGGCCGTTGTCAGTGCCGAGCCAGAGCAGGTTGGGTTCCACGGGGTCTTGCACGATGGCCTGTGCGTGACCACGTACCTGCTTTTCGTCGGCAATACGGGTGAAAGTAGCGCCGAAATCTTTGGTGTGGAACACCATGGGCCGCCAGTCGTTGCGGCGGTAGTCGCTCACCACTATGAATGCTTCTCCGGCATTGTGAACCGAGGGTTCGATGTAGGGAATCCAACTGCCGGGCTTCACGCCCGGGAGGCGGGTGGAGAGGTTGGCCCAGGAGCGGCCGCCGTTGCGGGTGAGTTGGAGGTTGCCGTCGTCGGTACCTACCCAGATCAGCTGCTCATCGAGGGTGCTGGGAGCGATGGCGAGGATGGTGGTATGGTTTTCGGCGGCGGTGTTGTCAATGGTGAGGCCGCCGCTTTCGTGTTGTTTTTGCTTTTCGGGATCGTTGGTGGTCAGGTCGGGGGAAATGAGTTCCCAGCTTTGGCCGCAGTCCATGCTCTTATGCACGAACTGGCTGCCGTAGTAGATGCCGCAATTGTGGAAGGGGTTTTGGGCAAAGCCGGCGTTCCAGTTGAAGCGCAGGGGCACACCTTCCGGGTGCACGGGCCGGATGGTTTGGGTTTTGCCGGTGTGGCGGTCCACGTAGCTGAGGTTGCCGCCCTGCGACATGGCGTAAACGAAGCGGTTATCGTCGGGGCGGAAGCTCAGGTCAAAGCCGTCGCCGAAGTGTACCTCCTGCCAGTGGTGGTTTTTGATGCCGCCCTGCTGCCACACGGAGGAAGGCCCCACGAAGGTGCCGTTGTCCTGCAGGCCGCCGCCCACATTGTAGGGGATGTCCATGTCGTAGTTGACGTGGTAGAACTGGCCGAGGGGCAGGTTTTCGATAAAGCGCCAGGTTTTGCCGCCGTCGCGGGAGATATTGAGGCCGCCGTCGTTGCCGGTGATGAGGTAGTCGGGATTATTGGGATGTATCCAGAATGCGTGATGGTCGAGGTGGACGGTCCACCCGATCCATGTTTCAAAGGAGCGGCCGCCGTCTTCGCTGCGGTTGAGGTAGGTGTGCAGGCTATAGACGCGGTTTTCGTTTTTGGGATCTACGAATATATCGTGGTAATAGAAGGGACGTCCTCCAATATTTTCGGAGGTGGTTTTGCGCCAGCTAAAGCCGGCATCGTCGCTGCGGTACAGGGCATTTTCCCGGGCTTCCACTATGGCGTAAACGATGTTGGGTTTATTAGTAGCGAATGCCAGACCCACTCGACCGAGGTCGCCTTTGGGCAGGCCGTCCTTTTCCGTTCGTTTTTCCCAGGTTTCGCCGCCGTCGTGGCTGACATAGATACCGGAGCCGGGGCCGCCGGAGTTGAAAGTCCAGGGTTGGCGGCCGTATTCCCACATGGCGGCCACGAGCTTGTTGGGATTGGCAGGATCGACCACGAGATCGGCGCAGCCGCTGCGGTCATTGACGGAGAGCATCAATTTCCAGGTCTTGCCGCCGTCGGTGGTTTTATACACGCCGCGCTCCGGGTTCGGCCCCCAGATGGAACCCATGGCGGCTGCGAATACGATGTCGGGGTTGTCGCGGTGGATAATAATGCGGTGTATGGTTTTGGTAGATTCCAGGCCCATGCGCTTCCATGTTTTGCCCCCGTCCAAGCTCTTGTAGATGCCTTCGCCGCTGTTGTGAGAGTTGCGGGGATTGCCTTCGCCGGTGCCCACCCATATCTCGCTAGGGTTGCGCTGGTTGATGGCAATTGCGCCGATTGACTGGGTGGGCTGATCGTCGAAGACGGGTTCCCAACTCACCCCGCCGCCGGTGGTTTTCCACACGCCGCCGGAAGCCGAGCCGACGAAGATGATATCGGGATTACTGAGGTTCACATCAATGGCGGTGACGCGGCCGCTCATGCCGGCCGGGCCGATGTTGCGGATTTTAAGGCCTTCCAATTGTTTGACGTCAATTTTTTGCGCACTCAACAGCACGGGAACAGAAAGGAGGAGTAGAAATAACAGTTTTTTCATGTGATTGAGCATTTTGAAAAGCGAAAATAGCGCTTTCTGCTCAATTGCAGAAGCCGGCATTATATCTCCCGGTTTTTTTGTTCTTTTGCGCTTAATTCAGCTCAAAATGATCTACCGCAAATATTTTATGCAGTTTCTGAAATTCCTGTTTTTCCTGAGCATAGGTCTTGGCATTTTGTACCTGGTATACAGGGGCCAGAACATCGCCTATCAGGCCGAATGCGAAGTGAAGGGCATTTCGCCGGAAGACTGCAGTTTGGCCAAAAAAGTGCTGACCGATTTCGGCAAAGTCAACTACCTCTGGATTGCAGGCGTACTGCTGGTCTATTTGGCCAGCAATATAAGCCGGGCCATGCGGCTCAACATGCTGCTCCATCCGCTCGGCTACCGGCCCCGCCTGATCAATACATTCTTTACCACGATCCTCGGTTATTTTTCCAGTCTGGCCATACCGCGCATGGGCGAGGTAGTAAGGGCGGCTTCATTGGCTCAATACGAAAAAATTCCGGTAGAAAAGATCATGGGCACAGTGGTGGTAGATCGCATCATGGACGTATTGTGCATACTGGGCGTGACCGCCCTGGCTTTGGTACTGGAAGGAGGGCCTATATGGGGCTTCATAGATGCCAACGTCAAACTGGAAGAGCGTTTCGGCAGTTTGGGAAATCTCGCTCTTTGGGGCTTGGGCATCGTGGCGGTTTTCGCGCTGCTCTTGTATTTGTTTCGCCGGCAACTGGCGCAAAGCAACCTTTTTCAACGCATCAAGCGCATAGCAGTGGGGTTTTGGCAGGGCATCAATACAGTGCGCAGCCTTAAGCGGCCATGGATATTTGTGTTCCACACGGTCTTCATCTGGACCATGTTCTTTCTCATGACCTTGTTGTGTTTCAAGGCGTTCGGACCTACGGAGCACCTGCCCTGGCGCACGGCGTTCACGGTTTTCGTGTTTGGCTCCTGGGGAGTGGTAGTGCCCTCGCCGGGAGGCATGGGTACGTTCCATTTCATGGCCCAGCAGGCATTGGGCATCTACGGAGTGAGCGGCGACGACGGCTTTTCCTGGGCCAACATTTCCTTTTTCTCCGTTAATATTGGTTCAAATGTCTTCATAGGACTGATCAGCCTGCTGCTCCTGCCGGTCATTAACCGCCACTATCATCCACATACTCCAGAGAGCGAATAATAACCGGGCATGACTTCATTTGACCGCATACACGACAAAATACAGTCCTGGGAACAGGCAAGCGAAACCTTGGCTGCCTGGCGGGCGTCCGGCGAAAAAATAGTATTCACCAACGGCTGTTTCGACCTGCTGCACTTTGGTCACATCCATTACTTAGCCGATGCCCGCGACCTCGGCAACCGGCTCGTGGTGGGCATCAATTCTTCCGCTTCGGTTCGCCGCCTCAAGGGGCCTTCCCGGCCCATCAATGACGATCTTACCCGCCTCCACAATATGGCCGCATTGGAAATGGTGGACTTGGTGGTGGTTTTTGACCAGGATACGCCCTTAGAGCTAATCCGTTTGCTGCTACCTGATGTTTTGGTAAAGGGCGGCGACTGGCCGGCGGAGTCTATCGTCGGCGCACAGGAGGTGCTGGCAGGCGGCGGTTCGGTTTGCAGTTTACCTTTCGTGGATGGGTACTCCACCACCTCCATAGAGGCGAAGATCAAGTCAAATTCGTAGCGGAAAATGGTTAAAATACTCCTGGTAGAAGACGAACTGCTGCTGGCCCGGATCACCAAGGACAGCTTGGAGAGCCGGGGCTACGAGGTAGTACACGCCGCCGATGGCCGGCAGGGCTTGGAACTGTTCGCCACCCAACGCCCCGACATCCTCATACTCGACGTGATGATGCCCCATATGGACGGCTTCAGCCTCGCCACTGAAGTGCGCCGTTACGATGCCGCCGTGCCCATCATTTTCCTCACCGCCCGCTCCCAGGTGGAAGACGTGGTGAAGGGTTTTGAACTGGGCGGCAACGACTACCTGCGCAAGCCATTCAGCATGGAAGAACTCATCGTGCGCATCAAGGCCTTGCTGCAACGGCCCGCTCAGGGAGAAAGCCGGGAAAGCTCCGGCAACGGCGCCTTTCATATCGGCGCCTATACCTTTGACCCGGTGAAACAAATCCTCTCGCATCCCAAAGAAGAAGTCACGCTTTCACACCGCGAATCGGAACTGCTGCGCCACCTGTGCATGCATCGCAACGACGTGCTGGAGCGCAGCCCCGTGCTGAAAGCCCTCTGGGGCGACGACAGCATCTTCAACGCCAGGAGCATGGACGTTTATATCACCAAGATACGCCGGCACTTGCGCTACGATCCTTCCGTGCAGATCATCAACGTGCGGGGTATCGGCTACAAGCTGGCCTGCTGAATGAACGGTAAGCGGCCGGGGCCGGCGGGCGCGCTGCCAGGCAACTGCCCGCCGGATGAACGACCGCTTCATTGCTCTGCGGCAACGGCAGAGGACGACGGGGGCGGACTTACGAGCAAGAACTCGCTGACGACGACTTCGGGGCTGACGCGATTTACGCCATTTTTGTCGGTATAGTTGTTGTACGTCAGCTTGCCTTTCACGATGACTTCCTTGCCTTTTGTGAGGCGCTCCTGCATAAGTTCGGCGGTTTTTCCCCAGCCCACGATGTTATGCCATTGGGTTTCTTTCATGGTTTCGCCTTTGTCGTTGCGCCAAACTTCATTGGTGGCGAGCGAAAAGCGCACCAGCTTGCGGCCGTTGTCGAAAGTTCTCATTTCCGGGTCGCGGCCCAGATGGCCCACAAGCGTAACGGTATTCCTGATAGTCGTCATGATGTTGATAATTTAAAGTGAAAAAATGATGAAAAAAAAAGGGAATGGCGTAAGGTATAGGGCATAGAGTATACTGCCAACTGCCGGCTGCCCACTGTAAATTGCCTTCAATGGATCAGCATGAACTCGTTTACAATCACTTCTGAGGTAAAGCGGGTGACGCCGTCTTTGTCTTCGTAGGTTCGATGGGTGAGTTTGCCTTGCACGGCGACCTCCTTGCCTTTTTTGCCCATGACGTGCATGAGCTCGGCAAGTTTGCCCCATGCTACGAGGTTGTGCCACTGTACCTCCACGGTTTTTTCGCCGCTTTCGTTGCGGTACACTTCGCGGGTGGCGATGGAGGCGCGGGCAATGGCCCGGCCGTTGTCCAATGCTTTGATTTCCACATCCCGGCCTAAGTTGCCGATGAGTTGCACTCGGTTGCGCAAGTTGTTCATGACTTAAAAATTTAATAGTTAAAAAATCGGGTTTAAAACCATCGCCGGTGAGGTGTTTCCGAACGACGAGGCAAAGATGCAGGCGGGGCTTTCAGATAGTCGTATAATAAACGTTTAGTTGCGTTTGTAAACGTTTGTAAACGTTTACAAACGGATAGCATCTTGCAAGTTTCTGATAATCAGTGATAAGGAAGAATCATACTTTTAAAGAAAATTTCTCGTTTTGCTACCTGACTCAATGACCACAAACGCTGACCATGCAGATTTTTCAAGATTTTCGCAGGTTTATACTCGATAGCCAGTGATTTGCGAATTTGAATTTTTGCAAATCACTGGTCCCG
>CAZNYK010000151.1:0-8612 GCA_964577215.1 uncultured Saprospiraceae bacterium
ATCTCGTCCTTGATGAGGTTGGTATTGATGGGATCGAGGCCGGAGAAGGGTTCGTCGAGGATGAGCAGCTTGGGCTTGTGGAGCACGGTGGCGATGAACTGGATTTTTTGCTGCATCCCTTTGGAAAGCTCCTCCACTTTTTTGTTCCACCAGTCGGTGATCTCAAACTTCTCAAACCAGTAATGAAGTTCCCGGGTTGCCTGCTCTTTGCCCAGCCCTTTGAGCCTGCCGAGGTATAGCAGGTGTTCGCCCACTTTCATTTTTTTGTAAAGGCCGCGTTCCTCGGGCATGTAGCCGATCATTTCGGGGTGCCTGCTGTTGAGCGGTTCTCCATCTAAATATACCACCCCGGAGTCTGCCTTTGTGATGGTGGTAATGATACGGATGAGAGAGGTTTTCCCGGCGCCGTTGGGGCCGAGCAGCCCGAAAATGCTGCCCTTCGGCACGTCGAAGCTGACGCGGTTCACGGCGGCGTAGCTGCCATAGGTTTTCAGCACGTTTTCTAAGTGTAGGATTTGGTTGTTCATTATCGTCCCGGCGTTTTTTTTCAGGGGGCAAAATAGCTATGACCGGGCATTTCAATCCCGGTTTTTTGATGAAGGTGCATTTTTTATCTATATAGCGCTGAAAAGTGCGACTTAAAGCTTACCGGCTTATCTCCAGCACTAATACCCCTCTTCCCGGAATTTCCAGTTCCTTATCGAGCGGGTAGCTTTTTCCGTCCAGCACGTTCTTGCCGGAGCGGGCGCCGCCCAGCATTTCCGCAAAGCGATCGAGCGCCAACCGGGCAGGCTTTTCATTCTTGTTGAACGCCACCATGACCTTTTGCTCGTCGTCGTAGCGGAAATAGACGTAGGTGGCATTTTGGGGCAGGTAGTGCTTCAGCTTGCCGTGGTGTATCACAGGGGTCTGCTTGCGCCATTGCCCCAAGCGGCGCAACAACTCCTGCGCTTCTTTTTGCCGGACGCTGAGGCCCTCCCCGGTGAAAGCATTGACCTTGTCGCCCGGCCAGCCGCCCGGGAAATCGCTGCGGATGATCCCGTGGTCTTCCGTGCCGGGATTGTTCATCAATATTTCTGTGCCGTAGTATATCTGCGGGATGCCGCGCATGGTGTAGGTGTAGGCCATCCCCATTCGGAATAGATCGTAGTCTTCGTTCACCTGGGAAAAAAAACGGCTGATATCGTGGTTGTCGGGGAAAATGACGAAATTCTTGGGATCAGCGTACAGGAAGTCGTTGGCCAGCATTTCGTACATGCGCATGAGGCCCTCGCTCCAGCCCTCCTTTTCAGTAAGCCCCCGGCGCAAGGCGCCTTGCAGGGGGAAGTCCATCAGGCCGGGCAGGCAGGAGGAGTAGCCGTCGCGGTTTTGTTTGCCGCCCTGCCAGTACGCCACGAGGGCGGGGTTCTCGGTCCACTCTTCGCCTACGATGTTGAAGTTGGGGTATTCCCGCATCACGGCGCAGGTCCAGTCGCTCATGAAGTGCTTGTCGGGGTATGGGTAAGTGTCCATGCGGATGCCGTTGAGTCCCGCGTACTCTATCCACCATATAGTGTTCTGGATGAGGTAGGTAGCCAAGAGCGGGTTGCGCTGGTTGAGGTCGGGCATGGTGGGCACAAACCATCCGTCCACGAAACGCTTGAGGTCTTCGGCAGCGACATACGGATCTTGCATGACCGACTTGCGGTGATTGGTGCCTGCAAACCCGCTTTGGTAGTTGAGCCAGTCGGCGGCGGGCAGGTCTTTCATCCACCAGTGTTCGGAGCCGCAATGGTTAACGATCATGTCCATGATCATTTTTATGCCTTTTTCCTTAGCCAGGCGGCTGAGGCGGCGATAGTCTTCATTGGAACCGAAACGGGGGTCCGCCTTGTAGAAGTCGGTGGTAGAGTATCCGTGGTAGGAGTAGGCGGCCATGTCGTTTTCCAATACCGGATTTACCCAGATGGCGGTAAAACCCATATTGGCGATATAGTCCAAGCTATTGATAAGCCCTTCGATGTCGCCTCCGTGGCGGCCTCCAATATTGTTGCGGTTTGCCTTTTCGCGCATGCCGTCCACGTTGTCATTGGCAGGGTTGCCGTTCACAAACCGGTCGGGCGTAATCAGGTACATCACATCGGAGGGGGTAAAGCCCTGCACGGAAGCTGCTCCAGGTTCGCGTTCCAGCAAGTCGTAGGTTTGCCGGTGCATTACTTTGCCGTCTTTTTTGAACTCGATGACGAATTTGCCGGGCTTTACGCCTTCCAACATCAGCAGGTCAATGAACAGGTAGTTCGGGCTTTCCGTGCGGATCACGCGCTCCATGCGCAGGCCGGGGTAGCTGATGGAAGGATGCCACTCAGCTATTTTCGGAGCATGCGCCAGGAGTTGCAGATTCGGGTTTTGCATCCCGGTCCACCAAAAGGGCGGCTCTACGCGGACTTGCGCGGTGAGGGAGAAAAAACCCAACAGGGAGAAGGCAAGGTAAAAGAGATGTTTTTTCATTTTGATGGATTATTGGCCGTTTTTCGTTACCAGTTGTCAGTTGCAACAATAACCGACAACTGACAACTGATAACTGATAACTGACAACACACTACTACGGCAAGTATAACTCAAATTCCACCCTGCGGTTCAAGCTGCGACCGGCGGCGGTTCTATTGTCTGCAATCGGCATGGTTTGGCCGAATCCGGCGAAGCCGAGCCTTTCGGCAGCAATGCCGTTATTGACGAGATACTGGAAGCAGGTTCTGGCGCGGTTTTCTGAGAGTGTCTGGTTACTTTCGGGTTTGCCCACGTTGTCGGTATGGCCTTTGATGCGCAGGTGGTATGCGGGATAATCGCGCATGACCTGCACTACCTGGTCGAGGATGGGGAAAGACTCCGCTTTGAGAATGGCCTTTCCGGTTTCAAACTGCACGGCGCGCATGGCGGTGCTGAGCACCTGTTTGACTTCTTCTTTGATTTCCGGGCAGCCTTTATTGGAAGCGAGGCCCGGTTCATCCGGGCAGCGGTCGTCCACATCGGGCACGCCGTCGCCGTCGCGATCCGGGCAGCCTTGGAGCGCTGCGGGTCCGGCATCATCCGGGCAGCGGTCTTCGGCATCGGGTATGCCGTCTCCGTCGCGGTCATAGACAGGGCAGCCATTGTTGGCTGCAGGCCCTGCCTCATCGGGGCAGTCGTCGTCTCTGTCGGGAATGCCGTCGCCATCGCGATCAGGGCATCCGTTGAATTGCGCGAGGCCGGCATCATCCGGGCAGTCGTCGTCTTTGTCGGGAATGCCGTCGCCATCGCGATCGGGACAGCCCTGTACGGCGCCGGGTTCATTGGGGCATTCATCCTCGATGTCGATGAAGCCGTCGCCGTCGGAATCCGGGCAGCCTTGGGTATTAGCCGGACCTGCCTGATCGGGGCAGCGGTCCATCCTGTCGGCTATGCCGTCGCCATCGCGATCGGGGCAGCCGCGGGTAGCTGCCGGGCCTGCTTCGTCGGGGCAGGCGTCGTCGCTGTCCGGAATACCGTCGCCGTCGGCATCGGGCAGTTTGCCGAGCCGGAAGAGCACGCCCAGGCCGGCTTGCAAGTTATTTCTGTTGTCCAAATTGGCGAAGCGGTATTCGCCCTGCAAATTGATGAAGGAATTGGCGCCCACTCTGAAATTAAAACCGGCGCCAACGGGGATTTGCAGGTCGGCGGCATCCGACTCCATACCGATCACGCCGGCGCCGGCAAGCAGGTAAGGCGTGATAATTTTGCCCGGCGCCTTGAGGTGCAGCAGGGCATCCAAGCTGCCGAAGGTACGGTTGTTCACGTCGCCGGGCACTTTGGCGAGGCCGACTTTCAAAGGCAGGGCAAAGTTCAGGTTTTTGCCCAGGCTTCGGATGTATGACAATTCCAGTCCGTTGGTGATGTCTGCTTCGTCAAGGTCGTTGGCCAGGCTGTAATCTACGAAAAGTATCTTGGCGCCAATCAGGTTTTTGTGCTCAGGCGCTTCTTGTGCAAAGGTTGAAAATGATATGGCGCCGGCGATGCAAAGCGTCAAAAAAAGCTTTCTCATATTTCAAGGGATATAAAGGTTTTTGAATCGTTCAGAGACAAAAGTAACCAACTTCGGGAAAAGTGGAATGCAAGAGTTGAAAAATCTGAAGACGGACAAAAGCTGCGCAAAATAAATTTCAGGCTCATGCGCGAACACATTTATAAATTTCTACTTTTGCACATTCACCAAAATATCCTGACCATGAATCCAAGGAATTTTACTGCAATTGTCGTGGCGGTGCTTTTTGCCGTCGCTTGCACCAAAGAGCAAACCATCGAGGCGCCTGTCCTTTCGGCCGATGTGCCGCTCAGCAAACAAGAGATCAATGCCATTGTGGAGGAAAGCATCCATCGCACCGACGACGTGTATCGCTGGGAAAATGCAGACCTGCACGTGCTGTGGAGCGCCGGCATGCGCGCCGACTCGGTGTATGCCCTTGGTTACAAACCAGCCGGCGAAGGAGAGATCAAAGACCGCATGCACCTGCTCGATCTGAAAGAAGAGCGCTGGACGGCGGTGCGCGCGCAACTGATCCGCTACATCGTGGAGGAAACCAACCGCGAATTCCCTGGCAAAAACTACAAGGCCGAGGACCTGATGCCCCTCCAAACGCCGGAAGAACTTCCCATGGTGGCCATCAAGATATTCAGCAAACGCATACTTGCCACCCTGCGCGAGATGCCGGAAGTGCGCTACGTTGAACCCATGGGCTACATAGCTGAGGAGGTAGAACTGCGCAGTGACTCGGGCTGCGGCGTCAACCCGGATACCAATATTCCCAGTGCCGACTTCACGACCATCTCCCCCAGCGTAAAAGTGCCCTGGAACTTCAACAACCACAATATCCAGCAGGCCTGGACGCAATCCACCGGCTCCGGCATCTGGGTATCGCTCATCGATACAGGCACTTCGCAAAACCAGCCCAAATTGCAGCAAAACGGCGAATTCAACAGCGGACAGTCCTCGGGGCGCACCATCACGCGCATCGGCGTGTATGTAAGTTCGTGGTGGCCATGGTCTCCGCCCGACGGCCCTAATGACCAGTGCGGCCACGGTACGCAAATGGCCGGCCTTATCGCCGCCCCGCGCGGCTCCGGCGGCGCATCTGTTGGCGTGGCGTACAATTGCAATCTGCTCGCTTATCGCGCAACGGGGGACGTGGTCATCAACAGTTCTGCAGAAAAGAACGGCGTTTCCACTGCCATCATTCAGTCTGCCAACAACAGCAATGTAAAAATATACAGCATGTCCATCGGCGATGTGTTCTGGAGCAACCAGGTAGCCGACGCTATCTACTACGCGTACGGCATGGGCAAACTGATGTTTGCGGCTGCCGGCACCTCCACAAGCTGGACCAACTGGTACGGCGTCATTTTTCCGGCAACCATGGCAGAGACCGTAGCGGTTACCGGCGTGAAAGAAGGCGCCCCGTTGGAGCGCTGCAATACCTGCCACTCCGGCAGCGCGGTGGATTTCATCATCACCATGCAGCGCCGCTATGACAATGCGCGCACGAGCCTTACATTGGCCATGAGCGGCAATACGCCCTCCCGCGTGGGCGGCTCATCCACAGCCACGGCTATGACGGCGGGCATCGCTGCCTTGGTATGGGCCAGGAACCCCGCGCAGACGCGCGCCCAGGTACTGCAAAAACTCAAGAATGCTTCGAGCATCTATCCCAACAGGCATAGCCAGTTCGGGTGGGGTTTGATCAATGCGCAGGCGGCGGTGAATTAGTGAGCGTTTGGGTTGTCCGTTGTTGGTTGTCCGTTCATCGTTGCTAACCAACAACGGACAACTAATGCTTCGACTCCGCTCAGTATTACCAGCCAACCGCCTCTCACTTCTTCGAAGCAGTTGGTTCCCCCTTCACAAACTTCAACGACACCGAATTGATACAATAGCGCAAGCCCGTGGGGCGAGGGCCGTCGTCGAACACGTGACCGAGGTGGCCTCCGCAACGGGCGCACAGCACCTCAGTGCGCCGCATACCGAGGCTGTTGTCGGTATGCTCTGCCACGTATCCTTTTTTGATAGGCTGGTAGAAACTGGGCCAACCGGTGCCGGAATTGAACTTGGTCGCCGAATCGAAGAGCGGCAGGTTACAGCCGGCGCAGCAGTAAATGCCCTGCTCTTTATTGTCCCAGTATTCGCCGCTGAAGGCGCGTTCGGTACCCGCTTCCCGGAGCACGTGGAAGGCAAAATCTCCGAGTTGGGCGCGCCACTCCTCGTCGCTTTTCAGCACTTTGGCCATGGTTTTCGCGTCGGGAAACTCCACGGATGCGGGCGCGCTGCTTTGTACCGGGCGGGCGCTGTTGGTCTGGGCCTGGTTGCAATTGCTCATGCTGGAAAGCAACACAATAAGGCTTGCGGAAAACAGGAATGATCTCATCACAATTTCGTTTTACAACACAATGTGCAAAAGGCCGTCCTTGTTCAGTTTTTGTCTTCCTTTGCACCGGCAAATAAAGGTTAAGTCGCAATGCCGATAGATTTAAACAACTGGAAAGAGCAGGCCCGCTTCGAATACAAGAACTTCCAGCAGTTCTTCAAGCGCCTGCGCCGCAAGCCCCCGCGCGACCTCGACGAGGTCATGGGAGCGCTGCACGAAGAAGTGTTCAGGGAAATTGACTGCCTGACTTGCGCCAACTGCTGCAAAACCACCAGCCCCATCTTCCGCGACAAAGACATCGAGCGCATCGCCCGCCACCTCGGCATACGGCCTGCTGAACTCGTACAACGCTACCTCCACATAGACGAAGACGGCGACTATGTGCTCAACGAAGCGCCTTGCGCCTTCCTCGGCGCCGACAACTATTGCTCCATTTACGAGGTACGCCCCAAGGCCTGCCGCGACTACCCGCACACCGACCGCAAAAACTTCCGCCAAATCCTGGATCTCACCCTGAAGAACACCCAGGTGTGCCCGGCGGCATTCGAGATGGTGAGGAGGTTGAAGACGGCATTAGAGGACTGACGAGCGCGGGCGGCTGGGGTTGGCGTCCCGCCAACCCCAAAAAACTCCCGGCGTCCCGCCGGATAAAAACCTCCCGGCGTCCCGCCGGATTTTCAGAAGGCTTTTTCTTTTTTCGATTTTTCTTTCCATTTTTACGGGCCTAATGCTGTCTCAATACCAAACCCATGTTTGTCAAATACCCGGAACTCTACTTCACCACCGCCTCCATACTCGGCTGGAAAACCCTCCTCTTTGACGATGCCATGAAAGACATCATCATTGACTCATTCCGCTTTTTGGTGCGGGAAAAACGCTGCGCCATTTATGCATTTGTCATCATGCCCAATCACATACATGTGGTCTGGAGCATAGAAGACCCATACACCCTTTCACAGGTGCAGGCCTCATTAACCTCCTTTACTGCCCATGCTTTCCAAAAGAAACTGAAGGCAGAAGCGCCTGATATCCTGGAAATGTTCCGGGTGGACAAATCAGACCGGGCCTACCAGTTTTGGCGGCGTGAACCAAGGTCAATAGCCATAGCCAACGAGCAGATGTTTTACCGGGTGGTCAACTACGTGCACCGCAACCCGGTAGCCAAACGCTGGATACTGGCGCCTGCGCCGGAATTGTACAAGTACTCATCTGGGTATAATATCTCACATCCGGGGTATTGGGATTTCTTGAGTGAGTTTTGGGGCTGAGGTTCGGCTAGGTGAGGTGTCGGCGTCCCGCCGACACCTCAAGCTCAGCTGCAGGAACCCCTGCACGGATTCCACTCCCACCTTACTTCCTCTTCACCAAACTCGCAATAAACAACACCACCATAGCGCCGAGTACGCTCGTGATGATAAGAGTGACCGTCGGGCTTCCGATACTAATAGGAACGCCCAGCTTGCCGAGCAGCCAGCCGCCCACGAAGGAGCCGACGATGCCCAGCACGATGTTCCACAGCAAGCCGAAGCCGCCGCCTTTCCAGATGAGGCCCGCGAGCCAACCCGCTACTGCGCCTATGACGAGGATGTAAAGGAGCTCCATATGATTAAGGATTTGCAGCAAGCAAGCTTTCCCGGATGAGAGAACCGGCCGGCCAGGTTAGAGTGGAAAAGATGTACAAAACAAAAGTAAGAATGTCACTGGAATAAATGCAATAACCGGGTGTATTTTTGAAAGTATTTCCAGGGAAGAATATTCGCACTATGACTTCGAAGCCGGCGGAGGGGTAATCGCCCCATCTGTCTCTTTTTTTTTCAGCTCCAGGTCATTCAGCACATGGCGCAAGGCATCTGCCGAAACGAATATCTCCCATAAACACAGCAGGAGAGAAACGATCATGAGCAGCAGGCTGAGCGCGAAGATCATGGTAGAAAACCCATGCCAGCCTTCGTAGATCAAAAACATGGTGAGCGTGCAGCCCAGCATGCTCACTATGGCAAAAAATTGCGCCCAGCGGATGAGGTACACCCGCTTGCGCAGGTTTTTGATCTGCGACAGCAACCCGGGCTGCGGTGCTGTTTCAAAATCTGCCGACAGTTTGCGTATCAGCGCCGCCACCGCCAGGAAGCGGTTTGTGTAAGACAACATCAGCAGCGAAATGGCCGGGAATAAAAGGGCGGGCGTCTGTATTGAAAGTTCCAT
>CAZNYK010000152.1:0-4566 GCA_964577215.1 uncultured Saprospiraceae bacterium
TCACCATAGAGGAGCCTCTTATTTGCAACATAACATTGGATATAACGGGAACCGACCCGCTTTGCAATGGCGCAGAAGACGGCAGCATCACATTGACAATTGCCGGAGCAACCGGCGGGCTTACTTTTGTTTGGAACCCCGATGTCTTGAACGGCATTCAAAACCCCGTGGCGTTGGCTGCCGGAACCTATTCAGTAACGGTTACCGATTCTGTAGGGTGTATTGCAAATGCCTCCCTGACCTTGACTGACCCGCCATTACTCGATATCGTTTGCGCCCAGCAGACCCCTGTTTCGACGATAGGAGGAAGCGACGGTACAGCCACGGTGCAGGTATCCGGCGGGACGGCGGGCTACACCATCGAATGGAGCGGCGCGGCGAGTGGATCCCAAACGCAGGCCGGAGCGGGCACGGCTACCTTAAGCGGTTTGATCGCAGGTAACTATGGTGTTACCGTCACAGATTCCAACGGATGCACCCAGACATGCACTTTCACCATCGGAAGCCCGGTATGCAATCTGGCTCTCGCCATTGCAAGAACTAACCCCTCGTGCACAGGCGAGGCTTCCGGCAGTATTACCTTGAGTGTGAGCAACAGTACCGGCGCATTGACCTTCGATTGGAACGTGGATGCATTAGACGGCATCCAGAATCCCTCGGGGCTTCCGGCCGGCAATTACTCCGTAACCGTTACGGATGCAGCGGGCTGTACGGCCGATACTTCCACCATACTGACCGACCCTCCGTTGCTCGTCCTTAGTTGCGCCCAGCAAAACCCCGTTTCTACGGTGGGCGGCAGCAACGGTTCGGCAATCCTGCTGATCGCCGGCGGCACGGCCGGCTATACCATTACCTGGAGCGGCGCGGCGAGCGGTTCCCAAACGCAGGCCGGAGCGGGTACGGCTACCATAAGCGGCTTGGTTGCCGGGGTTTACAGTGTGGAAGTGATCGATGCCAACGGTTGTACCCAAACCTGTTCATTTACCATCGGCAGTCCGGTGTGCAATATAACGCTCAGCATTACCGGCGTCAATCCCTCCTGCAACGGCGGCGCAAACGGCAGGATAAACCTGACCGTAGCCAATAGTTCCGGCACCCTTCTTTTCGACTGGAACGCGAATGCGCTGGACGGCATTCAAAACCCGGCCGGTCTTACCGCCGGAACCTATTCGGTGACCGTCACCGACGCCGTGGGGTGTACTGCCGATACCTCCGTGACGCTGACTGATCCTCCATTGCTCGCCATTATCTGCGCCCAGCAAAACCCGGTTTCTACCGTAGGCGGCAGCAACGGCTCCGCCACGGTGCAAATAACGGGAGGAACGGCAGGCTATAGCATTGCGTGGAGCGGTGCGGCAAGCGGCTCGCAAACTCAAGCTGCTGCAGGCACGGCTACCATGAGCGGTTTGATCGCAGGTGATTACGTCGTTACGGTGACAGATGCCAACGGATGCACGCAGACTTGCTCGTTTACCGTTGAAGGACCTGTCTGTGAAATCCTGCTGACCATGTCGGGAACCGATCCTGAATGCAACGGCGCCGCTGACGGTGCGATCACTGTATCCGTAAGCAACAGTTCCGGCGCCCTGACCTTTGACTGGAATGACAATGCGCTTGACGGCATCCAAAACCCAACAGGCCTGAGGGCAGGAACCTATTCGGTGACTGTAACCGATACAATAGGATGTACAGCCGGTGCATCGATTGCATTGGGCGAGCCGGCGGCATTGAGTATAGCAGTCGCCGGTACAGGCCCTGATTGTTTCGGCAATCTTGGAATTATTACCGTTGAGAGCATAAGCGGTGGTACAGGACCCTATGAAATGTCTGTAAACGGCGCCTTTTTCATGGATGTGGGGGCTCTGCCTTCCGTGCTGAGAGACTTCGAACCGGGCAATTACGCCATTTCTGTGCAGGATGCCAATGGGTGTTTGTTGGAAAGCTCCGTCAATGTACCTGAGCCGCAGGTATACACGCTTGACCTCGGACCGGATTTGACCATCCGCCTCGGCGACAGCGTGCTGTTGGAAGGACTTGCCAATTTCGTCATTGACTCCGTGGTGTGGACGCCTGACAGCCTGCTGAGCGACCCGCGAAATGCCCTGACCTATACGAGGCCTTTCAACTCGACCACTTACCGCCTTATCGCCTTTGACAGCAATGGATGCCAGGCAGAAGATCAAATTTCGATAACGATCAATAAGAACTCGAGGATATTCATTCCCAACGCTTTTAGCCCGAACGGAGACAATATCAACGATATGTTGATGGTCTTTTCCGACGCCAGCGTAGTTCAGATCAGGTCATTCCGGATTTTTGACCGCTGGGGCAATTTGCTGTACCACGATGGGCCGTTCGCACCCAATGATCCGCTCCATGGCTGGGACGGTACGTTCAGAGGTCGTCTCATGGATCCCGGCGTTTACGTATTCTCGGCAGAAGTGGAGTTTATAGATGGAAGGACAGAACTGCTGAAAGGCGATGTTACATTAATGAGATAAACGGCGCCTCATGGAGGAAAGGGAGTATATTTCTACCAGGCGGTAGCAGTAGAGCTCCCTTTTCCTCCGTGATGGGAACCCGGGCCGCTCTCGTTTTTTGGCAGAATTCATACCCAATTAACACCGCCGGCGCAATTCCCCTGGGGGAATAATGTTAGTTTTGTGTCTCATTTGCATACCATATGACGAAAACGATGCACACCCAAAAACGAGTTGCGGGAACTCCCGTTAATTTTCTTTTAACGCGTTTTGCCCCAAAACGCATCCTCCTTTTCCCCTTTATCCTTCCTCTTCTTTGGGGTCAAACCCATGCCCAGACCACTTTACAGCAGGGCGACATTGCCATCGTAGGGCTTGCCGCCAACGTCGGCTCAGGCACAGATCGCATCAGTTTTGTTTGCTTTAAGGATATCACCACCGGAACCGTCATCGACATGACCGACAACGGGTGGGAAAGACAAAACCCCGGGCAATGGGGCAATACGGAAGGCATCCTCACCGTCACAAGAACTGGCGGCACCATTCCTGCCGGCACCACGATCACCTTTGAGTTCCCATCCATGGGAATGGGTTACATTTCTGTCGCCCCCGATGCAGCCTGGTCATTCAATTTGTTGAGTATGAACAACCTCAACATGAACAGCGGCGGGGATCAAATATACTTCATGCAGGGAGGGGTCTGGAATTTAGGCACATTCAACGCCCACGATGCCGTATATAGCGGCGGCACCATCTTGTTTGCATTCAATTCAAAATCCACCTGGACCAGTTTTGGCAATTCTTCCCAGGATTCAGGACTCCATCCGGATGTGCAGCCGTGCTTTTATATGAATCCCACAAGCGGCATTACGGACTTCACGAGCTATCAATCCCCGACCTCTGCCACCACCCAGTTGGAATGGATATCGAGAATTGCCACTCCATCCAACTGGGTCGCCTACCCGGGAGCAGCTACTTATGTGAACCCGCCGGCCTTTTTTCCCATCACGCCCAGCAACATCTCAGTGACCTGCGTCAACAATTGTACCGGTTGCGGCAGCCTTTCCCCCACCCTTTCCTTTGCATTGCCCGCATTTGGCGGCCCTTTTACCGTTACTTATACAGACGGCGCCAATAACTTTACCGCCAATAATTTGTCGAACGGCTCAACGGTCGTGTTCCCCGGTACCATATCGAGTTCTACCACCATTTCGATAGTATCGGTTACGGGCAGTTCCGGATGCCCCTTGTATTCCAACTTCGTAGGCACAGCCGACATTACCATTGTGTCCAGCCCTACCGTCAACAACCCCGGCAACCAGACGGGTTGTTCCGGGCAACCCATCAGCGTTTCTTTCACAGGCACGCCGGGCGCCACATTCAACTGGAGCAATGACAATACCGCCATCGGCCTGCCTGCTTCCGGTTCGGGCAATATCAGCTTTACGGCAGCCGCTGCCGGCGTACCGGTTTTAGCCAGTATCACCGTAACCCCGGAGTTGGGGGGCTGTTCCGGCACACCGGTCACTTTTGATATCCTGAGCAACCCAACGCCCACGATTGACGCGATTAATGATCTTTCCGTTTGCGCCGGCCAGTCCATCCTTGTCAACTTCAACAGCAATATTTTCGGTACTACTTACACCTGGACTAATACCAATACCGCCATAGGCCTGCCCGGCTCAGGCTCCGGAAACATTAATTCCCCGGCGTCCAGTCCTATGACATCCCAAACCGGGACCATCACCGTGACCGGCACTGCTGCCAATTGCCCGAGTGCGCCCCTTTCATTCAATATCACCGTGAACCCCGTCACAACCCCCAGCTTCACCCAACTCGGCCCTTACTGCCAGGGGGAAACCCCGGCTGCATTGCCCGCCACCTCCACCAACGGCATTGCCGGAACCTGGAGCCCGGCAACCATCAGCACCGCCGCCCCCGGCTCTGCTACCTACACTTTTACCCCCAATGCCGGCCAGTGCGCTTCCCCGCAAACCATGACGGTGACCGTGAACGCCGCCACAACCCCCGGCTTCACCCAACTCGGCCCTTACTGCCAGGGGGAAACCCCGGCTGCATTGCCCGC
>CAZNYK010000152.1:4666-8542 GCA_964577215.1 uncultured Saprospiraceae bacterium
CTTTTACCCCCAATGCCGGCCAGTGCGCTTCCCCGCAAACCATGACGGTGACCGTAACCCCGGGACCGGCGGCAAATACCCCGGTTCCACTACAATTTTGCGTTCTCTTATTCCCGCCCACCTTGCTGAGTGAAAACAGCGCCACGGTGATCAGCCAAATAACGGGAGGAAACCCGGGCCTCACGGTGAACTGGTTTTTCGATGCGGCCGCAACCCAGCCAATATCGAACATAACCAACATTTTCCAGAATATTCCGCCCCCCGCTACGGTGTATGCCAATGTTTCAAACGGTTCCTGCAGCTCGGCTACCGTGCCGGTCGGTGTGATCATCACGCCGCCCCCGATTCTCGATGATCCCGGAAACCAAACGGCTTGCGGCAGTTACACCCTGCCGCCGATTACCGGATTCAATCTGCCGGGAAACCAGGCCTATTACACCGGTCCGAACGGCACAGGCTTTCAATACCTGCCGGGAGATGTCATAACCGCTACCATCAACTTGTTCATTTATGCGGGCAGTGGTAGTTGCGCCGACCAGGAGCAATTTTCGATAACCATCGACCAACCGCCGGTGGCTAATTCTCCGGGGAGCCCCCTGCAAGTTTGCGACAATGGCGCCGGAATAGGGCAGTTTAACCTGACCAACCTCGACGGCGTGATCAGCGGAGGGGCAGGGCCTGTCAATTGGTTCACCAATGCCGCTGCTACCAATCCCATCCCCAATCCGGCCGCGTATGTATCCGGGCCGGGCACGGTGTATGCGACCGTAGGTACAGGCATCTGCACTTCAGACCCGGTGGCGGTAGTACTGCAACTGATCCCCGCGCCGGTAGCCAATCCCGCCGGACCGCTAGAAGTTTGCGACACCGGGGCAGGTCAGGGACTGTTCCAACTCAGCAGCCTCAACGGCGCCATCAGCGGCGGAACAGGCACAGTTACCTGGTACACCGATGCCGGTACCACCATTCTCGTTCCCAATCCCGATGTTTACATCACCGGCGCCGGCGTGGTTTATGCTACGGTTACGGTAAACGGCTGTCCTTCTCAACCCGTTGCCGTGAATTTGATACTCACGCCGCAACCCACAGCCACCCCGCCGGCTAATCCGTATGAACTCTGCGTCAGCGCCGGCGATAATGCCGTTTTTGACCTCACCACACTCAACAATGCGATCAGCAGCGGCATGGGAACCGTTACCTGGTATTCAAATCCCGCCGGCACGGTGCCGATCAATACCCCTTCGATGTACGCTTCCTCCTCGGGAACCGTATATGCCAGGGTGAGTAACGGCAACTGTGTCTCCTTGCCGGCGCCGGTAACGCTGATTGCACATCCCCTGCCTGAAGTGGACCTGTCCATTGCACAACTCATTTCATGTCCGGCTTCCGCTGACGGCGCTATAAATACCATTTTGAGCGGCCCGGCTGGTCCCTACACTTTTGATTGGAACGCAGATGCCTTGGACGGGATACAAAATCCAACCGGCCTCGGAGCGGGAACCTACTCCTTGACCGTCACCGTGACGGCAACCGGTTGTGCCGGAACAGGGAGTATTGTACTCGCCGATCCGGCTTCCATTGTGTTAAATTGTATACAGGTCAACCCGGTAAGCGCGCCCGGCGGCAACGACGGTGCAGGCAGCGTAACCGTCAATGGCGGTACGCCGGGATATACCATTGCATGGAGCGGCCCGCAGAATGGCTCTCAAATGATGAGCAACGCCGGCGTGTTCGACGTTACCAACCTTCAAACAGGGACATACTCCGTGACGGTGACCGACGCCAACGGATGTGAGGAAACCTGCTCATTCGTCATCGGTAGCCAGGCATGCAGTATCACCGTAAGCGCTACAGGTACCAACCCGGCCTGTAACGGCGATGAATCCGGCAGCATTGCCGTTACGGTAAACAACGGAACCGGAATGCTTACTTACGACTGGAACGTGGATACGCTGGACGGCATTCAAAACCCGGCGGGGCTCGCCGCGGGAACTTATTCCATCATCGTTACGGATGAAGCGGGATGCTCCGCCGATACATCTGTGACCCTGAGCGATCCGCCTGCCGTAAGCCTCACTTGTGCCCAACAAAACCCCGTAAGCACCCCGGGCGGCAGTGACGGCTCGGCAACGATCCAGATTTCCGGTGGAACGGGAGCATACACCCTCGCATGGAGCGGCCCCTCCAGCGGATCCCAAAGCCAGGCTGCGCCAGGCTCCGCTACCATAACTGACCTGGCAGCCGGCGCCTATACCCTTACCGTCACTGACGCCAACGGCTGCGAAGCGATCTGTTCATTTACTATCAGTAGTGCCGCCTGTAATTTCACTATTGATATTGCCGCATTTAATCCGGCCTGTGCCGGCGATGACAACGGGATCATCTTTCTTCTCCTGAACGGAGGTACTCCCAACTTTTCTTTCGACTGGAACATCGACAGTTTGGACGGCATCCAGGAGCCTTTCGGGCTTTCGGCAGGCGACTATTCCGTGACCGTAACCGACAGCGAGGGCTGTCAGGCTTCGGCCTCCACCACACTATCGGATCCTCCGGCACTCACCTTGGCCTGCGCCCAACAAAACCCGGTGAGCAGCACAGGCGGCAATGACGGAAGCGCAACCATTACCATCAACGGCGGCGTGGCGGTGTACAACATCAACTACTCCGGGCCGCTGAGCGGTGATGAAACAGCGGATGCAGAAGGCGCCACCATACTCGGCAACCTTACGGCCGGCAGTTACGATATTGAGGTTACGGACAGCAACGGATGCGTGGAAACCTGCTCTTTTGTCATCGGAGATGCCACAAGTTGCAATATTTCGCTGAGCATATCCGGCATTGATCCCGCATGCAACGGCGGCAACGACGGCAGCATCGCCCTCACGGTGACCGGCGGCTCCGGCGCCCTGACCTTTGACTGGAATGTGGACACATTAGACGGCATACAAAATCCGGCGGCCCTGCCGGCGGGAACGTATTCCGTAACCGTTACGGACGGGGCGGGCTGTTCCGCCGACACTTCCGTCACGCTGAATGATCCGCCTTCCCTTGTCATCGCATGTGCCCAACAAAACCCCGTTTCTACCGTAGGCGGAAGCGATGGAAGCGCCTCCATACAGATCAGCGGAGGAGCAGAAGGATATTTAGTGGCCTGGAGCGGCCCGGCGAGCGGGTCGCAAAACCAGGCTGCGGCGGGTTCTGCAACCATAAGCGGTCTGGCAACAGGCGTCTATGGAGTAGTGGTGACCGATGCCAATGATTGCCAGCAGAGCTGTTCTTTCACCATCGACGGTCCGGATTGCAATCTCGGCCTCGCACTTACCGGCACGAACCCGCTTTGCCCTGACGGCAACGACGGCAGCATCGCGCTCACGGTAACCGGCAACTCCGGCGCCCTGACCTTTGACTGGAATGTGGACACATTAGACGGCATACAAAATCCGGCGGCCCTGCCGGCGGGAACGTATTCCGTAACCGTTACGGACGGGGCGGGCTGTTCCGCCGACACTTCCGTCACGCTGAATGATCCGCCTTTGCTTGTCATCGCATGCGCCCAAGAAAACCCCGTTTCTACCGTGGGCGGCAATGACGGCACGGCCACCGTGCAGATCAGCGGAGGCACGGCAGGCTATACCCTTGCCTGGAGCGGCGCGGCAAGCGGCTCTCAAAACGAAGCGACGGCTGGAACGGCTTCTATTGCAAACCTGTTGGAGGGCAGTTATTCGGTGACCGTCACCGATGCCAACGGCTGCGAGCAAATCTGCTCCTTCAATATAGCCAGCCCGGCCTGCAACCTCGCGCTGAGCGGTACGGGAACGAACCCCGCCTGCGCCGGAGATAGCACCGGCAGCATCTCGCTTTCCGTAACCAACAGCA
>CAZNYK010000153.1:0-8359 GCA_964577215.1 uncultured Saprospiraceae bacterium
GGTTTTTGTGCAGCGAGCAATTTCTTCCCTGCCATTTTGTCACTCCACTGCGAAAAATAATTATCTTTGCGCGCTTAATGAACTTTAGCAGGCCCACGCGGCTTATTGCATACAAAAACGCGGTAAATGCTGTACGACGATAACCCGACCTTGGTCGGCGTTCCCAAAGTGATAGACGAAGAGCGGCAGGGCGAGGCGCTGTATTGGGAAGATACGGTGGCCGCAGGCAAACCGGGCAAGCGCTTTTACATAGAGAGCTACGGCTGCCAGATGAATTTCAGCGACAGCGAGATCGTAGCTTCCGTACTTGCTGAAGACGGCTATTCCCCAACGCGCATACTGGAAGAATCCGACCTGATCCTCATCAACACTTGTTCCATTCGCGAAAAAGCGGAAGAGACGGTGCGCAAGCGCTTACGCATGTTCGACGCTGTGAAGCGCCAACGGCCCGGCGTACTCGTAGGCGTGTTGGGCTGCATGGCCGAGCGCCTCAAGAAGAAGTTCCTGGAAGAAGAAAAACTGGTGGATATAGTAGTCGGCCCCGATGCTTACCGCGATCTGCCCAAACTCGTTGCCAATGCCGGGGATGGGGAGAAGGGCATCAACGTATTCCTCTCCCGGGAGGAGACTTACGCCGACATAAGCCCGCTCCGCTTGGACAGCAACGGTGTGAGCGCCTTCATTTCCATTATGCGGGGCTGCGACAACATGTGTTCCTTCTGCGTGGTGCCATTTACCCGTGGCCGCGAGCGCAGCCGCGACGCATTCAGTATTGTGGCAGAAGCCGTACAACTCTATGAGAAGGGTTATCGCGAAGTGACCTTGCTGGGCCAGAACGTAGATTCCTACAAGTGGCAAAACCCGGAAACCGGCAAGGTGGTCAGTTTTGCCGAACTGCTTGAAATGACCGCTTTGGTACATCCCGGCCTGCGGGTACGCTTCACCACCTCGCACCCCAAAGACATGACCGACGAGGTGCTGCGCACCATGGCCCGCCACGATAACATTTGCAAGTATATACACCTGCCCGTGCAGTCGGGCAACAGCCGCATCCTCGAACTCATGAACCGCACTTATGACCGCGAGTGGTATCTCGGTCGTGTAGAGGCCATTGAACGCATCTTGCCGGACTGCGCCATTTCATCTGACATCATCACCGGCTTCTGCACCGAAACGGAGGAAGAACACCACGACACGCTTACCATTATGGAGCGGGCCAACTACGCCATGTCGTACATGTTTGCCTACTCCGAACGCCCCGGCACCCCGGCTGCGAAAAAATACCAGGACGATGTGCCGGAAGAAGTGAAAAAACGCCGCCTGAACGAGGTCATTCGCCTGCAAAATCAGATTTCCCTGCGGCACAACCAGGCCGATGTAGGCAAAACCTTCAAGGTGCTGATAGAGGGCGACAGCAAGCGCTCCGACCAGGAGTTTAAAGGACGCAACTCTCAAAACAAGGTGCTTGTATTTCCCAAAGCGCCGGGGCTGAAGCCCGGCGATTATGCACAGGTGCGCGTGACGGGAGCTACGGGGGCTACGCTGCTGGGGGAATTGGCACAATAAAAAACAAGAGCTTTGTCGGAACTTCAATCCATCAAACAGCGCTTCGGCATTATCGGGCAATCGCCCCTGCTCGATCGCGCCCTCAGTACGGCCATCCGGGTATCGCCTACCGATCTCACGGTGCTCATCAGTGGAGAAAGCGGCGTAGGCAAAGAGGTGTTTTCGCGGGTCATTCATTCGCTCAGCTCCCGAAAGCACAATAAATTCATAGCCATCAACTGCGGAGCCATCCCGGAGGGCACCATCAACTCCGAGCTTTTCGGTCACGAAAAAGGAGCATTCACCGGCGCCACCAACGAACGAAAAGGTTACTTCGAAGCCTATGACGGAGGCACCATTTTTTTGGATGAGATTGGCGAAATGCCTTTGGATACCCAATCTTTTCTTTTGCGCGTGCTGGAGAACGGGGAATTCATTCGCGTCGGTTCATCCACTACGCTCAAAACGGACGTGCGCATCATTGCCGCCACCAACGTACCCTTGGAGGAGCGCATCAAAAAAGGAAAGTTCCGCGAGGACTTGTTTTACAGGCTCAATACGGTGCCCATAAAGATACCGGCGCTGAGGGAACGGCGTGAAGACATTTACCTGCTTTTCAGGAAATTTGTCCTCGATTTCAGTGAGAAATACCGCATCCAGCCCCTCCAGTTGGATGAAAAGGCCCGGATATTGCTCGAAAATTATAGTTGGCCGGGCAATATCAGGGAACTGAAAAATATCGCTGAACAGGTATCCGTGCTTTCCGAGGAGCGACTGCTCGACGCAGAAGGCCTGTTGCGCGTAGCGCCCATGCTGCTAAACCGCAATCTACCCATGATCCCCGACAAAAACGGCGGGGATGGCGCTACTATGCAGGAGAGGGAGATACTTTACAAACTTCTCTTCGATATGAAGGGCGACCTCAACGACCTCAAAACGCTTGTCTTTGAACTCATAAGAAGCAACGATCTGAACGTACCGGATACCCGGCATCTGCGTGCCTTGCAGGCGCCTGCACTTGTATCCCCCGACCTGGGGGCTGCGCCCAATGGGGAGCACGGCCCGGCGGCAGATCACCGCGCCCGTCCGGTAGTGTCAGTACACGAAGAGGAGGATGATTTTGAAATACCGGAGGACGAGCCGGTTAAACCCATCCTGATCGATCCGCGCCGGCAGGATCCTTATGAAAGCATGGAAGTGCTGGAGGAGAACCTTTCCCTGATGGAAAACGAAAAGGAACTCATTCGCAAAGCCCTGCGCAAGCACGGAGGCCGCCGCAAGGAAGCCGCACAGGACCTCGGCATTTCCGAACGCACGCTTTATCGAAAAATCAAAGAATACGACATGCAATGAGGACATTCCGCCCGATCCATGCCGTCATGTTTTTTTTAATTGTTTCAGCAGTGCTCGCCCCCGGCTGCTATACGCTCAGTGGCGTGAGCATAGACCCCAATATTTACAAATCCTATTATGTGGAGCAGTTTGTCAATAACGCTGACAACGCTCCCCCTACGCTTGCCCAGGAAACATCAGAAGCGCTAAAGGAAAAAATACGCACGGAGTCTCGCTTGGTACTCAGTAATACGGAACCTGACATAGAGTTCAAGGGCAAGGTAGTAGATTACGCAGTCACCTTTGAAGCGCCCCAGCCGGGAGAACAGGCCGCCATCAACCGCCTGCGCATCGTCCTCGCTGTAGATTACATCGACCACAAGGAGGAGAAAAAAAGCTGGAAGCAGAATTTCCAGTTCTTTTTCGACTATCCCACCTCGGTGGACCTTTCTTCGATACAGTCGCAGGCCCATGAGGCCATTCTCAATCAAATCATGGAGGATATTTTTAATAAAACTTTTACGGATTGGTGAGGAATGCCAGTTGACGGCCAAAGCACTAACAGAGGGAGGGATATAGAATGATTTTCGAATGAGATTTCATGGATCAAAATTCTTTCTAATCAAAATAATATTTTAAAACAATGGCTTATAGCACAGTTCTCGAAGACATCCAAAGCCGCGCCGTCAACAACGCGCCTATTGGTTCCACCCTCAAACTTGACTTTGGCGATGGCCAGGTCATTTATTTAGACGGTTCAGGGGATGCCAACGTCGTATCCGGAGAAGACAAAGACGCCGCCTGCCTGGTACAGGTCAAGCTCGAAGACATGGAAGACCTGTTGTCCGGCAAACTCAATCCCATGACGGCCTTTATGTTCGGCAAGCTGAAAGTGAAAGGGGATATGGGAGTGGCGATGAAGCTGCAAAGTTTTCTTGGGTGAATCGGGTAAATCGGGTGAATCGGGGTAACTGGTGTTTCATGGTAGTATCCTGTACTTAGAGCCGGTTTCACCACGCATTTGTCGTGGCAGGCCGATTCCACCGGTTCAGCCGATTCCACCGACAATACAAATACTAAATTATCATGCATCGCATCCCTACATTCCTCACTTTTCTGGTTTTCAGCGTAATCACCTCCTTGTCGGCCAATTCCTGCCGTAAAGATGTTGCCAAGCCGGCCTGTGACCCTTCTTACTTGCCGGTGGTTTTCGTCCACGGCTTCTTAGCCTCCGGCGATACCTATGCCGACCAGGTCATGCGATTTGAAGTGAACCAATATTGCCCGGGCCGGCTTCACGCATTCGACTGGAATACCTTAGCCGGCGCAGCAGCAGCAGTGCCCCAACTCGATGCGCTCATTGACAGGGTGCTGGCCGCCACCGGCGCGGCAAAAGTCAATCTCGTAGGTCATTCTGCCGGTGGTGGACTGAGCTACTCCTATCTTTCGGATGCGGCCAGAGCAATAAAAGTGGCGCACTATGCGCACCTCGGCAGTGGCGCCCAAAGCAAAGCCGCCGGCCCCAACGGAGAAATCCCCACTCTCAATCTCTACTCTGCCGACGACCGCGTGGTGACCGGCGGCGATATTCCCGGCGCTACCAACAAGCTATTCACAGGCCTGGATCACTACCAGATCGCTACGGCCCCGGAGATTTTTGCCGATATTTTTGAGTTTTTCAACGCAGGCAAGCAAGCCGAAACCACTGAGATCAAGGCGCAGGAATCCATCGAGCTTGCCGGAAGGGTCGTCACCCTGGGGGAAAACGCGCCCCAGGCCGGCGCCACCATCGAGATTTATGAAGTGAATACTACTGATGGGCGCCGGCGCAATGCCCAGCCTGATGCTTTGCTGACTGCTGACGCCTCCGGCAACTGGGGCCCCTGGAAGGCCAAGCAAGGCGCCCGGTACGAATTTTTCGTGCGTACCGCCACGCCCGGCGACCGTCCCATTCACTATTACCGGGAAACATTCAAACGCTCTAATTCTTTAGTTTACCTGCGTACTTTCCCGGGACCAAATTCCCTGGCAGGCATTCTCTTGGGCGGAATTCCCAAAGACGATAACCAAAGCGCAATAGCTGTATTTAGCGCCTCTCGCGCTGTGATCCATCAACGGGATGCCTTGAGCGCAGATGGTTATTACCTTTCCAGCGCACAACTCACGCCGGCAGCTAAAACTATTATCGCAATGTTCTTATACGATGGCGGCGACATGCAAACAAGCGGTTCGATCCACGCCAGTTTTCAACTCCTGCAATCCTTCCTCACCGGGGTGGATTATTTCATCCCAACAGCAACTCTCTCAGGTATTCGCCTGGAGCTAAACGGCCGGGAACTTTACGTGCCGAACTGGAAGTCGGATACAGAAGGGATAAGCGTTGCGGTGTTTGATTGAGCACAGCCTTAGAATTTATAACATTTTACGCCGCCGTTGCCTACTTTGGCGCGAGCGGCCCTTTGCCCGCGCAGGCCGCCGCCGTTTCGCGGGTCCCTGTCTTTGGATGATGGAGCCTGTACCCGGAAAGGCTGTATTTTGAGCGCGAAATAGAAGTCGGCCCCGCCGTGGTTGGCCGTAGAGAAAATACTTCCAAGGCGGTCTGTGCCGAGGGTGAGGAATCCCAATCGGCCGGCAAGGCCTACCTGCACGCGGTTGCCGCGATACAGCGATACGGGCAGGGCGAATTCCATCCAGCGCCGTTCTAAGCGGGGGGTGAGCGCAATCAAACTCTCTCTCCAAAGAGAGGCTCCTCCCATGGGTATGCCCTGGATCAAAACGGCATTGAGATACAGGCCGCTGCCCAGGTTTCGGTCTGCCTGGAAGCTCAACGCGGCAGGCAGCCACATACCGAAACGGTCATTGACGAGCGAAGCCCCGGGATTGCCCAGCGTTTGCTCACTGAAAAGTGACAGCATCGATTCAAATTCCTGCGGCAGGACGAAATCGTTGTAGTCGTCAAACCCTATGACGGACTCCGCATTTGGACTTACCCTGTGTAATCTGGCGTTTTGATTGAATTGCAGCCTGCCGATGTCTAAGATGCTGAAACCCAATCGCCATGTGTAGTCGTTTTCTTCGCCGATGATGTACGTGGCGCCGATGTCGATGGCGGCGCCGGCGCCGTTGGGAGTGACGCGCCAATTATCGGGCCTGAGGTTGGAATTGGTATGGCCGTAATCAAATTGAATGAGGCCGCCGGATAGCGTGTCTCCCGGGATCTTGGTCAATTGAAAAGCCGTTCGATTTCGCAGGTATATGCCCTCGTATGCTTGTAGAAAGCGCGCGCTTATCCCGATTCCCAGCTTTCCGTTATCTGTAGCGGTTTGAAATAAATAGTTCAGGCCGAGTTCACCCCAGGCAGCCATGCCCATCTTAAAAGGTGTTACCTCAAACGGCTCAAAAAACGGTTGGCTGAAATACCTGTAATAGCTGAGTTCATCGACGATGCCCCGGCCGGAAGCGAAAGCCCGGGCGCGGGTGAAAATGCCCAGAGCGTGCTGCTCGCCGATCCTGGCATAAAAGGACGGCCCCGTTACAGATACTTCAGCGTTTCCGTAGCGCTTGCGGCCGTTATTGAAAAAATCGACTAGGATGCTGCCCGGTGGGGGAGGATTCTCCTTGTCGAAATCCGGACCGAAAGCAAAGGTTAGCGTCTTGCGGTTCCTGGCGAGATGTATAAGAGAGGTGTTTTCTAAATAACTGTAGTTGTTATCGAGAAAAAGCGTACCCTCAAGCAGGTTCACTTCCCAATTGAATGGCGTACTTGTGTGCGCCGAAGGATTAAGCGCCCAGCCGTTGATACCGGCGAAGTTTCCGCTTCGGAGGCCGAGCTGTGCCTGACCGTTGCTTGCGATCGAAAGGCATAAAAAACACGCGATGAAAACAACGAGGTGCTTCATGAGATAGTTGCTTGCGTTTTTGGGAGTGTTTACGCTATGGGCAGTGTTTTACACTTTATGGTCTTTGCAAATTACTGCCGGTCAATTATTCACGCGATTCCGGTTGCACCTTCGCTACTGCATATAAACTTCGGTGCATATTTTAAGACAACAAAATTAAGCGATTACTTAGGCAAAAGCAGGTATTGTATGGTTTTATTAGTAAAAGGCGTCATTGATTGAGTAAACGGATCGTATAAGGTATAAAAATCAGGCAGCCAACGATGATCGCTACAATAGCCGCCAGTAACACCGCGGCAGCTGCCGCGTCTTTGGCCCTGCCTACGAGCGGGTGAAAATCCGGAGAAACCACATCTCCCAGGTATTCCAATGCCGTATTGAGTATTTCGGCTATTAGTACCAAACCAACTACAAGGGCAAGGATACACCACTCCCATGCAGATATGCGAAAAAATGCGCCCAGACACGCCACAGCCGCCATCGCCAGCAAGTGTATGCGCATATTGGGCTGCGTGCGCAATACATCGGCAATGCCCTTGAACGCATAGGAAAAACTAAGAAACCTCTTTTTCATCACATCAAAAATCAAAAATCAAAAATCAAAAATCAAAAATCAAAAATCAAAAATCAAAAATCATCAATCATCAATCCTACAGCGTCGGCTCCTGCAGCAAGTCCATAAACTCGGTAGTGCTGCGTTCCATTTTAAAGACCACCTTATCAACGTTGGCTACCAGTACGTTATAGGCTACCAAAGCGAAGATGCCCACCACGAGGCCGAAGGCCGTAGTGAGAAGCGCCTGGTAAATACCGCCGGCGAGCACGTTGGGCGTCACGTTTTGCTCAGACGCCATTTTGTAGAAGGCGATGATCATGCCGGTCACCGTGCCGAGGAACCCAAGCATGGGTGAGGCGCCGGCGATACTGGCCAAGGTGGAGAGGTTTTTCTCTAACTTGAAAATCTCGAGGTTGCCCACGTTTTCAATGGCGGCGTCAATATCGCGCAGGGGTTTGCCTATGCGCATGAGGCCTTTTTCCACCATGCGCGCTACGGGCGAGTCGGTGGCCTGGCAGAGCGACTTGGCGCCCTGGATGTTGCCGGACTGCACATTGAAGCGGATGTTGTTCATGAAGCTCTCGTCGATCTGCGCCGCCTTCTTGATGGTGAGGTATCGCTCGATGAAGATGTAGAAAGCGATAAACGACATCAGTATCTGTATAGTAACGATGATCATACCGATAGGGCCGCCGGAGCGGATGATATCGAAAAGGCTTTGGCTGCCCTCCTGTACGGGTTCACGCACGATGTCGGTAGATTGGAAAAGTAGAATGACAATGTTTTCCAGCATGGGTGAAAATTTTTGTTTTGAAGCGCAAAACTACACAACGCCTTGTATAAGCGAAAATTGTTAAGAAAAAAATATGAGCAGGGGGATTAGCGCTGCGCTTCGAACTGTGAGCTTCAAGCCTTTCGAGACATACCTCCGAGTAGTCCCATACCCCTTGAACTTTAACCTTTACCCTTTACCCTTTAACCTTTAACCTTGACCCTTGACCCTTCCCCTTCTTGCCCTTCCCCGTTT
>CAZNYK010000154.1:0-8142 GCA_964577215.1 uncultured Saprospiraceae bacterium
GGGGACTGGGGGACGAGGAGATGGGAATTGCGCTCCTTATATCCACCTTACCTGCGAGTCAATTTTCAAACTGATTATCAAGCACTTATATAAAATGTGGAAAACTTTTTCCTCGAAAGGCTGTTTATAAATGCTCTTGAATGCACTTCTTTTGCCTATGTTTGCATTTGCACTCAGAGGTTTCGCATGCCCAAATGCACTGCAAATGCATGAGAAACAGAACGTTAACAAACCAACAAACTTATGGAGCCAGGTAGTTTACGCAAATTCCTGACCTTACTTTTTGTCCTTTTCACCCTCCCTATCGCTTCCTTCGGACTGTCTTCAGGCGACAGCAACCTCGAACTAGAGTACGACGAGGTCGCCATCGGCCGGCGTTTGGAAGCCATGTCCGACATGACCATCAAGCTTCGGAAAAACCCGGTGGCTTTGAGTTATATCCGCAGCTATCTCACCCGCCGCCGCCGTTCCGCGGAGTTGATCGTCGGGCGCAGCATATTGTATTTCCCTCTTTTCGAGCAGTACTTAGAGCGGCACAAGCTGCCCATGGAGCTCAAATACCTTCCCGTGGTGGAGTCTGCCCTCAACCCAAGGGCCGTTTCCCCCGCCGGCGCAAGCGGCCTGTGGCAATTCATGCCCGCTACCGGAAGGCTGGAAGGGCTTCAGGCCAACAAGTATATCGACGAGCGCTTCGATCCTGAAAAATCCACGCAGGCAGCCATGCGGCACCTGCGCCGATTGCACGACATGTTCGGCGATTGGGAATTGGTACTGGCCGCTTACAACAGCGGCTCCGGCACCGTGAGCCGGGCCATGAAGCGCAGCCGCAGCAACAACTACTGGAAAATCCAGCGCTTCCTGCCCAGGGAAACCCGCAATTACGTGCCGGCATTCATCGCCGCCACTTATATCTGCGAACACTTTGCCCTGCACGGCATACAACCCACCATGCCCGATCTGGACATGCAACTCGTGCAAAGTATCAAGGTTTACAACGGGTTCAGTTTCTTCGAGATCGCATCGCTTACAGGCCTTGCGATCGAAACCATCGAAACCCTCAACCCAGCCTATGTGGGCGGCTATATCCCCGAAAACCCAGACGGGAATTACCTCGCACTTCCCCGCCGGGTAATGCCCGCCGTGATGGAATTCCTGGCGGCGAAACTGCCCGACAATTCCGACCCGGAGCCTTTGTTTGCCGGCCCCGTGGCGCTGTACAATTCCCCTCTGGCGGAGTCCTACTACCAGGAGCATATTTACACGGTTGAAGAGGGGGATGATTTCAAGTCGCTTGCAGAACTGGCAGCCAGGCTCTCCGTGACCGCCCAGCACCTCCGCGTGTGGAATACAGGGAACGGTTCGGCGATTGAGCCCGGACAAAAGTGGGTGTACTACGGCCCCAAGGCTTATAAAAGGTTGGAAACCCGCCAGAAGAAAAACATAGAGGCCCTGGCAGTGCTGCCCTCCAGAATGCCGGAGTCCTTGCCGTACGCATCCGATCTCGACGCAACTGCCATCGATACGGATTCCTCCCCGCGCTATTTGTACATAAATGTGAGCAGAGCCGAGCGACTGCCCGACATAGCCCGACGCTACGAGGGCGTTTCGGTGGACGACCTGCGCCGCCTCAACCGCGTGATGGGCAACCCGCTATTCCGTCCGGGCCGCATCGTCAAGATCAAAGAACTCTGAATGATATTTCTGTGAAGCGTCGCAAGTTTCACCGCTTACTCGGCGCCGGCTTGGCCGGGGCGGCTCTCCTGCCCGCCTTTTGCGCCTCCAGCCGGGATGTTCCTCCCGGCAGCGAAACAGTGAAACCTCAAAGACTTCGCAGCGGCGATACGGTGGGGCTTATCACGCCCGGCAGTTTCGCTCCCGACGACGCCGTTCAGAAGGCTTACCGCAACATGGAAAGCCTGGGCCTCAAAGTGAAACCTTCCAAAAACCTTCGCGCCCTGCGGGGCTTCAACGCAGGCACCGACGAGCAGCGCCTGGAAGACCTCCACGACATGTTCGCCGACCCGGAAGTAAAAGCAGTGTGGTGCGTGCGCGGCGGCTACGGCTGCACCCGCTTGTTGCCCTATATAGACTATGACCTCATTCGCCGCAATCCGAAAATTTTCATCGGCTACAGCGACGTCACCGCCCTGCTGCAAGCCTTATATTTAGAAACCGGGCTTACCTGTTTTCACGGCCCGGTGGCTTCTGCTACTTTCACCGATTACGCGAAAAGCCATCTCGTATCCTTGCTGATGGACGGAGCAGACAGCCACGTCATCTCCGTAGCAAAGAGCCAAAACGGGCAAAAAGAACCGGCAAACCAGCCCGCAGTACTTCGCGGAGGCCGCGCTTCAGGCGTATTAGCCGGAGGCAACCTCTCCCTTATCGCCGCGATGGCAGGCACCCCTCATGCCTTCGACCTCAAAGACAAGCTCGTTTTTTTGGAAGAAACAACCGAGCGGCCCTACCGCGTGGATCGCATGCTCACTACCCTGTTGCAGGCCTCCAACCTCAGGCAGGCTGCCGGTATCGCCATCGGCCAATTCACCGATTGCAACCCTAAACCGGACGAACTCTCCCTTTCCCTCGTGGAAACGCTGAAGGACCGCCTCGCCGGCCTCGGCATCCCGGTAGTGTCGGGCCTCTCCTTCGGCCACGTATCCGACAATTGCACCTTGCCGGTCGGCATTCCAGCCACCTTGGATGCGGAAAACTTCGAAGTGAGCCTTCAAGAGGCGGCGGTTGTCTGAATGCCTGATGTATCGCGTATAGCTATTGTGTGATTCCGGGGGTGACTTAAATCATCGTTTTTGAAGTCGGCGCGGGTTAAATTTGGCCAAAGAATTGCCTGAGTGTGTATTCGATGGCCAAAAAATACATAAAATGAACCCGCTGGAAAAACTCCAAATGGTTGCGCACGTATTGCGCTGGCGCTTCACCTGGTCGAAACGCAACCTGGACTACCGGCCCAAAGGCCCGGTTTCTCCCAAATTCATCACGGCCCGCCAGGCGGCGGCGCTCATCCCCGACGGCGCCTGCGTGGTGAGTTCAGGCATTGCAGGCAACGCGCGCTGCTCCGCTTTTTATTGGGCAATACGGGAGTCATTCCTGCAAAACGGCGCCCCCCGCGACCTAACCTGGATGAACATAGCCGCCCAGGGTGGGCGGGGCAAAGTACCTGGCACAGTGGAAGAAATGGCCCTGCCGGGACTGATGCGCACATACATTGCCGGGCACCTGGAAACAACCAAGGCTCAATTGCACATCGCCGAAGCGGGCGCCTTGGAAATTCACACCATGCCTCAGGGGGTGATGTCATTTATCTTTGAGGAGCAAAGCAAGGGCAATAACCAGGTGGAATCCGATGTAGGCGTCGGTACCTTTCTCGATCCACGCACAGGCGGCAGCACTGCCGTATATGACCCTCAGGGAATGCAACTGGTAGAACCCGCAGGGGAAATGCTTCGCTACACTTTACCCCGGATTGACGTGGCGCTTTTCTCCGCGCCGTATGCCGATACAGAGGGCAATATATATTTCCACCACGCGGCCACGCTTTCCGAGAACATCAGTTCCATGCGCGCCGCCCGCGCCAACGGCGGCAAAGTAATGGTGACGGTAAGCGATGTCATACCCAAAGACCCGGCCCGCATCAGCATTCCGGCAGAGGAGATTGACCACATAGCAGTGCATCCCTACAACGAGCAAACCGCCACCGTGCGGCAGCGCCGCTATTGGCCGGCTTTCAGCCCCGGCGCCGCACAGCACACCGGCAAGACGATGGAAAAGATCAAATTCATCAACCACTTTCTCAAGATCACGCCCCGGCGCAACGAGGCCGACTACGCCGCCGCCCGGCTCGGCGCCTCGCTTTTTGCGGAAAAAGTGCCGTCCGGAAGTATCATCAACATCGGGGTGGGATATCCGGAAGAACTGGCCCGCGTCATTATCTCACAAGGGTTGGGAGAGCGGTTCACCTTTACTACCGAGGCAGGCGCGTATGGCGGTTTGCCCGCCCCAGGCATCTTTTTTGGAGCCTCAGTGAACCCGGAAAAGCTCATCTCCTCCACCGAGATGTTCCGTCTTTACCAGGAAAAACTCGGCGCGGCAGTACTGGGCTTTTTGCAGGTGGACAGCGAAGGCAACGTGAACGCCACCCTGCGCGGCAGCCGCATCATTGACACCGTAGGGCCGGGCGGTTTCCCGGATATTGCCCGCGGCGCGCAGCGGGTGTTTTTTGTCGGCAGTTGGATGGATCGCGCCCGTTATCGCATCGAGGGTGATCGCTTGATATTGGAACAAGCCGGCAAACCCAAGTTCGTGGAAAAAGTGGACCAAGTCACTTTTTCGGCCCGCGAAGCCCTGCGCCTCGGCAAAGAGGTGTATTACATCACCCATATTGGGGCATTTCAGCTTACCGGATCTGGTATCCGGCTGCTTTGCCTCATGCCCGGTATTGACCTGCAACGCGATGTGCTGCAGGCTTCCAAAGCCCGTATTTTGCTGCCCGAAAACGGCGTTTGCCCGGAGGCGGCAGGGGCGGTGGTGAGTGGGCAGGGTTTTCGCCTTGAAGTGCACAGCCCCCAGCTACAATAGCCATTCCCACTCAGCCGGCAAGGACTTGCCTTCGATGTGAACACATAAATATTTTATCCATAGAAAATATTTATATCTTTGCGGCTGCCCGCGATACCCCCTTCGCCCGGGCAAAAACAATATATTTTAGCATACCATTGCATGAAAAAAATCCTCTTCGGCGCATTGATGCTGCTTCCTTTGTTACTGGCCGGGCAGCCCAAGTGGGAATTGGGCCTGAGCGGCGGCGGATGGATGTATATGGGAGATGTGGCGCCATCCCGGCTGCCTGTTTTGCGCGAAACGCAGCCCGGGGCCGGTATTTTGCTGCGCCGGCATTGGGGAAAGACCTTCGCACTGAGAGGCAGCGCCATGGCCGGCCGTTTGAGCGGAACGGATGCCAACATAGAGGACAAAAACATACGCAACGTACGGCTCATCAGCTTTGAAAGCCGCCTGCTGGAAGCGGGCCTGATGCTGGAATGGGAGCCGTTTGCAGCCCGCCGTTACCCCGGCGATTTCCAGTTCAGGAAGCTCATTTCCCCTTATTTTTTTGCCGGGGGAGCATGGTTTTATAACGATGTATCGGCAGATTATTCGGCTATGCCTTCCGATGGTTTGTGGGGCCGCGTAAGGAAAGACCAGACGGCAGACTTCCCCGCAAGCGGCTTCACACTGCCCTTCGGCGGGGGATTGCACATCGACCTCAACAAAGGCAGCCTGCTGAGCATCGAACTCAACGTCAGGCCCGCGCTGAACGATTACATGGACGGGGTAAGCTACGCCGGCAACCCGGAACGCCACGACTGGTATGCCTTTGGAGGCGTGACTTACAATTTCAGGTTCGCGGAAAAAGATCGCGATGGAGACGGCATCCCCGACAAGTACGATCTCTGTCCCAGAACCCAGGGCGTGCTCAGCGCCATGGGTTGCCCCGATGCCGACGGCGACGGGCTGGAAGACATGGAAGACCTCTGCCCGAACGAACCCGGGCCGCGAGCCGCCAACGGATGCCCCGATGCCGACGGCGATAACCTGCCGGATCATTTGGACGATTGCCCCTTTGAAGCCGGACCGGAATCTACCAAGGGATGCCCGGATACGGATGAGGACGGAATCCCTGATAAGGACGATGCCTGCCCGGATGCTGCGGGGCCGCAGGAGTACAAAGGTTGCCCGGATACCGACGGCGACGGCATTCCCGACCCCGACGACGCGTGCCCGGATGAAGCAGGCGTGCCTGAAAAACAAGGGTGCCCTTACAGGGATACCGATGGCGACGGCATCTACGACGACTTCGACGAGTGCCCCGACCAGGCTGGGCCGGAAGCGTTGGGCGGCTGCCCGGATGCGGACGGCGACGGTATAGCCGACAAAGACGATCTGTGTCCCGAAGTGGCCGGCGTTGCGGAATTGAACGGCTGCCCGGTCATTCCGGAAGAAAAAAAGAAAGTGTTGATCGCAGCACGCTGGGGGGTGCAGTTTGAAACCGGCAGCGCGCAACTCAAACCGCAGTCCATTCCCGTACTGGATCAGATAGTGGAGTTGCTTAAAGAACATCCGGCGTACAACCTGCAAATTTCCGGCCATACCGACAGCCGCGGCGATGCGGCCAAAAACCTGGCGCTTTCTCAAAGGCGTGCCAGGAGTTGCGTGGATTACCTGGCAAGTAAAGGCATTGATACCGCCCGCTTGTTCTCCCTGGGCTTCGGAAAAACCAAGCCGGTAGCAACCAACAAGACCGCCGCCGGTCGCAGCCGCAACCGCCGCGTGGAGTTCGATTTGGTTCCGCCAGGCAAATAATCTTGCTTTCTTCCCGAAATGCCCTTACTTTTGGGGCAAAAACCGGTTCATACTATGAAAAAACCTCTATTTTTTCTCCTGCTCGCTGCGCTCCCGTTCGGTTCCCTGTCCTTTGCACAAAGCGGAATAGAACTGGGGGTAATCCTCGGCGCTTCCACCTATCAAGGGGATGTGACAGAAAACCAGCTCTGGGAATTCGGCCAGACCAGCATCGGCGCGGGGGCCTTCGCCCGCTTCACTATTTCAGATAACTGGTACATGCGAACAGGCTTGACCTATCTGCGCATATATGGAGACGACATGGACAACGCCGACCGCGACCGCCGGGCTTTCGTTTTCCACAACAATCTCGTAGAACTGTCTCTTATCGGCGAGTGGGAACCCTGGGCCGCCAAACGCCGCGAAGGAGGCTTTGCCGTCTCCCCCTACCTGCTGGGCGGCGCCGGCTTTCTGTACACCAATCCCCAAGTGGACTTCTCCCGCTTCACCGGGGATCTGCTCACCCGCAATGTCATCCGGGACAGGGACACTCCGTATTCCAAGTTCCGCATAGTGATACCGGCAGGCGCGGGTGTCAAATTCCAGATCAACGACGCCTGGATGCTGGGCTTGGAGGCTACTGCCCGCTATCCTTTCACCGATTATTTGGACGGCATCAGTTATTCTGCCAATCCCAACAAGAACGACTGGTACGCCCTCTTCGGGCTTTCGGTGGCTAAGCAATTAGGACGGTAGATAAGTACGAATAGTCATGATCATAATCACCGGCGCGGCAGGATTCATCGGCAGTTGCCTGTTGCGCAAATTCAACGACGAAGGCCGCCGCAATCTGATCATCGCCGACGACTTCAGCCGCGAGGACAAAAACCGCAACCTCCAGGGCAAAAGCTATATCGCCGCCGTGCATCGCGATCAACTGCCGGCGTGGATAGAGCGCGCCCACCGCGACATCGAGGCGGTGTTCCACATCGGCGCCCGCACCGATACCACAGAGCAGGACGAGGCCCTCTTCGACAGGCTCAACCTGAATTATTCCAAAACCATCTGGAATCTGTGCGCAAAGCACGGCATCCCGCTCATTTACGCTTCCAGCGCCGCCACCTACGGCTTGGGCGAGCACGGCTACAAGGATGATCACGAGATAGTGCGCAAACTCCATCCGCTCAACCCCTACGGCAGATCCAAAAACGATTTCGATATCTGGGCTTTGCAGCAGCCCTCTGCCCCACCCTTCTGGGCCGGGCTGAAATTCTTCAACGTATATGGCCCCAACGAGTACCATAAAGGCCGCATGGCTTCGGTCGTTTTTCACACGGCCCGCCAGATCAAGGCCACCGGCGGCATGAAGCTCTTCCGCTCGCACCGCCCCGACTTCGCCGACGGCATGCAGAGCCGCGATTTCATCTACGTGAAGGACGTACTCGACATTTGCTACTGGTTGTACCAATCCCGCCCGGCTTCCGGCCTCTACAATGTGGGTACCGGCAAGGCCCGCCCTTTCCTGGACCTCGCTACCAACACCTTCCGCGCCATGGGCTTGGAGCCCCACATCTCCTTCATTGACACCCCCGAAGACATCCGGGAAACCTACCAGTACTTCACCGAGGCGGATATGAGCAAATTGATCGCTGCCGGTTACCCGGGAAGATTTCACTCCCTGGAGGAGGGAATAGCAGATTACGTGCAGGCTTATTTGAGATCGGAAAGCATCTATTAGTAACTTCCCGGCCGCTCCGGCCTACTGACCACCAGCAGAATCACCTT
>CAZNYK010000155.1:0-4207 GCA_964577215.1 uncultured Saprospiraceae bacterium
GGCATTCCTATCTTCAATGTCCCATCGTTTTTCACTAATACCTTCACGGCATACACGAGATTGACGCGTTGTTCTTTGGTCTGAACGATACGAGGCGTGAACTCCGCTTTGGGGCTTACCCAACTCAAAGTACCGCTTAATTCGCGGTTGCTTTTTCCGTCCTGGTCCACCAACACCGTCACTTTTTCCCCTAATTTAATATTCGGCAATTGGTCGCCGCCGACATACGCCCGCAGCGTCATTTGCTCCATATCGGCAATTTTGTAGAGCGGCTTTCCGGGCGCCGTCACCTCGTGCTGCTCTGCCAGCTTGAGCAGTACCATGCCGCCGATGGGATTGACGATATAGCAGCGGGCGATCTGGTCTTCAATCTGTTGGATTTGTACGCGCAGCGGGTCGGTTTCGCCGAGGATGGCGGTGTTGACGTCGCGGTTTTGCTTGCGCGCGGCGGCGATCTGGCGTTCCACCACCAGCAATTGGCCCTCCATGTCGTCCAATTGCTTGCGGGTGGCGGCATTGTCTTGTACCAGGGCTTTGAGGCGGTCCCTTTCGCGCAACAGATTGCGGCGTTGTTCTTCCAGCACCTCGATCTGCGGCTGCACATCCTGGGTTTTGCCTTGCACGGTGCGGATGGATGCCAGCAGTTGCATTTTGCGCAGGTGCAGGGCGGTGGTGTCTATAATGCCCACGACCTGTCCGGCTTCCAGGGTTTGGCCTTCTTCCAGGTCCAACCGGAGTATTTTGCCGGCGCCTTCCGAGGAAACCAGCACTTCTTTAGCTTCAAAGTTGCCGTAAGCGTCGGAGGTATTTTCTTCGATTTGGCAAGCGCCCAATGCGAGTAACGGCAGCAGAAAAATGGTTCTTTTCATGGCAATAATTTTATCCCTGAAAGCTCCCGGGAGCCGGTCATGGTCAGAGCTTACAGGTCTTTACAACAGTCCTTTCAAGGTTAACAGGTTGATCTTCGTCAATTGAAGCTGGACCCGGCGGTTTTGCAAGGCAAGTTGCGCCTGGGTAAGGGCATTTTGTTGCTCGATATAATCGGTAGCGGTAGCGGCGCCTCTTTCGAGTTGCGCCTGCACTTGGGCGAGGATGCGGTTTTGCAATGCAATGATCTCCTCATCCTTGGCCATGAGCGCGGCCACGTCGTCAATCTGGCTCAGAAGTTGCGCTTCCCGCGCGTCTAACTGGCGATCGAACGCAGCGCGTTGATTGTCGACGCTCAGCGCTTGCAGGCTCAGCAATTCGCGGTCCCGGTCGGATTGTTTCCAGTCGTGTATGCGCCAACTCAGGGCAAGCCCTGCCGCGCCGAAAGGGCTGAGATTGTTATCGAAAAAGTTGAATGGATTAGGATAACCGATGCCTGCCTGCACCCATGCGCTAAGCCGCGGCTTTTTGGAGGCCGCGATCAGTTCTTCAGAGGCCGCGATGTGTTGCTTCTGCAAGTCGAAAAGGCGGTATTCGGCCCGTTGCGCAGGCCCGTTGAGGGCGGGCAAATCCGCTGCCGGCAATTCGAGTACGGCATCGTCTGCGAGGGGAAGCTGTATCCATGCAGAAAGAGCGTCCAGCATGGCCCGCTGCTCGCTCCGGCTTTCGGCAATGCGGGTTTCCACACGCAATACCTCCACATCCAAGCGGTCTGCATCGCCGGGTAGCGCGACGCCGTGCCGCACGCCAGCTTCTACGGCAGCACGGCGGGAACGAAGGTTTTCGAGGCTATTGCGCAACACGGCCTCCCGTTCGCGCAGCAGCAGCACTCCCAGGAACAGTTCATTGAGGCGGGGCTTGAGTTGCTCCAATTCCACCCTGAGGGCCTGCTCCCCTGCCGGGAGCGCGGCTCGCTCAAGCCTTTGCCTGGCACTGGAAAGACCGCCGTCGAAGATCACATAAGCGGCATCTACACTGCTTTGAAGGCTGTACAGGGGGAGTTCGGGAATATTGGCCCCAGGTAATTCCAGTGGAAATTTGACCACGTCGCTTTGCAGGCGGGCGCGGCTGTTCCACTGTAAATCGGGCAGGCGCGAGGCATCAATCTGAGCCAGCCTCACGGCAGAACTTTGCTGCAATACGCCGAATTGCTTCTGCAGGGGGTGCGCATCCAGCACCATTCTGTAGCACTCCTCTAAAGCAAGGCGATTAACCGTTTGGGTAAACCCGTGGTAAAAAAACAGAAAAATAAAGGCAATGAGCAAATTGAATCGCATATCTTGACTCCTTGGTTAATTGTTATCAATTTTGATCGCCTGGAGAATAAAGTCTGTGACCTCCTTTTTCCTGCTCCGCATGAACTGAAGATAACTCTCGTCATCAACCCCCATAATGGCCTGGAGCATGGGCCTGGCAGCAAAGGGGAATACGCACATCGACATCACGTGCATCCACAAATGCAGCGGGCTGATACGGCGAATACGGCCCGCATCTGCTTCTAACTGCAACTGCGCGATCAATTTCATGGGACTGGGCAACTCTTTTCTGCTGAGAATGCCCCGGACGAACTCCCCGGGATGGCGGTTCATCTCGCCGATCACAAAGGCAGGCAGATAAGGGTTTTGAATCAGCATCTCGATATATTCCTCCACAAAACGTTCAATCTTTTCCCCGATGAGGAGATCGGCGTCAAAGATCCGGTTTACCCTGGGAACGAATTGATCGAACGCTTCGTGAAAAACCGAAAGAAATAACTTTTCCTTGTTCTGGAAATAGTAATGCAGCAAGCCTTTGTTGATGCCTGCCTCGTCGGCGATCTCCTGCATGCGCGCAGCTGCGTAGCCTTTTTTGGTGAACACCTCCTTTGCCGCTACCCGTATTTTGTGCTCTGTGCCGGTTTCTTCCATTTTAACCAAATGGGTAAATTTTAGGCAAAGGTAATCCCATTTGCTGCGCTTGTCAAGTCCTGGTTGAAATTTTTTAATTAATACAGGATGTACAGCTTACAGCGGCTCTGCCTTATATACAAAGTACCGGGTATCGCCCTGCCAGGGGAAAGTGCGGAAATGCTCCTTGTAATATAGCCGCACCTGCCTTCCCTCGTATTGCTGGATTTGTTGGTACACAGCCCGGTTCTTTACGGAGAATTCCCAGACGTTGCCCGGCGCCATGGTAGGCTGCCCCGGCGCATAAACGCCAAGGAACAGTTCCCCCTCATGGGTCTTGAAAATGGTCCCTTTGCGGGAAAGCTTCAGGAGTTGCCCCGAGCGGGAGCCGGAGCTGTAGGTCATATTGCCAAATCCATAATACCCGCCCCCTACCAGTATGCCCAGCAGCAAAAGCAGCAGCAGCACTCTTTTGGTGATCCGGAGGGTTTTACGGCCAACCTCCCGGGCGCCGTCTTTGATCACTTCACGAAATTCGCTCATGGCTTTGTTTTTGATGTTTGCTACTGCAAGAACACCCCGTGCAAGGAGCGCGGTTGTGCCCATCAGCCTTTTTTCTTCAACGCAGGGATCTTCTGCCCGCCCTGGTGCAGCACCAGGCGCTCCACCTCGCCGGCATCGTTGCGAAAAAATTCCACCTGGGCGTCCACTACCTTGAGGAAAAAGAAGTCTTTTTTCTCAGCAAAAACCGGGAATTTGGGCTGGCCGGTAGCCTGCGTCATCAACTGCCCGTCCTCGAGGGTAAAGGTAAGCGCAAACGCAGGCGTTACCTCATACGTGCCGACATAATGCTGCAACACCTCCGGATCGAGTTGTATCTCCGTGCGGGTGGGCATGGCCTTGTCCGTTCTGAGCCAGGTGCTCGGCCCGGTTTGGTCTCTCATGATCACCGCATCCACCTTGCCGCCGGCATCGCGGCGGAATTCGAGCGTGGTAGTGCTTCGCTCAAAGAAAACCTTGTCTTTGGCGTAGGGATGGATGACAAACTTGCTGCCGCCGGAACGCTGGGAGAAAAGCTGTCCGTTTTCAAGGCTGATGACCCGCATGGCAGAACCGTCCTCTAATTCAAAGGTACCGGTATATGCCTCCAAATCCGCTGCCGGCAGTTCAATTTTGTTCCATTCAAAAGGCTTGCCGATGACCAGACCGGCGATTTTCCGGGCGGCGCCCTCCGGCCCGTTGCTCTCGTCGTTGGAAAAGACGGCAACAAACGCCTTTTCTTTGGGCAGGTACAGAGAAGCAGTGAGGAAGCCGTTGATGCCGCCGCCGTGCTCGATGCTGGGGCTGCCCTGCAAGTCGCCGAGGAACCAGCCGTAGCCGTAGTTGGTCGGCTT
>CAZNYK010000155.1:4307-8086 GCA_964577215.1 uncultured Saprospiraceae bacterium
TTTTTCATGCCGAGGGGTTTGAAGAAGGTCTCTTCGAGATAGGCGTCGTAGGGCTTGCCCGATACTTTTTCGATGATGACGCCGAGCAGGAAGTAGCCGGAGTTGTTGTAGAGCCACTTTTCACCGGGCGCGAAATCCATCGGCTTGTCCTTGAAGAAGGCGAGGAACTCTTCCGGCTTTTTGTCTATCCGCATAGCAGACCCGAATTCTGCCATACTGGTGTAGCTTTTTATGCCGGAGGTATGGGTGAGCAGGTGCTCGACGGTGATTTTATGGCCCTGGGTGGGATAATCGGGGAGGTATTTGGTGATCTCATCGTTAACGGACAGCTTGCCTTCCTCCTCTAATTTGAGGATGGCCGCAGCGGTGAACTGCTTGGTGATGGATCCGATCCGAAATACGTGCTCCGGCTTCATCGGCACATCCAATTCCAGGTTGGCCATGCCGAAGGCTTTGCGATAGATCACCTGGTCGCCCTTCACTACAATGGCGGCGCAGCCCGGGCCTTCGGAGGGGTACTGTTCGGATAACAACTTGTCAATTTTGGAAGCAAGATCCTGGGCAGCCAAACTGCCGAATGAGGCAAGCGCGACAAGCGCGACGAGGCCGATGCGAAACAGAAAAGAAGTCTTCATGATGATCTTTTGATTTTTGACGGCAAGTGTAAAGATAAATGCGCCTGGCGCCCAAAGAAATCAGATGAAGGGGGCGTTTTTCCCGGCAGGGACTCCGGGCTGCCATCCCGCCCGGAAAAGAAACAAGCCACCCCGGATGCGCGATCCGGGATGGCTTGCAGCAGCGGCCAACCCTAAGCTGTCAGACGCAGGCGAAGGGGTGGCGTGGACACTACTATTTCAGTACCACCGAGCCTTTGCCGGCCAGGAAGCCCTTGTTGTAAATCTCTACTTCGTACTTGCCCTTGGAAAAAGGCTGGTTGGGCGACCAAACAGCGCACATTTTCTGCGGGGTTCCGTTGTAATTGAATTCCTTTTCCATCGTGTAGCGGATCTGCTCATTGTCGGCTGCAGTGAAAGCGCCGGAACCGAGTTCTTCAACCGCAAGGGTTTCCCCCAGGGGGCTGAGGATGCGGATATAGTACACCTCTTTGCCGTTTTCGGCCACTTCGTTGGAGGTAGTATTAAAGCACACCTGCAATTGATCGATGTTGTCGGCGTAATTTTTCTTGATGGACTTGTCGTTCGATCTCCGTTTGAGGCCGGTCACTTCCACGCTTTGAACGGAAATCATGGAAGCGCGGTCCACCTTTTTAGCCAAAATGGTACGCTCCATTTCCACGCGTTCCTTTTCGCTGGTGAGAGCTGCTTTGGCCGCGGCCAGCTCTTCGTTGGTCATTTTCTGATTTGCCAGGTCTCCGGCCAGCGAATCTTTTTCTACAGCCAGCATGCGATTTTGATCGCCGAGCTCCTGGTTTTCCTGGCGCAGTTGGTTGATTTCCGCCAGGTACTGTTCCACCTGCCCGGTGAGTTTTTTGATCTCGGCGCGCGCTCTGTCCAAGTTTCCTTTGGTAGCGAGCAAGTCATCGATCCTGGACTTCTGGGATGCCAATTCTTCTTTTTGCTTGTCAATGAGTGCGTTAAGCTCTTCGTTGCTGCCTTTCATCTGCTCCAATTGCGAGAGCGCATCGTAGTATTGTTTTTCCAGGTCGGCGCGTACGGATTCGGTTTCATCTAACTTTGCAGAGAGTTCGTTCTTTTGGCGGTCCTGCTTGAACTTGTTGACAAGCAAGAATGCATTGACACCCAGCAACGCCACGATAATGACCGAGGTGATGGCGATCAGGCGCTGACGGGAATTGCCGGATTCCGGGCTGTTCATAGGAGCGCCGGAGCCGGGAGCGGGTGTTGGATTAGGAGGAATCATTGCGATCAGATTTTAATTGGTGAAAAACGATTACCAAACGATACCCACTCTGCGAAAATTGCCCGCGGCCGATACAGGTTTTAACATTTTTTTTGCATTTCGAGGTATTCTTCGCGATAATTGGCAAATAAATTCTACTTTTAGACCTCCATTTTCCTTTAGCCTTATGATTGACTTTATTGACATCTCCAACGTATTGTTCCTGGATATTGAAACCGTATCCGCCCAACCGGTTTACGAGGACTTAGACGAAAACTTCCAGGAATTGTGGTTTCACAAATGCGCCTCCGTACTGCGCAAACCCGAGGAAGAACTCAACGAGGAGGAAGTAGAAGCGGCCTATCGCCGCAGGGCCGCCATCTATGCCGAATTTGGAAAGATCATTTGTATTTCCGTGGGCTTCGCTTTTAAAGACCCCGACGACAACCGCCTCAAAGTGCGGCTCAAATCCTATGCCGGCCACGATGAGGCCACGGTCTTGAAGTCCTTCAGCGAATTGCTTCAAAAGTCTTACAACGACACGAACAGCAAGTTCCTCTGCGGCCACAACATCCGCGAGTTCGACATTCCCTACATCTGCCGCCGCATGGTGGTTCACGAGTTGCCTATGCCGGCGCCTTTGCAGTTGTGGGGCAAAAAACCCTGGGAAACCAAACACCTGCTCGATACCATGGAGTTATGGAAATTCGGCGACCTCAAGAGCTTCACCTCCGTCAAACTCCTCGCCGCACTGCTCGGCTTCCCATCGCCCAAAGACGACATCGACGGCAGCATGGTGGGCCGGGTATATTGGGAAGAACACGACCTTGAGCGCATCTCCCTGTATTGTGAAAAAGACGTATTGGCCACCATGCAACTATTCCTGAAATACCAGCGGCAACCGCTATTGGAAGAGGATCAAATAATGCACGTGCGCTGAAGGTGAAACTTTTTCGGGGCGGAAACTGTATTTCGCGCAAGGTTGTTCTCATGAAATAAAACTTATCGAGCTTCAAACCGTATAATAAATTCATCCTGTTTTTTTAAACCATCCCGGACATATGCGCCAACTCAAGATTACCAACAAAATCACTTCCAGAGAGAGTCTAGCGCTGGACAAATACCTCAACGACATCGGCAAAATCCCCATGCTGACCGCGGAAGAAGAGGCAAAGTTGGCTCGCCGCATCAAACTAAACGACCAGGAAGCACTCGAAGCGCTTACCCGCGCCAACCTCCGCTTTGTAGTTTCTGTTGCCAAACAATATCAAAACCAGGGACTTTCCCTGAGCGACCTCATCAACGAGGGCAATGTGGGCCTCATGAAGGCCGCCCGCCGGTTTGACGAAACCAAAGGATTCAAGTTCATTTCCTATGCCGTATGGTGGATCCGACAGTCCATCCTCCAGGCCATTGTGGAATACTCCCGCATCGTGCGCCTGCCGCTCAACAAAGTGGGTTCTTACAATAAAGTCAACGAGGCTTTTATCGCTTTTGTACAGGAATTTGAACGCGACCCATCCAACGACGAACTCGCCGAGATGCTGGACATGACGCCCAAAGAAGTGGCCAACATGCTTCGCGGCCAAAGCCGCCACGTCTCCGTGGATGCGCCCATCGGAAGCGAAGACGGCGACTCCACCATGCTCGACATGATCTCCGGCGACGAAAATATGAGCCCCGACGTGGAACTCATGGAGGAATCCCTCCGCGAAGAGGTGCAGCAAGGCCTCTCCATTCTCTCCCCGCGAGAGGTAGAGGTGCTCTCCTCCTACTACGGCCTCAACGGCTCCAAACCGCTTACCCTCGAAGAGATCGGCGAACTGTACAACCTCACCCGCGAGCGCGTGCGCCAGATCAAGGAACGCGCCATCCGCCGCCTGCGCAAGTCCTACAACAGGAATAATTTGAAGGCGTAT
>CAZNYK010000156.1:0-3735 GCA_964577215.1 uncultured Saprospiraceae bacterium
ATCCGGGCAAGACCGCCGCTGCGCTACCCTGCCACGCTACCCAGGCCGCGTTCCATCTCTTCCTCCGTCCATCCCTTGCGGCGGGCGTAGTCTTCGGCCTGGTCGCCGGCGATCTCGCTGATGCCGAAGTACCTGGCCTCCGGGTGCGAGAAATACCAGCCGCTCACTGATGCCGCCGGATGCATGGCATAACTCTCCGTGAGGCGTATGCCGGTGCGGGTATCCGCGTCGAGCAAGCGCCAGAGCGTTTGTTTTTCGCTGTGCTCCGGGCAGGCCGGGTAGCCGGGAGCAGGGCGGATGCCCTGGTATTTTTCTTCAATGAGCGATTGACTGTCAAGACTTTCGTGTGTAGCATACCCCCAGAACTCGCGACGCACGCGCTCGTGCAGGCGCTCGGCGAGCGCTTCGGCCAGCCGGTCGGCTAAAGCTTTGAGCAGGATGGAGTGGTAGTCGTCGTGATCCTGCTCGAATCGCCGGATGTGGTCTTCTATGCCGATGCCGGCGGTGACGGCGAAAGCGCCGATGTAGTCGGGCAGGCCTGTGGACTTGGGCGCGATGAAGTCGCTCAGGCAATAATTGGGCAGGCCGGGGGCTTTCCGGGCCTGCTGGCGCAAGTGGTGCAGGGTGGCGATGACTTCCCGGCGCGACCCGTCTTTAAAAATCTCTATATCGTCGCCTGTGCTGTTGGCCGGGAAAAGACCCAATACAGCCTGGGCGCTGATCCATTTTTCATCGATGATACGGCGCAACAAATGCTGCGCGTCGTGGTAGAGGCGGCGGGCTTCCGTGCCGACGATATTGTCGTCTAAGATGGCGGGAAACTTACCTGCCAATTCCCAAGTGGCGAAAAAAGGCGTCCAGTCTATGTATTCGGTCAGTTCTTCCAGTGGGTAGGGGGCGATGCCGTGCACACCGGGCTTTGCAGGCGCAGGCGGCTCGTAGTTGCTCCAGTTGATGGGAACGGCGTTGGCGCGGGCCTCCGCTATGGACAGGAACGTTTTGGAGGCTTTGCGGCCGGCGCGTTGCTCGCGAATGCGAACGTAGCCCTGCTTCACATCCAAAATGAAATTGCTGCGCGCATCGGTGTCGGGCGAAAGCAGTGCGCCTGCTACGGCCACGCTGCGGGAGGCATCGAGCACGTGTACCACGGGGCCGCTGTACTGCGGCTCTATCTTCACCGCCGTGTGGGTGCGCGAAGTGGTGGCGCCGCCGATGAGCAGCGGGATGGTAAACCCCTGGCGCTCCATTTCCTTGGCCACGTGTACCATTTCGTCCAAGGAAGGCGTGATCAGCCCGCTGAGGCCGATGATGTCCACTGCGTGTTCCCGGGCGGCGTCTAAAATTTGCTGCGCGGGTACCATTACGCCGAGGTCCACGATGTCGTAATTGTTACAGCCCAGCACCACGCCCACGATGTTTTTGCCAATGTCGTGCACATCGCCTTTTACCGTGGCCATGAGGATGCGGCCTTTGGCGCTTTGGTCGCCGGCAGCCTGCTTGTCGGCTTCGATGAAAGGCTGGAGGTAAGCTACGGCTTTCTTCATCACGCGGGCGCTTTTGACTACTTGGGGCAGGAACATCTTTCCTGAGCCAAAGAGGTCGCCCACCACGTTCATGCCGTCCATGAGCGGACCTTCGATGACAGCCAGCGGACCGGGGTACTTCTGCCGGGCTTCTTCGGTGTCTTCCTCAATGTAGTCGGCAATACCTTTAACCAAGGCATGGCTGAGGCGGCCTTCCACGGTGTCGTTGCGCCAGGCAGTATCTTTTTGCAGCACGCGGCCCCCGCCCTTGATGCGTTCGGCGTAGTCGGTGAGCGCTTCGGTAGCTTTTGGGTGGCGGTTGAAGAGCACGTCTTCCACGAGTTGCAGGAGGTCTTTGGGTATTTCTTCATACACCTCGATCATTCCGGCGTTGACGATACCCATATCCATGCCCGCACGGATGGCGTGGTAGAGGAAGGCCGAGTGCATGGCTTCGCGTACGCGGTCGTTGCCCCGGTAAGAGAAGGAGATATTGCTCACGCCGCCGCTCACCCTGGCGCCGGGGCAGCGCTGCTTGATGAGGCGGGTAGCTTCTATATAGTTGATGGCGTATTGGTTATGCTCTTCGATGCCGGTAGCCACGGCAAAGATGTTGGGATCGAAGATGATGTCCTGGGGTTTGAAATGCAGTTGTCGGGTGAGGATGCGGTAGGCGCGCTCACATATTTCAACCTTGCGCTCAATGGTGTCGGCCTGGCCTTGCTCGTCAAAGGCCATGACCACCGCGGCAGCCCCGTAGCGCTGCACGATGCGGGCCTGCCGGATGAACTCCGCCTCGCCTTCCTTGAGGGAAATGGAATTGACCACGCATTTGCCCTGCACGCACTTCAGCCCAGCCTCGATGACGGAAAATTTGGAGGAATCGATCATCACAGGCACCTTGGCGATCTCCGGCTCGGCCATTACCAAGTGCAGGAATTCCATCATGGCCTTTTCGGAGTCGAGCAGGCCTTCATCCATGTTTATGTCTATGATCTGGGCGCCGTTTTCCACCTGCTGGCGGGCCACTTCGAGGGCGGCGGGGTAGTCGCCATTGAGGATGAGTTTGGCAAACTGCCGGGAGCCGGTCACATTGGTGCGCTCGCCCACATTCACGAAGTTGGTGTCCGGACGGATGACGAGGGGTTCCAACCCGCTGAGCATGGCATAGGGTTTGAGCTCGGGTATTTGCCGGGGCGACAGGCCCTGCACGGCCTCAGCCATGGCGCGGATGTGGGCGGGGGTGGTACCGCAACATCCGCCGATGATATTGACAAATCCGCTGGAGGCAAAGTCGCGAATGTAATTTTTCATTTCTTCGGCGCCCTGGTCGTACTCGCCGAATTCGTTGGGCAGGCCGGCATTGGGGTATGCGCTGACGAAGCAATCGGCAATGTCGGACAGCGCCTCGATGTGAGGGCGCATTTCTTTGGCGCCGAGGGCGCAGTTGAGTCCGACGCTGAGCAGGTTGGGGCGATTGATGGAAATGAAAAAAGCTTCTACCGTTTGACCGGAAAGCGTGCGGCCGCTGGCATCGGTAATGGTGCCGGAAATCATAACGGGCAGTTCGATGCCGCGCTCAGAGAAGAGCAGGTCAATGGCGGCCAATGCCGCTTTGGCATTGAGGGTGTCGAATATGGTTTCCACCAAAAGAATATCGGCGCCGCCATCCACCAAACCTTTGGCCTGATCGTAATAGGCTTGTTGCAGGTCGTCGAAGGTGACGGCGCGGAAGCCGGGGTTGTTTACGTCGGGTGAAAGGGAGGCGGTTTTGTTGGTAGGGCCTATGGCGCCGGCCACGAAGCGGGGCTTGTCCGTGCTTTGAAAGGCATCCGCGGCTTTCCGGGCGATGCGGGCAGCGGCGAGATTGATCTCGCAGGCGAGGTCTTGCATGTCGTAGTCGGCCTGCGAGATGGAAGTGGCGTTGAAGGTATTGGTCTCTATGATGTCGGCGCCGGCCTCCAGGTAAGCGCGGTGTATGGCCTCGATGATGTGTGGTTGGGTGAGGCAGAGTATGTCGTTGTTGCCTTTGATATCGCGGTGGTAATGAGCGAATCGCTCGCCGCGGTAGTCGGCTTCAGTCAGTTGGTACTGCTGTATCATGGTGCCCATGGCGCCGTCGAGTACGAGGATGCGGCGGCGCAGGAGGTCGGGAAGGATATTGTGGTCCATTGGATGTTTGCGGCTGAAAGATTGTGTTTGCGAAACGTTG
>CAZNYK010000156.1:3835-8026 GCA_964577215.1 uncultured Saprospiraceae bacterium
ATCAACTCCAATTTGACAGCCTGTGCATTCATAGCAAATATTTTTAAGCCTGTACAGCTAGGCTTTGCAAATTTACATGAATTCTGTAACTCTCCCAAACTCTCACCAACTCCCCCCGCCTCCGCCTCCGCTTCCTCCTCCACTGCTTCCTCCTCCACCGGAAGAGCTGCTGCTCGGGCTGCTGCCGAATACGGAGCCGATGTGATTGATCTCTTTGGGAAAACTCTCGGAGAACGAATTCCAGGAGCGGGTGGCGTCGCTGCCGTACATGCCGGGGCCGCTATACCAGGAAGGCGGCTGTGAAAGCAATCCCTCGAAATGTTTGTTCCACTGCTTGAGGTAGCCGAATGCCAGGGCATAGGGCATGGTTTTATCGTAGTAGAGCGGGTCGTCCTGCATAAGGCGCTCGATGACGGGGCGCTCGGCCTTTTTGACAAACTCGCGGAAACCTTCGAGCTTGCGGTAAGTGTCGTTGCCCTCCGGAGTGCGTTTGTTGAACATAGAGGAAAAGATAAACAACAGCACGCCCGTCACGATCAATGCGATGCCGTCTAAGTTTTGCATAGCGAATACTGCCCAGCCGCCCCATCCGATAGCCGCCGCGCCGAGTACGGCCATCAGGCAGCCCATGGTTTTCTGGTCGGATTCGTACCAGCCCTGATCGTGGATCCACTTTTTGACGGCGATCTGTACAGCGGACAAATGTGTGTAAAACTTGTCTTTCAGGCTGTCAAGGTTCACTTGGTCGCCGGTGGAAAAGAGCGCGTTGAAGAATTGTTTTTCAAATGGCAGCAACTCAGGCCCGGCCTCTTTGAGCTTAAAAAAAACGACATTGCTTCTTTTCAGGAAGCCGCCTTCTTCCATCTCCAGGCGCAGGTAACCGAGGTTGGCTAAGTGGGGAATGAGGCAGAGCACATCTCTGTTGTCCACCATGTGATCCACGAATCCGCCGGCCACTGCCGGGGAGATGCCTGCCGGGGGGAAATACTCTGTCATAATGGTTTCCCGGCGGTTGCGGGCTAAGAACAAACCCAACAGGCCGGCTCCAAGAAAAAAAATGGGGGCGAATAAAAGCCCGTGCCGTTCGCGGAAGTAGGTCCAGGTATCCATTTCTTTGAAAGCGTCGCGGGGCAGGCGCACGGCAACGGTGAGGGCTTCTTCGGGCATGAATTTTTGTGTGGCGCGACCTTCCACGTGGTTCGACATTACCTGCCATGCCGCATCTTGTCCCTTGGCGCCGTCGGGGCCGGTGTAACAAAGCACGTCCTCGTTGCTGAGGCGCAGGCCGCCGGGAAAGTCAAGCTCAAAGGAAAATGCCTCCGTCACTACCGGCCAGGAGGCGCCCAGCAGGTCCCAGTAAAATTCACAATGCTCCTCAAAAAAATTGAGAGGATTGAGTACGCGGTAGCGGAGGCGGTAGGTTTGCCGGCCTTCCACCCACACGTCTTTGTCTCCGATTTTCAGGATGAGGTTGTGGTTGCTCTTCGAGGTGCTGAATTTAAACCCGTCCACTTCAATATTGCGCAGGATGCGGTCCACCGTTTTGCCGTTCACTACGCTGCGCAGCGGTATCTGCCGGAAGATGCCGTGGCGCGGCTCGCTGAACTCCACCTCGATCACCTCCTCGAAGTCGGCGTGGCCTTCGGCAAAAAAAATAACGGCCACGTGATAGTTAGTGATGGTAAAATACTCCGCTGAAGCCCGGTGGCCCAAAAGACAAAGCAGGGGCAGGAGCAACCAGAAACGCTTTTGCATGGGTATCAGAATTGGACGTTCACGTTTTGGGTTTCCGCCTCGGCCACCTCGAAGTAATTCATCAGGTTGAACCCGAACATACTGGCCACCATATTGCTCGGAAACGACTCCACCGCATTGTTCATATCGCGGGCAGAGGCATTGTAGTATCGGCGGGCGCGCTGAATGCCCTCCTCCAGTTCGCTGAGTTTTTGTTGGAGGTGCAGGAATTCCTGGTTGGCTTTCAGATCGGGGTAGCTCTCCGCAAGGGCAAATACCGATTTGAGGGCGCCGGCCAACGCGTTGTCGGCCGCTCCGCCGTCTTTGCCGCCGGCGGTCATGGCTTTGCTGCGCAGTTCGACGATTTTTTCCAGTGTGCTGCTCTCATACTGCGTGTATCCCTTGATGGTATTCACTAAGTTGGGGATGAGATCGTAGCGCTGCTTGGTAAAGACGTCAATGGTCTTGAAGGCTTCTTCGGCGCCGTTGCGCAGGCGCACGAGCTTGTTATAGGTGCCCGCCAGGTATCCCCCGATGAGGACTACGACGAGAAGAGACAGAAAAATGAAAAGCATTTTCGGGATGGTTTTAAGGTTGAAAGAAAATCATTACCTAATGATTGCTGATAAAGGCTACAATGTTACGAATTATCCTTGATCCAGCGGTCGAGGATTTTGACCTGCTTGAATTTCGGTTTTTTCACGTGCGCCTGCGGCATTTCGTCAAAAGCGGCGCGCACTTGTCGTACGGCGGGGAGAAAGTCAACGCCCATGCCCCTGAATTGGTCCGCAGCGCTCAACATGCGCTCCGTGTTGAAGTGGTCCAGAGACCAATCGTTGAGGTGGTTGGAATCGGAAATATACTGGCGGATGTCTTGCGCCATGCGCTGAATGCTGCGGTTAAGCGCTTCCGGAAACAGGGCCTTGTCTTCCACCTCATTGGCATCCAAAAAGGTAAAGACCAAATAGTAGGCCTTGGTGTCCAGCAACCGGACGAGTTCCTGCTGCCATTCCGGGTTGGTCTTGATCTTGGCCAGCGCTTTTTCGCGCACGTCGGCATCCTGGTACCGGCCCGTGAAGGAGAGCAGGTTGGCCAAGTGGGTCATGGGGTCGGTATTTTCAATATCCAGCAAACGCTGATCGTGATAGCGTGCCTCGTCGCTCCGTATTTCGGCAATGCGCTCGGTAGCCCTGCGGTCTTTATACTGCATCCATTGTAAAAGGCAGCCGGCGCAGGCTACGGCGCTGATACCGAAAACGATACCCAGCGGTATTTTATAGGCTAAAGGCGATGCGGATTCCCGGATGGAGGGGTTGAGCAGGACGAACCCGGCAAGCAATAAAACGAGCGGAAACAATGCCGGCGCAATACCCGTGAGCGGGCGAACGGCAAAGGGTATCTGCTCGGCCGGCTCGAACCTCAGCATGGTAGCAAGCGCCGATACGATCATGATTGCCGCCAGGCCGCCGGCCGCCAAGAAAAACCGGGCCGCCCCACTGCCCGGGAGCCATGCGAAGCCGCCTTTCCAACCTATGATAACCGATGACAATACCATGCAGACCGCAAAAGCAAGGCTAAGCAAGATAACGCTCATGGCATAGCCGCCGGCAGCGTCGCCGGCACTGGACGGCTCCGGCCCGTAGGCCGTTGAAAGCAGCACAATGTAAATAATGGCTGCAAAGGCCAGCAGGATGTTTCCAATTACAATCATAGGTTGGTGATGATTTGCAGCAGGCGGGCCGCTTCTGCTTCCGGCTTGCCGCTGTTGCTCAATTTGGCTTTCAGGACTTCCAGCAACTCAGCTTCTACCTGCTTGCGCAGGGCGGGTACATCGTCCTCCACGGCGCGTTGCGCCCGGTTTTCCCATTCGCGCAACATATCGTTCATTTTGTCCACGGAGGCAAAAGCCGCCTCGCGATCGGCAGCGGCCTCAGCTTGCAGCGCCTCTGCCTGGGCAACGGCTTGGGCCATCACGCGTTGCAGGGTGGCGGCGTAGGCCTCCATGTCGGGTATTTTGTTTTCCATTTATTTTTATTGGTTTTGCGCCAATTCCTGTACCATTCCATCCGGCAGGTCGAGCAAGGCCGCAACTTCGCTCACGGATTCGCCGACGCGCAGCAGGCGCCTGGCAATACCCTTGGCCGCTTCAAGGTGCAGGTCGCGGGCTATGCGCGCGCGGTGTTTTTCCACAAACCCCTTGTACAGGGCTTGCGCATTGCGTTCCGTTTCAGCCAGCGCTTCCTGCGCGGCGGCCCGCTCCTCCGCAGCCTTTTCACGCTCTGCGCGAGCGCCGGCCACCATAGTTTGCGCAGCGATTTCATTCTCGGCCAGCGCCTGCTGCATGATTTTTGCGATGTTATCCATTGCGCATAATGGTTGAAAATTATCTAAATAGGTAGGTATAGTAGAGACAAGGCATGCCTTGTCTTATAGGTAGAGACAAGGCATGCCTTGTCT
>CAZNYK010000157.1:0-8015 GCA_964577215.1 uncultured Saprospiraceae bacterium
ATCCAATGTCGGGATACCCGCCAGGCGTGTCGGGGTCGGCGCGAGCGTTCCGCGCCGCAGCCGCGAGCGGATTGGCTTCGCCCATCCGGAATGGGGGGGTGTTCCAACCCTTCCGGAAGCCCGGGGCGTACCGCCCCTGCTTTGTTGTTTCAGCCTGGCTTGGGAACGCGAGCGTTCCGCGCCGGGCTGAAACAACAAAGCCCGGCAGCAAAATTGCTGCCGGGCTTCCGGAAGGGTTGAGGTCGCGAGCGGATTCGAACCGCTGTACAAGGTTTTGCAGACCTTTGCCTAGCCACTCGGCCACGCGACCGTTTTTACGGACGGCAAAGATAAGGCCTTTTTCAACGTTGCGCCACTATTGCACCAAAAAACTTTTAACCATAATTTCACCCCGCCGCGGTGCGCTTGGGGGTTTCGCCGGGAAATATTTATATTTGCCATCAACAAACTGCGACGGGATATGTCTCAATCTGCCAAAACGCATCGGGGAAAAATCCGCCAACCCCGACTTGTAACTCTTCACAGATGAAAAGCCCGAAGGCGCTCAGTAAATCCGAAGCCTTGGCCAAAGCCCAACGCTTCTGCGCCTACCAGGAGCGCTGCCACAGCGAGCTGCGCGGCAAGTTGCTGGATTGGGGGGTGTATGGCGACACCCTGGAGGAAATTCTCGCCGATCTCATTGCCGAGGGCTTTCTCAACGAGGAGCGATTTGCCTGTACATTTGCGCGCGGCAAATTTCGCATCAAGGGCTGGGGGCGCATCCGCATCGAACGGGAATTGCGCATGAGGCAGGTGTCCGATTATTGCATCCGCAAGGCTATGCAGGAAATTCCGGACGACGAGTACAAGCAGGCGCTTGAGCAACAAATGCGAAAAAAAGCAGCCGAAAGCGCCGGCGCCGATCCTTTTCAACTCAAAGCCAAACTGCTTCGCCACGCATCTCAACGCGGCTTCGAAACGGAACTGGCCTGGGAAATATTGGATCGCCTGGAACTGGAATAAGGATCAACACATTAAAATCTGCTTCCCGCGCCCAAGCGCGGTTCGCAGTTCATCAGCAAATTATCACATCAGCAAATCAGCACATTATCACATCAGCAAATCAGCACATCAAAATGTCCTCATCGCAAAAAATAGACGCTCCTTCCGCACCCAAACCCGTAGGGCTCTACCCTCACGCACGCCGGGCCGGCAACCTGCTCTTCCTTTCCGGTATCGGGCCACGCGACCCTGAAACCGATGGCATCCCCGGCCTGGAACGCAGTTCCTCCGGCAATTTTCTCTCCTTCGACTTCGAGGCGCAATGCCATTCCGTGTTCCGGAATGTGCGCGCCGTGCTCGAAGCTGCCGGCGCCCGCTGGGAAGACCTCGTGGACGTCACCGTTTTTTTGGTGAATATGGAGCGCGACTTCCACACCTATAACCGGATTTATGCCGAGTACTTCAAAGACAACCAGCCTTGCCGCACCACGGTGGCAATAGATGCGCTGCCCACGCCAATTGCCATCGAACTCAAGTGCGTGGCGTATGTGCCGTAGAGTGGCTTCCGCATCGCGGGCTCAAGGCTTCAACGGCAAAAACCGCCCCACCCGCTTCTGATAGTCCCGGTATGCCGGGTACTTCCCCGCAGATATTTTTTCAGAAAAATTGCTGCTGCCCACAAACAGCAGGCACAGCAGAATGGCGCCGGTGAGCGACCAGTTGAGCCAGCGCCCCGTGGCGGCTACGCTGAAGAGGTAAAACGACAGCCAGATGGCCTGCTCTGCGGCGTAGTTGGGATGCCGCACCCAAGCCCAAAGCCCCGTGTCACAGAACCCTTTGGCGTATTTCGGGTCCACCGGGCCGCCGGCCTTCAGTTGCCGGCGCTTTTCCTGGTGGAAATTCCACTGCTGCTGATCGGCAATGGTTTCCAGCGCCAGGAACAAAAGCATCAGTCCGGCGGCCATATAATCCAGCAGGTTGAGCGGCGTTTCGGCGCCCTGCCAGGCCACTATGGAGGGCAAGGTGAACAGGAGGATGAGCGTATTTTGATAACCGCAGATGAAAAACAGGTTGAAAAGCCCCCAGCGCAGCCGCCCTTGCAGGTTGGGATCGCGGCGCAACACGCTCCACCGGTAGTCTTCCTCGCCTTTCCAGGGTATCCAGTGGTAGCCGCCGCGGCGCCAGAAATTGTACGTGAGCCGGGCGGCCCAGGCGCACACTAATACGCACATGAGCGCGAGGCGCGGGTTCCAGTCGCTCTGCACAGCTACGTAGCCCACGTAAAATGCCGGCACGATGCTCCACAGCTTGTCCACCTGGCTGTAATTGCGGGTGAGTTCGCCGGCGAGGAAGCAGGCAAGCGCCACGGCGGCCATTGCGCCGAACAAAAAGTGCAGGGCGGCCCAGTGTTCCGGCGCAAGCGGCGCATCATAGTAATACGCGGCGATGGGAATGGCAATGAGGGTAGCCAACAGGACGACGATGGTGCGAATCATGGCAATCAGGTTTTTGGCGGCAAAGAAAAGATAAATTTTGGATTACAAACTCCTCGTCCGCCCTCCATCCACCGTAATTTGCGTTCCGTTGATATAGGCGGCGGCAGGCGTAGCGAGGAAAGCGGCGGCGGCGGCCACTTCTTCCGGCTCGGCGAAGCGCTGTGCGGGCACGCCGGCCCGCATTGCGGAGGCCACCGTTTCGAACGAAGCGCCCGAGGCGGCGGCTTTTTTCTCGATGAGTTCGCGCAGGCGGTCGGTGTCGGTTAGGCCGGGCAGCACGTTGTTCACGGTGATGCCGTGGCGGCCCAGTTCGTTGGCCAGGGTTTTGGCCCAGTTGGCCACGGCGGCGCGCACGGTATTCGACACGCCGAGGTCGTCGAGCGGCGCTTTTACCGAGGTGGAGATCACGTTGATGATGCGCCCGTAGCCTTCGCGGATCATGCCCGGCACAACGAGCTGCGCCAGCATTTGGTTGACTAAGAGGTGGTTGTGGAAAGCCTCTTCAAAAGCCGACAAAGGCGCATCCAGGATCGGCCCGCTTGCCGGCCCGCCGGTGTTGTTCACCAGGATATGAACGGGCTTTTCGGAGAGCAGGGCGGAGACCTTGCTGTGCAGGTCGCTGCGCTGGGTGAAATCGGCGGCGAGGAAATCGTGGTCCTGGCCGGGGCGTCGCTTCATCTGCCGGATGATGGCGGTCATCAGTTCGGGGGAGCGGGAGACAAGCGTCACGTTGGCGCCCAGCGCCGCCAGTTCCAGGGCAATGGCCTTGCCGATGCCTTTGCTGCTGCCCCCTACAAGGGCGTTTTTGCCGTTGAGATTTAAATTCATGCCTCTGTTTTGCTTTGGTGGGGCAATTTTAGCATAATTTTACCACAAAAACACACTGCCTTATGCCGATAGCCAAACCTTTCAACCTCCACCAGTGGATTGAGGACAACCGCCACCTCTTGCAGCCGCCTGTGGGCAACCACCAGATATACAAGGCCAACGACGACTACATCGTCATGATCGTGGGCGGCCCCAACGGTCGCAAGGACTACCACTACGAAGACGGCGAGGAGCTTTTTTACCAGCTCAAGGGCGACATCAGCGTCAAGATCATCCACGACGACGGCAGGCCGGAGACCATCCACATCCGCGAGGGCGACATGTTCCTGTTGCCGCCCCGCGTGCCGCACTCGCCGCAGCGCCCCGCCGGTACCGTGGGCTTGGTGATAGAGCGCTACCGCAAGCCCGGCGAGGTGGACAAGCTGATGTGGTTTTGCGAGCATTGCCACCACAAGCTCTACGAGGCCGGCTTCGAACTCGAGGACATCGGCACGCAGATCAAGGCCGCCATCCAGGAGTTCATGGCTTCAGAGGCGCACCGCACCTGTAAGAATTGCGGGACGGTGATGGAGAAGATGTAGCGCCTGGAATCCCGCCGCCGCGGCACGGGAAGCAACAACTGAGATATATACCCATATCATCCGTTCGGGCAGGAGCAAAATGCCAAGGGGCGCAGTTGCGATCTGTCCCCATACCGCTCCGTTTATACACAACTGTGTCGTTTCAAATAAACCGCCGTTGCTGCGCCGAAGGCGTGGCCCGGCACACTTCCCGCCTGCGCTTCGCTTCGGCAGACAAGCAAGGCTTTTGGGGAACACAGAGTTGCACAGAGGAAAAGGGGACACACGGAGGAAAACTCCGTGAAACTTCTTTTACTCAGTGTGCCTCCCTGACTGCCGTCAGGCAGGCGTGTTCAACAAATTGGAGGCCACGCTTGCCCGTCGTAACGAAGTGGAGGAGGGGAGGTCGTACCTTTCCGATACGCCGGAGGCGTCGGAAAGGTGACATTCCAAAGAGGAGATATGTATAAACCGTAGTTCATACCGGGCCGGTAGTAAGCCCCCGACCAACTACATCTTTCCCTGGCCTTGCAAAATACAGACCTTTCGGGCAAAATCAAAATGACTGGAAAAAGGTATAGTGCAGAACGCCGTCAGGAGTTGCTTGCGCTGCTGGAAAAGCGTACGGTGTATATTCCGATTCATCTGACCCCCCATTCCGATTTTATCTGACCCCCCTATTCCGGAGGTCTGACCCCCCTGAATGTTAATAACGTTCCGGAGGTTTGACCCCCCTTGTAAAAACGTGGATACATACGCAGAATACCTCCATATTGATCTGAAAACAGATCCTCTATGGCAAAAGCAAAACGTATGGATCAAATCAGGGCAATACTTTGCAATTACCGGGACAGCCGTTCTATCAAGGCTACTGCAAGGCAGTTGAAGGTTTCCAAAAATACGGTGCGGGAGTATCTTCGCCGGTGTTTTGAGTACTCAAATGACTTGACAAAGATATGGGCGCTGGGTGGATGAGACAACGGGACAAATGCATGATTGTGAAGTGCTGGTTGCCGTCTTTCCCTGCACGCAGTACTGCTTCTGCATAGCGCTTCCCTCACAAAGCCTGCCGGATTTTGTAGAGGGAATCAACAAGTCCTGCTCAGCGGCATCCAACAAACTCAGACCTGCAATAGCTGTCGGGGTATCCTGCATTTGGCAGGCCAGTACTCCCCGCTCAGACTCGAACAAGCCGCCCGCCGCTGCCAGGCTGCCAACAAAGCCACCTACACCATGCCCAAGCGCATCCTTACAAATCATGAAGCGCCTGCATCTAAGGAAACAGCATAGGAACCAATGTTAATCAACTAACTTTATACCTTTGTCTCGTAGTTATCCATAGGGAGGGCAGATGCCCCGGAATATGCATTCGCCATGCATTGCCTGTATTATTTTGAATTCTCCCCTAAACTCCTCAACTTCGGCCCTGCTTCCTAAAGCCGTACTCCTTTATGAAAAAAGCGCTGAAACGCATCCTGCTCATCCTGCTTGTGCTGATTCTCCTGATTGCCGGCAGCTTAGGGTTGATAACTACCGTCTTGCAAGACGAAGTGGGTAATACCATCATCGCAGAGATCAACAAGCAGATCAAGTCTGAACTTACTGTGAATAAAGTAGAACTGACCGTGTTCTCCTCCTTTCCCAACGCTTCGGCCGATCTGCGCGGGGTAGTACTAATGGACAATCGCGACGGCGTGCTCTTAGAAGCCGATAAGTTGGCCTTCCGCATGAGTTTGCTGAGCCTCTTGGGCAAAAAGATCCTGATCAAATCCATTGCGGCGGAAAATGGCGCCCTCACCGTCCATTTGGACCGCCGGGGCAATCCCAATTATGACATCTTCCGCCCTGCAGATGATAAAGATGCCGATACCTCCGACCGCATCATAGACCTGGAATCCGCTACTTTCCGCAACATCGAACTCATCTACTCCGACGAGAGCAAAAACACGGTGGTGTACGCCTTGGTGAAGCATGCCGATTTTTCCGGAGCATTTTCCGCAGAGAAATTTTCCCTGAGCAGCAAGGCGGATATTGCGACGCGGTTTGCCGAACAGGACGGCTTGCGTTACTTAGCCGGCAAGTCCATCCAATATGACGCCCGTGTGGCGGTCAACCTCAGGGAGAAGGTCTATACCATGGAAAACGTGGTACTCGACATAGAATCCAACCGCTTCAAGGTGGACGGCAAGGTAGAAATGTGGAAGGAAGGGCCGTATTTCGATCTGCGATTGGATGCGGAAAAAGGCAGCGTAGCGTCGGTTATTCAGTTTTTGCCCGAGTCTTATCAATCCGCTTTCGGAGATTTCCGCAGCAGCGGCAAGTTTTTTTTCAACGCAGCCATAAAGGGATTGTACAGCCCGCGCCTCGATCCGGGTGTGCAGGCATCGTTCCGGCTGGAAGAAGGGCGCATTGAAAGTCCGCGCCTGAGCAACCCGATCCAGGAAGTGTCTTTTTCCGCCCGGTTCAGCAACGGCAAATTCCGCGACCGGCAGGGCGCCGTATTCGCCATCGAGGATTTTAAAGGGTACTTCAACCGGGAACTGTTGGAACTGAAGCTGCGTGCGGAAAACTTAAACGACCCAGTAGTGGATTTTCAGTTTGATGGGGTGTTGCCCATGAACTCCGTCTATGGTTTATTCGGCAACCCCGGCATCAGCGCCGGCGACGGCGAGGTGGAGATAAAAAACCTGACCGTGGCCGGGCGGTACGAAGACATGCTGAATCCTTCCCGCATTGCCTCGGTAAAGTTGGGGGGTGAACTGGAATTTGACGACGCCGCACTCGTGATCAACGGCGAAAAAATGCTGCTCGACAGAGGTAATGTCAAGATTGAAGGCAATCTGCTGGTTTTCAGTGATATAAAATTAGACGGCGCCGGCAGCGATATACTGCTCAACGGCACGGCTTTTAACGTGCTGCCGGTTTTGTTTTCAGATTCGCTCAACACCAATGAAGCCGCCCTGGAATTCCGGGCGACGCTCATGTCTTCCAACCTGGACATAGACCGGCTCATGGCCATCTCTGCCGTCACGGCCGATTCCAATCAGGTAGGGCGGGAAACTTTTGACTCCCTGAAAGTGGCGCAAAACCTGCGCCGCGAACGCATCAGCCGCCTCTTGGAGGGGGTTTTTGATGCCCGTATCGCCCGGTTCAATTATGGAAAAATAGAAGGCGCCAACTTTTCCGGAAAGCTCGAACTCGCCGGCAACGAACTGATCATCCGCGGCGCTGCCGATGCCATGAAGGGCGCATTCGACCTCGACGGCACGATCACATTGGAAGGGAAACCATACCTGCGTACCCGGCTCAAAGCCAAAAACGTCGATATTACAGAGTTCTTCCGCCAGTGCGATGATTTCGGCCAGTCCATGCTCCAGTCGAAGCACATCAAAGGCCGGCTGGATGCTCAAATCGCCATCTATGTCTATTGGGACGAGACCGGGAGCTTTCTTGGGGAGCGCCTCCGGGTATTGGGCGACATCAACATCAGCAGCGGCGAGCTGAATCGCTTTGAGATGCTGGAAAATTTCTCTTCTTTCGTAAATGTGAATGACTTGCGCCAAATCCGCTTCACCCGGCTGCAAAACTTCTTCTCCGTGCGCAACCGCACGCTCTACCTCCCGGCCATGTTCATACAAAGCAATGCCCTGAACCTCACCGTGGGGGGAGAGCATAGTTTCGACAACAAATTTCGCTACAATCTCAAGGTCAATGCAGGCCAGGTATTGGCCGAGCGCCTGAAAAGCCACGATCCGGGCCTCAGTCCCAAAAAGGCCAGGCAAAATGGATGGTTTAACCTCTATTATACCATTTTCGGCACGCCGGAAGACTACCAATTCAAATCCGATAAGCGCCAGGTGCGCTCCGATTTCGAGCAAAGCATCGAGCGACGCAGGGCCATCGAGTCTGCCTTGGCAGCGGAGTTCGGGGCATTCAGCAGCATCCGGGAGCCGGAGGGATGGGGGGATGCGGAATGAAGGCCGGGTCGGGCAGATTGATGAATGATGATGGCCGATTGATGATTTTTGATTTTTGATTTTTTGGTCAAATGGGCTAATCGGTTTATACGGGGGGATTAGGGTCAACTGGTGTTTAATAAGAAGAATCTTGCATGTAAACCCGGAACCAGTCGGCCCCGACACTCGTGTCG
>CAZNYK010000158.1:0-7964 GCA_964577215.1 uncultured Saprospiraceae bacterium
GGGGTTTGAAATCGAGAAATTTTTGCCACCCTAGCTCAGTTGGTAGAGCAACGCATTCGTAATGCGTGGGTCGGGAGTTCGAGTCTCCTGGGTGGCTCAAAACAAAGGGCCGGACTTGGCCCTTTGTCATTTCCAAGATGTTCTACACGTACATTCTCCAATCACAGAGTACAGGCCGGCTCTACATTGGCCAGACTTCCGATCTGGAGACCAGGCTCGCCCAGCACAATGAAGGCCTAACGCCGAGTACGCGCGGCAAAGGCCCATGGGAATTGATATTCAGTTGCGGATTTGAGACTCGCCTGGAAGCCATCCGGCTGGAACGCAAACTCAAGAGTTGGAAAAACCGGGACCGGATAATGGATTATATCCGCAAACAGGGATAGGCGGTCAGGGCAGCAATGCGTGGGTCGGGAGTTCCCCCGACAAGTTTGTCGGGGAAAACAAAGGGCCGGACTTGGCCATTTGTCATTTCCAAGATGTTCTACACGTACATTCTCCAATCACAGAGTACAGGCCGGCTCTACATTGGCCAGACTTCCGATCTGGAGGCCAGGCTCGCCCGGCACAATTCAGGCGAGCTCTCCGCCCTGCTCGTATTTCCACACAGCCCCGTAGTTCTCCACTAAGAAATTGTCGTAGAAATCAGACTGTTCGAACAATTTTCTGAACAGTTGCAAACCTGTATCCACATTGAGAAAGCGGTCGTAGATAAGAAGGGAGAGTACGATGTCCTGTCCGCGTACGCTCAGGGTAAGGCCTTCCAATTCGTAGTTTTGACGAAGGAGGTACTCGTATATGGCGCCAATATTGTCTTTGGGCAACAGGCAGAGATAGGCTTCGCCGATGATCAGACCGGTTTTTTCGTAGTAAGATATATCGATTCGGGCGCTTCCCTGGCAAATTTCCCATGCATTGGGGCCTCTTCGGGCCAGGCGCACATCGTGGCCGCTATGCTCTATGAGTTCCTCGATAGTGCGGGCCATACCAATGGGTTCGTACACATCAGCCTGGGAGGGTAGTTGCACCTTTGCCCCACAATACGGGCAGTATTGCCGGTCTATAGTGTGCTCAAACACCATATTGGAGCAAGCGGCACAGCGCGTACCCACCTTGCCTCCCCCTTCCTGAAAAGCGCGTATGGCTTGTTGAAGGTAGCTTGCCGGCAGAGAAAACCCGATGCTGTTGCCGTCGCGGATAACAAAGGTATTGATGCCTACCACATTGCCGGCGGCATCTACCAAAGGCCCGCCGCTGTTGCCGGGGTTGAGAGCGGCATCGTGCTGGATGTAAACGATATCGTTCTGCTCGTTTTTTGTACTCGACACAATGCCCTGGGTGGCTGTATAGCGAAGCCCGAAAGGATGTCCTACCGCTATGACAGGGTCTCCTTCCTTGAGATTATCTCCGGCGCCCAGGTGTATTTCCGGAAGGGCGTCGGGTTTCGGCGCTTCGATGAAGGCGATGTCGAGCCGTATGTCGGTGAACAGTACGCGAGCCAGTTGCCGCGGCAGCAGATCGCTTTCAATCACAACCTCTCTGTTATCGCGCACCACGTGTTCGTTGGTCACTACGACACCCTCGCGCCCCAACAGAAAACCGGTGCCGGTGCTGTAAGGCGTGGCAATCTGTACCACAATGCTGCGAAACTGTTCGATCACTTCCCTCATAGCAAGCGTTTGGGTTGATGACCGGCAAATATACGATTTACAGACAATCTGTTTTTTCATTTGCCTTTCGGCGCGGAAGGGCGTATTTTTGCGGCTTCTTTTGAAAAGTGACTATAATGAAACATGAACTGAAGCTGTACAACAGCCTCTCCCGCGAAAAAGAAACTTTCCACCCCATCAAAGAAGGGTACGCAGGCATGTACGTGTGCGGCCCAACAGTCTATTACGATGTGCACCTCGGCAACTGCCGCACTTTCGTCAGCTTTGATGTCATCTACCGCTACTTGCGCTACCTGGGCTACCGCGTGCGCTACGTGCGCAACATCACCGACGTGGGCCACCTGCTCGACGACGGGGAGGACCGCATGCTGAAAGGTGCCCGGTTGGAGCAGTTGGAACCAATGGAGGTTGCCCAGAAATACACCGTGGGTTTTCACGAGATGATGCGCATATTCAATGCGCTGCCTCCGAGCATCGAACCCCGCGCTACCGGCCATATTCCCGAGCAAATAGAGATGGTGCAGGATATATTGCAGAACGGCTACGCCTACGAAGTCAACGGCTCGGTGTATTTCGATACGGTCAAGTTCATAGAAAAAACCGGCCTCTACGGCGCTCTTTCCGGCCGCAATGTGGAGGAACTCATGGCGGAATCGCGCGACAATCTCAAAAAACAGGACGAAAAGCGCCATCCGGCCGACTTTGCCATCTGGATGAAAGCCTCACCCGAACACATCATGCGCTGGCGCTCGCCCTGGAGCGAAGGGTTTCCCGGCTGGCACTTAGAGTGCTCGGCTATGAGTACCAAGTACCTCGGCACGGAATTTGACATCCACGGCGGAGGCAATGACCTCAAATTTCCCCACCACGAAAATGAGCTCGCCCAGAATTTCGGCTCCTGCCAATGCAAGGGCGCCCGCTACTGGTTGCATACCAATATGCTGTTGCTCAACGGCAAGAAAATGTCGAAAAGCGATGGCAATACCATCTCGCCGCCGGAATTGTTTTCCGGCGACAGCCCGCACGTGAGCAAGGGATACAGTCCTATGGTGGTGCGCTTTTTTATGCTCCAAACCCATTACCGCAGCACGCTCGATCTGACGGATGAGGCCCTGCAGGCCGCTGAAAAGGGGTTCCGCCGGCTCATGGATGCCGAAAAAACACTTAGGGAACTTCAGCCTCTGCCCGGTGCTCAACCCGGCGCATTGGACGCCGAGCTTGCTGAACTCATGGACGGGGTGGCGCAGGAGATGGATGACGATTTCAATACGCCCAAGGCGCTGGCGCGCATTTTTGAATTAGTCACCCGCATCAACGCCCTCAAGGGCGGCCAACTGCCGCTCGCCCAGGTGCCGGCTCAAACCCTGGACCGCATGAAGCAGGTATTCCACGATTTTGTATTCGATATCTTCGGCTTGTTCGACGATGCCGCCGCATCGGGCGACGATGGCGCCATAGACGGACTCATGCAACTCATCATTGATATACGCGCCGACGCCCGCAACCGCAAAGACTGGGCGACCTCCGACAAGATACGCGACGCGCTCATATCGCTCCATCTCCAACTCAAGGATGGGAAGGAGGGAACAACCTGGGGGCGGGAATAAATTACCGCTTCTTTTTCCGGGCTTTATGCCCGAACAACCATTTCAGCAGTTCCGGCTCCGCGAACGCGGGGTCCCAACTGTTGTGGTTCACGCCGGGATATTCCGTGTAGCGTACCTTGCCCCCTGCCCGGCGCGCAGCATCCGCCATTTTGCGGGAAAGGACAACCGGCACTACGGCGTCGTCGGCGCCATGAAAAATCCAGAGCGGGGTATGCCGGGCGTAGAGCGGCGCCAGAAGCGAATTGCTGCCTCCGCAAATGGGAATGGCTGCGGCAAAGCGCCCGGGCTGCCTGGCCAGCAACTCGAACGTGCCCATGCCGCCCATAGACAGTCCTGCCACATAGAGCCGCATCGTATCTACTTTTTCCTTGCGGATCAGCTCGTCCAATAGTTCCACCACCATGCCCATGGCTTTTCCCGGCGTTTCCCAAAGGGGGAAATCCCAATGCGGGTTTTGAGGGCTGCGCTCCACCCTGGCCCAGTAGTTGTCTTTGGGGCATTGAGGAAATACCACGATGGCCGGGTGCCTGGCGCGCACATCGGGCCGGGCGAAGAGTTTGCCGCCGTGTATCAATTGTGCTTCGTTGTCATTGCCGCGTTCGCCGGCGCCGTGCAGGAAAAGGAGCATGGGGTATTTTCGGCCGGATTCGTATGATTCCGGCAGCAGGATCCGGTAGGGCAGGGTGTCGCCGGCCGAATTTATGAACTGGCGGTACAGGTAAGCTGAAAGTTCCTGGGCGGCAAGGCCCATCGGCGCAAGAAGCAGGATGAGAACTAAGGTTTTGTATTTCATCTGTTGATGTGTTTCGAGTTTAGGGCGCGATTGCTCATTGCTCAATGAACTTTACCTTGCTTTCAAACCCCGGCTTCGCTTGCACCTGCGCCATGGCGTATTCGCTCAGCGCCGTGATGGTCAGGCTGGGATTCACGCCGAGGTTGGCCGGCACGATGGAACCGTCGAGGATGTACATATGGGGATATCCGAAAGCTTCGAAGCGCTCGTTGACCACTCCTTCCGAAGCATCGGCGCCCATGGCGCAGCCGCCGATGATATGCGCGGTGGAAGACTTGTTGAAAGCCAGTTCCATCACCGAGTTCATAGCCGTGCCGTTCACTTTTTCCGCGTACCGGCGCATCACCTCCTGGCCCGCCGGGATGTAGGCCGGCACTTTTTTATAATCTTCGGCATTGTTGTCTATGGCGATACGACCGCCGAACAAGCCTTTTTTCCATATCATGCGCATGGAGTTGTCCAAGGTTTGCATCACGAGCAACACTACCGACCGGCGCGGCAGATTGGCGGAAAATACCATTCGCAGCGCCTGGAGCGGATGTATGAAAAAAGAACCCAGCCACTTGAGAAAGCGCAGTTGCGGGTTGCCTCCGTCCACGGCTAAGGAACCGAGCCGGAGCATGGCGCCCGATTTATCGGGGAATTTGACCAATTCCACATGCGTATGATCATCCGGATAAAATCCCGAGCTGATGGCCACGCCGTAGTTGAGCTTGCGGTCGGCGTTCACCACGCCGCATAGTGATTCGGAATTGGTGCGCAGGTTTTCGCCCAGCGTGTCTGATAAGCGGGGCAGCGTGCCGTAGCGGTATTTCTGCTCCAGCAGCAGCCGCATGGTACCCAGTACGCCGGCGCTGAACACGATGCCGCGCGCTTTGAAGCTGCGCCGGCTTCCGCCACCCCAGGCGGTGCTGCTGCGGGTATGTACGGTGTAAAGTCCTTCCGTTTCGGAAAACTCCACCCGCCCGGCCTGCGTTTCCGGCAACACTTGTGCGCCTAACTTCTCGGCAAACCACAGGTAATTTTTGTCTAAGGTGTTTTTGGCATTGTGTCGGCATCCCACCATGCAGCCCGCGCACTCGGTACAGCCTTTGCGCAGCGGTCCAAGCCCTCCGAAATAAGGGTCAACCTCCTTTTGTGTGTCGCCGTAATATACGCCCACGTCCACTCCTTTATAAGTATGCGCGCGGCCCATTTCCCGCGCTACATCGGCCAGCAACCGGTCGTCTTCATAATCGCTTTTGGCCGGGGTGGCGCCCAGCATGAATTTTGCTTTTGCGTAGTAAGGCGCCAGCGCGCTTTTCCAGTTCTGGAAACGCGCCCATGCCGGGTTTTCAAAAAAAGCATCCGGCGGGGTCAGCAGGGTATTGGCATACACCAAACTGCCGCCGCCCACGCCCACGCCGCTGAGCACGAAAACCTCCCGGAAAAGAGTGAGTTGCTGAAAGCCGAAACACCGGATCAAAGGCGCCCAGAGGTATTTGCGCAATTGCCAGTTGCTGCGGGGAAAATCGCCGGACTGATAGCGCTTGCCCTTTTCCAGCACCAGGACCTTATAGCCTTTTTCCGACAGCCGCATGGCCGATACGCTGCCTCCGAAGCCTGATCCTATGACGATGTAGTCGTATATTTCTTCCTGCATGCAGGCATGTATTTTTGTGTGGTAAAAGTAGCAATTCTCCGAAATGTTTGCATCTTTACCCATGGGTTCCGGGTATAATGGGTTAAATGGGTATAACGGGCTTTTGGAACGAGGCTTTCTTATGAAACACCGGCTCCCCCGGTTACACCGGTTCCCCCGAAACCGAAAATATGACTGTACTTATCGCTACGGATTCATTCAAAGACGCCCTCCCCGCGTTGGAGGTGTGTCGCGCTATTGAGCGGGGCGTACATCTTGCGCTGCCTTCCGCCCGCACCATCGTTTTTCCGCTGGGCGACGGCGGAGAAGGCACTGCCGCGGTGCTCACCCATCATACGCGCGGTCGCACGGTTCGCATGCAGGTCAAGGATCCGCTTTTTCGCCCCATTGAAGCGAGTTATGGTTTGTCGGCCGATGGTCGCACCGCATTTGTCGAGATGGCTTCGGCTTCGGGTTTGCAGCTTTTGAGGCCGGACGAGCGCAATCCGCTACGCACCACCACTTTCGGCACGGGCGAGATGATCCTCAACGCCATTGACAAGGGCGCGCGACACCTTATATTATGTATAGGCGGGAGCGCCACCCACGATTGCGGCGCCGGCATGGCCGAAGCCCTCGGCTTCAATTTTCTCGATACCGGCGGCCAACCGGTGAGTCCTACCGGGGAAAACCTGCATCGCATTGCTCAAATAGACAGCGGCGGCCTGCGTTTCGATCCGGGGAGCCTTACCGTGGAAGTGTTGTGCGACGTAGCCAATCCCCTCTACGGGCCGCTCGGCGCAGCCCATGTATATGCCCCCCAAAAAGGCGCCGACGAGAAAGCCGTGAGCATTTTGGAAGAAGGCGCCAGGCACTTCGCCATTCTGCTCTCGGAACACACGGGAAAAGACATGGCCCACTTACCCGGCGCCGGCGCTGCCGGAGGCTTGGGCATGGGCGCCCTCGCATTTCTGAGTGCGTCTCTCGTTCCGGGCGCCGAGGCGGTATTAAGGCTTACCCATTTTAAGGACGCGCTTGCCCGGGCCGATTTCCTCGTTACCGGAGAAGGCAGGCTCGATAGCCAGACTTTTCACGGCAAGCTCATCTCAAGCCTTTCATCCTTAGCCCGGGTGCGCGGAATTCCCGTTTTCGCGCTTTGCGGCGCCATGCTCCTCGGCCCTGCGGAGACGGAAGCGATGGGCCTGACTGCCGCTTTTTCCATACTCAACCGGCCTTGTGCGCTCGGGGAGGCAATTGCCGGAACGGCCCCGGATTTGGAGAGCGCGGCGTTTGCCCTATCGCGGGTTATCGGCAATGCGCAGCCGGCCTCCACCCAGGCGGCCATACCCGCAGCCGGGAAAGCCCATCTGTTTTCGCTCACCAAACGGGAACAGGAGGTGTTGAAACTCATCGCCGCCGGCAGCAGCAACAAGCAAATCGCCCGGGATTTGTTCATCAGTTCCCAAACCGTGGGGGTGCATCGCAAGAATATCATGCGGAAATTGGGAACGAACAACGTGGTTGCCCTATTAAAAAAAGGGTACGACTTGGGGATTATTCCCCTCTGAAATATTTGATTTGACAGAAAAATACCCTAAAAAGGGTATATATTGAACCGGCAATGCCTCTATCTTTGCCCCGTTAAGGACTGCGTTCTACATTATCTCTCAGTCAAACCTACTGTTAGTGAGCTTAAAAGAGCAGGCAACTTCTACTAACGAAAAAAAATATTGCGCTATCTCTTGCTTTCATGGCGCAATAGGCCGTATCTTTGCCTTCGCAAGGAAAAAGCGTTCCATGATTAAAAACATTTACCTCCCTTCAATTCATTCCCTTTCGTTTTTTCGGAACTTTCCTTCCTCTCCTGTCTTTTCAGGAAAATTCATGCTCAAAACAACACTGTGATAACAACATAGCAAGCCTCCTCTTGCAGGGGCGGCGGTGCAAAAAGTTGCATTCGCCACATTTTTTGAAAGGCTTTTTTACTCGTTTCCAAACAAAATAATTCGACCTACACACACTTTTTCACCCACACTCCTCCTCACTGCCTTGATTCCTTTTACCGGGTTTTCAGGCATTGTTTCACCCTGCTCACCCTCCATCAGGTTTTGGTTCGGGATACTCCGGCAGCGCTGTTACATCAGGCTGCCAAACACTTTATCCTTTGAACTTTAACCTTACCATTTCGGCTTTTAACAACTTTTATATTTCCTAATCTTTAACAAATTGTGATCTTATGGAAAGAACGAGTTTTACAACGAACCGGTCCTGGA
>CAZNYK010000159.1:0-7928 GCA_964577215.1 uncultured Saprospiraceae bacterium
AAAGTAAAAGGGAAAAAGGAAAAGGGAAAAAGGGGCGGGGGCAAAGCATGAAGGGTAAGTATACTCGATAGCCAGTGGTTTGCGAATTTTTACTTTTTCAAACCACTGGTCCCGACGAAAAATGGTATAAATTTTTCCCAAACTATTTTTCGTCGGGATTATCCCGATGAAAATGATTTATTTTTTTTCGCAAACCATTTTTCGTCGGGTATAAACACGAAGAAAAAACAAAAAACAATATGGACACCTCCAAACGCCTGTTGTCTTTAGACATTTTTCGCGGCATGACCATCGCCGGAATGATCCTGGTGAATAATCCCGGGAACTGGGGCGCCGTGTACAAACCGCTGCTTCACGCCGACTGGCACGGCTGCACGCCCACCGACTGGGTTTTCCCGTTTTTCCTGTTCATCGTGGGGGTAGCTATTCCTTTAGCGCTGGGAAGGCGAAAAGAGGAGGGGCAGGATCGTGTGGCAATTTTCCGGAAGATACTCTTTCGCACGGCTGCCATCTTTGCCATCGGGCTGCTGTTGCACCTCATCCCAAGGTTTGATTTCGCCCACATGCGCATCCCCGGCGTTCTGCAGCGCATCGCATTGGTGTACGGGGCTTGCGCTACCATTTTTATGTTCAGCGACTGGAAGCGGCAGGCATGGATCGGCGCAGGGCTGCTGTTGCTGTATTGGGCATTGCTGGCTTTGGTACCCGTGCCCGGCGGCTATCCGCCCAATTTAGACCCGGAGACCAATCTCGGCGCCTGGCTCGACCGCACCATTCTCACCTCCAAGCACCTCTGGAGCCAGTCGAAAACCTGGGACCCCGAAGGATTGCTCAGCACGCTTCCGGCCATTGTTACCGGTATCAGCGGTATGCTCACCGGAGAGTGGATCAAGACCCAACGCAGCCACTACGAAAAACTGACCGGTATTTTCGGCATGGGCGTCATTCTGTTGGCCGTAAGCCTGACCTGGGACCTCGCTTTCCCCATCAACAAAAAGATATGGACCAGCTCTTACGTGCTCTATACCTCGGGCGTGGCGCTGCTTTTCCTCGGCCTGGTTTACTGGTTTGTGGATGTGCTGGGCTACCGCCGTTGGATCAAACCCTTTGTGGTGTATGGAACCAATGCACTTTTTGCTTACGTGCTTTCGAGCCTGATCGCCAAGATGATGTATTCTATCAAGTGGAATGTCGCAGATGACAAGACCCAAACCGTAAAAGGTTGGGTGTATCAGTACGGCTTTGAATCCTGGCTGTCGCCGTATCACGCTTCTTTTGCATTCGCCCTTGCCAACGTGCTGGTTGTGCTGGCCCTGACCTGGATACTGTACAGCAGGAAGATTTTTATCCGGTTGTGATGACATACTCGATGGCCGGTGATTTGCGAATTTGGATTTTTGCATATCACCGGCTATCAGTTGCTCCAGGTATAATGGCGCCACAGCCGGCAACTGACAAAAATTTTCGTCTCCTTCCAACCCTTTCGCCAGGTCGCGCTGTCTTTGCGTATAATGATCAAAAACCTTACATTCGCAACCAAATTCTACGCCATGAAGAAAGGAGCAATTTTCAGTGTGATTTCCGTTGGACTTTCCCTCACAGCCATGATGCTGCTGGGCGGCTGTCTCCAGGACAAATGCCAATCTACTACGGAATATACCATGTTCGAGCCGGTGTACAAACTGCCTGAAGAAATGCGCCAACCCATCCAGACGGAAGGGCCGCGCAGCCTCGAAAGCCCGGGCAAGATATACTACTATCAGGACTACCTGTTCATCAACGAACTGCGCAAAGGCATTCACATCATCGACAACCGCAACCCGGCCAGCCCGGTGCCCATCTCCTTTATCAACATCCCCGGCAATATTGATATGGCCGTGCGACAGAATATTCTCTATGCCGACAACTATGTGGATTTGGTCGCATTGGATATTACGACTCCGACCAACCCGGTATTCCTCAGCCGTACCGAGAGCGTGTTTCCCAACGCATTCTGGCGCGATCCTGTCAGGGGGTACATCGTGGAATACCGCGAGACGCCCGTTACCGAGGTGAAGCCCTGCGATCAGATATCGGATATCTGGTTCTGGAGAGAAGGTAATGTCTTTATCGACCGGGCCACCTTCGATAGCGCAAGTCCGGGTGCATTCGCCAACAACAGCGCCGGTGGTTCCATTGCCCCTGCTGCTGTGGGCATAGGCGGCTCTATGGCCCGTTTCACCATTGCGGCAGGTCAGTACATGTACACGGTAGATGAGAACAACCTCCGCGTTTTCAACCTTGCACAAGGCGCTTCGCCGTCACTGGATGCAGTGGTGCCCATCGGCTGGGGAATAGAAACGATTTTCCCCTTGGGTCAAAACTTATTTATCGGCGCCAACAACGGCATGTATATCTACAGCATATCCAATCCGCTTCAGCCGGTGCAACTCTCCCGCTTCCAGCATGCCCAGGCCTGCGACCCGGTATTCGTGAGCGGGAATGTTGCCTATGTTACCCTGCGGGATGGCAACGCCTGCCAGAATTTCATCAATCAATTGGACGTCATCGACGTTTCCAACCTGACCAACCCGCGCTTGCTCAAGAGCTATCCGATGCACAACCCGCACGGTTTGTCCGTGACGGACAATACCCTTTATTTGTGTGAAAACACTCAAGGGCTGAAGGTATTCGATGTTTCCAATTGGAACGAGATCAGCCAGCGCCTGCTTTCGCATGAAAAGGGCTTTACGGCATACGACGTCATCAGCCTGCCCGGCAAAAATATCGCTATGGTCATAGGGCAGAACGGGCTGCGCCAGTTCGACACCACCGATCCGCGCAATCTGCGCCTGCTGAGCGTGATTGATATAAACCGCCGATGAAATTTGCCATGAAACATCTCTTGTGGTTACTACTCTTGTGTTGCTTTTCGGCTTCGGCCCAAACGGCCAAGGAGGATGTCGTCTATCTCCGGAACGGCGCCGTCATCAAAGGTTCCATTATGAGCTACCAACCCGGAGAAAATCTCGTCATTGACATTGGAGAGGGGAGACACGTCACCTTTACGGCCGCCGAGATACTCCGCGTGGCACAGGGGGTTCCTGTCAGAGATGACGATCCTTCTACCGTGGATGTCGTTTACTTGTTCAACGGCAGTATCTTCAAAGGTAAAATACGCTACGAGACTTCCCACAATCTCGTTCTTGAACTGAACAATGGAGAGCAACTCAGCTTCAATGCCAAGGAGATCAGGGAAGTGCATCGCAAGCAACCGGTAGATGCCATTGTAGAAAGGCCTGCATATGATTTTAAATACATTTCTGCGAGCAGTCCCAAAGCTCGAAAAGTAAAGTCCTACGATTTCCGGGAAAAAGGCTGGTTTAACGTTACCTCCTTTGCCCTGCCCAACGGCTTTTACTTCGGCGAACCGCAGTTGGGCATCGGGCTTCACAATCTCACCGGGTTTCAGTTCAACCGCCTGCTGGGCTTAGGCCTCGGCCTTGGGTTCGATGCATTTAATATCCAGCAGGGAGAATACATCGCCTCGGTTTACGGGGAAGCGCGCAGTTACCTGACAAAGTCCCGTACGGCGCCCTTTGCTTCATTCGGAGCGGGCTACGGCTTCGGCTTTCGCAATGAGCAAACCGGGATCACCAAAGCGCAGGGCGGCTTTCGCTGGCACCCGGCGCTCGGGCTGCGGCTCGGTGCCGATAAGGACTTGAACCTTGTGATCGATGCAGGGTATATTTTTCAAACGGCTACCTACACCCGCGAAATCGAGTTTTTGAACCGCACAGAAATAAGGAGAGTGGATTTCAGGCGTTTCACCCTGCGTCTCGGCGCAATGTTTTGATCAAACCGGCTTATGGCGGAAAAAGGAACGCATACCGAAAAAGAACTAGTGGAAGGCTGCATCCGCAATGACCGGCGATGCCAGGAAGTCTTGTACCGCAAGTATTTCGACACCATGTACCGCATGGTGCAGCGGTATGCCAACGACCGCGACCTGGCCCTCGAGATCGTTAATAACGGCTTCCTAAGGGTTTTTAAAAAACTCGATACCTTCACTTTCAGCGGCTCGTTGGAGGGATGGATCCGTCGCCTGGTTTTTCACGCTTTGTCCGATCATTTTCGCCGGCAACCCAAAAACGTGCATTTTATCGACCTCGAAGAAAGGGATGCGCCGCAGCAGGGAACCGTGTTGAATGATCTGTATTTTGAAGATATCGTCAAACTTGTGGATATGTTGCCCAACTCCTCCCGGGAGGTGTTCTGGCTGTATGCTATTGAGGGATATGCGCATGCGGAGATCGCCCAGCGGCTTCATATTAGCGAAGGCACCTCCAAATGGCACCTTTCGATGGCAAGGCAAAAACTGAGGGAGTTGTTGCACACACATTACAATCTGAATTATCATGCAGGATAGAAATACACAAGGAATACAGGAGCAACTTGCCGATCTCGGCTGGCAGCGGATGGCCTCGTTGTTGGATGCGGAAATGCCATTTGTTCCTGCAAAGGAAAAGCGGCGCCGGGGATTGTTTTGGTTTTGGCTGTTCGCTTTGGTCGCGCTGCTCGGGGCCGGCGCATGGGCATGGCAGGCTCAGCGCAAATCCTCCTTGCCGGAGCGGCCCGCGTTGAGCGCGCCTGTCCCAATTATTGCAGAGCGCGATGAGAGGAATTCCGGGCAACAGGTTGCGCCTCCTGCCAATGTGGAGCAAGCGCCCGGCACGGCTGCTCCTCCTGCCAAAAAAGAGCGCGATTTATCATCCATGGCTTCAGGCGGAAAAACGCATCATCATCTATCCACATCATTTCCTCCGGCAGTTCCGCAAATGACTTTGGCCGCTCAACTTCCTGCCGAAGACAATTCGCCGGTTGCCGGCCGGGATATCCAGCCTGTGCCCGAAACGCCTGAACCCTCCTTTGCTTTGAGCGCAGCCCCCGCACTTCCACCTTTGCCGGTTTCGGCTTTGGATGTTCCCCGGGATGAGCCTGGGTGGACGAAGGCGTCCCGGGGCCGTAACGCCTCCGGTTTCCGCTTCGGTGCAGAGGCGGTGGCCGGTATCGGCGCCTCCAGCGGGTTGAACAGCGCAGCGGCAGGCCCTGTGGCCGAGTGGCGCATCAGCCCGAAGTTCAGTCTTCAAACCGGCCTGCTTGCAAGCACTGCCTTCTATGATCTGGCCCTTGCAGGCAGGGCAATGCGGGATGCAAGTGTGGACCCAGCCACCTCCGGCGGCCTCACGCCTATTCAAGTGGTGGCCAATACTCTTTCAAATGGGTACAACTGGACGGTGCGGATGAACTCCTTGCAATTGCCCGTCATAGCCGCTTACCGGCTCACGCCCCGTCTTTCGGTAGAAGCCGGACTCACCCCTGCCCGCGCCTGGATTGCCGGGAATGACGGGGTAAGAGCCGATGCCGAATCATTTGATAATGCCGGCGGCGCCCCGTTTTTCAATTATGACCGGACCCGGCTGGAAAGCGCGGTAAGTTCTTCTGCTGGGCAATGGGAACTAACGGCTTCAGCGGGGATGCAATATCGCATTTCGCCGCATTTTTCCCTGAGGCTGCACTATCAACACGGCATCAACGATCTTCTGGACGACCAGTATTTGCAAGTCAAACAGCGAAATCTGAGAGTGTCCGGGCTGGGGTATTTTTAAAAGACTCATCGCCGAAAAATTCTGCGATACCCCAAAAAGCCATATCTTGAACCCCGCATTTGAAGCGGTATGTTCAGAAAACTACTTTTTGTCATCTTTTTTGCCGCCTTGGCGGCGATGCCGGCCCTTAAAGCCACGCACATCGTAGGCGGCGATATGACCTATAGGTGCTTAGGCGACAACCAGTACGAGATCACCCTGGTCATTTTCCGGGATTGTTTTTACGGCAGTCCCGGCGCATGGTTCGACAATCCTGCATCCATTGGTGTTTTCAATGCCTCCAACCAGTTGGTACAGGAAATTCTCGTACCCCCAATGGGCAACGACACCCTGCAGCCCGTGCTCAGCAGCGAGTGTTTTGTGGCTCCGCCCAGCGTATGCGTGCATACCACCACCTACCGCACTTTCGCTACATTACCGCCCGCCCCCGGCGGCTATACGCTGGCTTATCAGCGCTGTTGCCGAAACCAGACTATTGTAAACATCACCAACCCGCTCGCTACGGGCGCCACCTATTCAGTCACTATTTCGGAAGCGGCATTGCAGCAGTGCAACAATAGCCCGGTCTTTACGCAGTGGCCGCCCATTTACATCTGTGCCGGCGTTCCCATTTTTTTTGATCATTCGGCCCGCGATATAGATGGAGATTCCATTGTGTACCGCCTGTGCGAGCCGCAGCAGGGCGCTACCCCTTCCGACCCCATGCCACAGCCTCCCAACGCTCCGCCTTATGCCACTGTCAACTGGATAAACCCGCCATACAACGTCAACAACATGCTCAACGGCACGCCCGGCGACCCTCCGCTGGCGATAGATCCCGTGACGGGGTTGCTTACCGGCTTTCCCAACACCGTGGGCCAGTTTGTGGTGGGTGTATGTGTGGAAGAGTACCGCAACGGGGAACTCATCGGCACGCTTCGCCGGGATTTTCAGTACAACGTTGGTGTTTGCGGGCAAACTGTCTCGGCCTTTCTGGGGCCGGAGATACAGTGCGGCAGCCTTGAAGTTGAATTTGAAAACCTGAGCACCAACGCGAGCAACTTCCTCTGGTTTTTTAATGATCCGGGCAACCCGGCCGCATCCTCCACGGATGCCGACCCGGTCTTCAGCTATTCTGATACAGGGCGCTACACTGTCATGCTCGTCGCCGAGCCGGGCACCGTCTGCGCCGACACTGCGTATGCGGATATTCATTTGCTGCCAAATTCCCTGATCCCCGGTTTCGATCTTGATTTCGGGCCATGTGCCGATACGGTACGCTTGTACGTTACGGATATGTCTTCAGACACCCTTTCCTCCATCGTTGGATGGTCTTGGGCGTTGTTGCCTTCAGGTCAAAATTCATCGGAACGGGATCCGGAATTTCTGCTGGATGCCGGCGGTGTGTACACCCTTCAATTGACTTTGACAGCAGAGAACGGATGCCGGCAAACCTACGCTGAGAGTTTCCCGGTAAATCTCATTGAAGCGCTGCCCCCGGGGCCGGTCACTGTTTGCAGCGGGGATACGGCCACGCTGAGCATGGTAAACCAGGCAGGCGGGGTGCTGACCTATGCCTGGTCGCCGGCGCAGGAAATTCTCTCCGGGGCGGGCACGGCATCGGTGCGGGTTAGTCCGGAGCAGTCAGTCGTTATGGAAGTGATGGTGGAGAACGCAGCCGGCTGCCGGAAGACCTTTTCCGTTCCGGTGACGGTTAGCCCTGCCATCGGCCCTTTGACAGCCACAGCCATGCCGGACACCCTGGCGCCGGGCGGAAGCGCCCAGTTGGAGGTGGATTTCAACCCCAACTATTCCTACCAATGGACGCCCCCGGCTACTTTGGACAATGCGGGCATACACAATCCGGTAGCTTCCCCGGCCCAAACTACCACATATACCGTGCAGGTGCGCGATGCGCAGGGTTGCTCTGCCGTTACATCAGTAAGCGTGGTGGTGCGCTCGCCGGAGTGCAGGGAGCCATTCATATACGTGCCCAATGGATTTTCACCCAATGGAGACGGCAGAAATGACGTGCTGTATGTGCGGGGCACGGGCATTGACGAAATGTATTTCGTCGTTTACGATCGCTGGGGTGAAAAGGTGTTTGAAACATCTTCGCAGGATATCGGATGGGACGGCCGGTTTCGCGGCAAGCCGTTGAATACGGATGTGTTTGGATATTACCTCACGGTGCGTTGCTTCAACGGGGAGGAGTATTTCAAAAAGGGGAATGTGACCTTGTTAAGATGATGTGTGGCGGAACTCCGTTCCGCAATGTATGGCGGAACTCCGTTCCGCCGG
>CAZNYK010000160.1:0-2005 GCA_964577215.1 uncultured Saprospiraceae bacterium
TTTAATTCTAATCGCCATGTCTCTCCTTTCCGCATGCACCCGCACTTCTCCCGGCTTCACCCAATTTGAAAAATACCCCTTCTATGGAGATGAAGATTTGGGTCTGCGCTACACGCCCTCCAAGTCTGTATTCAAGGTGTGGGCGCCCACGGCCAATGCGGTGCGGCTGCAATTTTATGAAAAAGACGCGGGCGGACAACCCGTTAGCACAAAAGACATGAAAAAGGGCTTGGACGGGGAATGGGAGGCTACCATCAAAAAAGACATCAAAGGACTTTTTTACACCTTTCAGGCGCGCATCGGCGAAACCTGGATGGGAGAAACCCCCGACCCCTACGCCAAAGCGGCAGGCGCCAACGGCCTGCGCGCGCAGGTGGTCAACATGGCCGAAACCAATCCGCCGGGGTGGGAAAATGACCGCCGCCCTCCGCTAGAAAACTATACCGACATCGTCATCTACGAATTGCACCTGCGCGACCTGTCCATGCATTCCAATTCCGGTATTGCCCACAAGGGCAAATACTTAGGCCTCGCCGAAACCGGAACGCTCAGCCCGGAAGGACTGAGCACCGGCCTCGACCATATCAAAGAGCTGGGCGTTACTCATGTACACTTGTTGCCGGTTTTTGATTTTGCCTCTATTGACGAGACCAAATTGGAGGAAAACAAGTTCAACTGGGGCTATGACCCTCAAAACTACAACATACCGGAGGGCAGCTACTCCAGCAATCCCTCCGACGGCGCCACCCGCATACGCGAATTCAAACAAATGGTAAAGGCGCTGCACGATGCCGGCTTGCGCGTGGTGATGGACGTAGTGTACAACCATACCGGCCCCACCGAGCTTTCGGTCTTCAACCAGTTGGTACCAGGTTACTATTACCGCCAGGATGAGCAGGGCGGTTTTTCCAACGCCTCTGCCTGTGGCAACGAAACAGCCTCCGAACGGCCTATGATGCGCAAGCTCATCGTGGAATCTGTGAAGTATTGGGCTTCAGAATACCACATTGACGGCTTCCGCTTTGACCTCATGGGCATACACGATATAGAGACAATGAACCAGGTGAGCGCCGAACTGCGCAAGCTCCATCCCTCCATATTCGTATATGGCGAAGGCTGGACCGCCGGCGACAGCCCGCTGCCCGTTGAAAAAAGGGCCATCAAGCACAACGTGCTCCAACTTGACAATGTAGCGGCCTTCAGTGACGATGTGCGCGATGCCATCAAGGGCCATGTATTCCATCCCGAGCAGAAAGGCTTCGTCAGCGGCTTGGAGGGCCTCGAAGAAAGTCTCAAATTCGGCATTGCGGCCTCCACCCGGCATCCGCAAGTTGATTACAGCAAGGTAAACTACTCACAGGCGCCCTGGGCCAAAACGCCCGCCCAGGCCATTACCTACGCCTCCTGCCACGACAACCACACCTTGTGGGACCGCCTGCTGATCTCCAGCCCGAAATCGAGCGAGACGGAGCGCATTGAGATGAATAAATTAGCTGCCGCTATCGTGCTTACTTCACAGGGGGTGCCGTTTATTCACGCCGGCGAAGAGATGCTGCGCACCAAGTCAGGCGCGGAAAATTCCTACAACCTGCCCGACAGCATCAACCGCTTGGACTGGTCGCGCAAAGCCCGCTATCGCGATGTGCATGAATACTACAAAGGCCTCATAGCCATGCGGAAACAGCATCCGGCCTTCCGGCTCACTTCTGAAGAACTCATTCAAAAGCACCTGGAATTCCTGGATATTTCCGAACCTAATCTCGTGGGCTACATCCTCAAGGACAACGCCGGCGGCGATGCCTGGAAGGAAATTGCGGTTGTGTTCAATGGCAATGCATCGGCCAAAACCATACCTGTTCCGGAAAGAAACTGGGTGCTGGTGGCGGACGGCCAGACGGTGGACCTCGACGGCATCGGCGTGCTGAAAACGGGCAGATTGCAAGTGCCGCCTCGATCCGCAATGGTCTTGTGGGCGCAGTAATGTACGGCGGAACTCCGTTCCGCT
>CAZNYK010000160.1:2105-3423 GCA_964577215.1 uncultured Saprospiraceae bacterium
TCCAGCAAATGCACCAAGCACCACAGCGGAAGATAGGATGGCTCAGCGCCGGTTCCATAGTTGTTGCCAATATGGTCGGTACAGGCGCATTCACCACCTTGGGGTTGCAAATGCAACACCTGCAAAACACCTGGGTGATCCTGTCATTGTGGATTTTTGGAGGGGTGATCGCCCTGTTAGGGGCCATCAGTTATGCCGAGTTGGGCGCGCGTATGCCGCGCTCCGGCGGCGAGTATTATTTTCTCTCCCGCATATATCATCCTTTAGCGGGATACCTCTCCGGCTGGGTGTCGCTTACAGTTGGATTTACAGCCTCCATAGCACTTTCGGCCATGGCAATGGGTGCGTATTTGTCCGGGATATTGGGTGTGGATGCCCTCTGGATTGCTTTGGTCGTTATCCTGGCCGTTTCTGCCATTCACTCTGTTCATCTCAGGCAAAGCAGCCGGTTCCAAAACCTGTTTACCACCCTCAAGCTGGGCATGATGGTTTTCCTGATCCTGGCCTGCTTTTGGCGCCCGGCCGAACTGAATGCCCTCAATTGGGACGGCAATTGGTTCGCGGAATTGAGCAGCGCCCACTACGCAGTGGCACTGGTCTTTGTGGTATATGCCTACTCGGGATGGAATGCAGCGGCATACATAACCGGCGAAGTGCGCAATCCCGCGCGCAACCTGCCTCGCGCCCTCATCGGCGGTGCTCTGTTGGTCAGCGTTTTATATATCCTTTTGCAATTCGGCTTTTTGCACCAGGCCGATCGCGATGCGCTCAACGGGAGGATAGAAGTGGCGCAAATCGCGGCCAATTCCTTGTTCGGCTACTCCGGCGGTAAAACGATCAGCCTGATAATCGGCGTGCTGCTTGTATCCAGCATCAGCGCCATGGTATGGGTAGGGCCGCGGGTGAGCCGGGCCATGGCGGAGGACTACCCGGTGTGGCACTTCCTGGCGCGCGACAATTCCTACGGCGTGCCGGTCAATGCCATCTGGTTTCAGGCAGGCGTCAGCATTTTCCTTTTGCTGAGCGGCTCTTTTGAGCAGGTGCTCATCTACAGCGGTTTCATCCTGCATCTCTCCACTACGGCAGCGGTTGCAGGGATCTTTTTCCTTCGCAAAAAAGATAATAGCGCCCCTCCTTTTGCCGGGCCTTTTTACCCCTGGGGGCAGATCGTTTTTCTGCTTTTCAGCGTGTGGATGCTGGCGTTTTTGCTTTATGACAAGCCGCGGGAAAGTATGCTGGGCATGCTGAATCTCGCCATCGGCGCCGTGTCTTATTGGTACAACAAGCGTTATGCGCTGCCGCCGGTGCGCCGTAGGGG
>CAZNYK010000160.1:3523-7619 GCA_964577215.1 uncultured Saprospiraceae bacterium
TTCCACCAGCAATCCTCACACCGTCACCCGTGCATTTGCAATCCGGTTCTTGATGATGGGCTTAAGCCGTTCGGAAGCTTGCAACAGCAGCGCTTCATCAGAAGGGAAAGGCAGCGGGCGGTTGCCGAGGCGGCTACGAGACTGATCGCTCAGGGCGCGGCGGTCGCCCGTGTAAGTGGAAGCGTAATTTTCAAAGATAGCGTCAGCGGCAATGGGCCACGAATCTATCAATGCGCCGCTGAATTTATCGTAGAAATCGACCCGGCACTGCAAAGTGGCTGCTTTGTGCTGCCATGTCTCGAATACGCGGGCGCGTACGAGCACTTTGCGGGGCACTTTGATGTCGTTGCCGGCTGTATCCTTCATCACGTTGCCGCGGCTGTCGAGAATGTATTCAAACCCGTCTTCTATCTCGCGGACGTCTTCGTATTCGCGTTCGCGGACTGCCGCCGGGCTTACGTCAATATGCACCATATTCACCACCACTTCATAATCGTACTGGGTACCGGGGTTTGCAGTGGTGTGGTACTGGCGCCAGCGGCTGTCGAGGTCGCGCACCGGCAGCCGGCGCAGATCGGCTTCGAGGAATGCCGGTAGAACAGCATGCGATTCGTTTCGCACGTGTACCAGGATGTGGGAAGTACCAAGGTTGAGAGCTTCCCGCTTGAGGTTTTCCTTGTCGCGATAGTCGCGGAAATACCGGTCCACATAGATAAGCGCTTCGTAGGCTTGCCGGGCGGCGAGCCGGTCGCCGCGACGGGCTTCTGCCATGAGGCCAAGAGCCCTGTTGTAGTGGTAGGCGGCCGAGTTTTGGCGTGCTTCCAGGATCAGTTCCTCAACCTGTACGAAGCGCACATCGGCGCGGATGCCGTGCTTGTCGGCCAAGGGCAGCAAGGGAGCAACCTTGTTTTGCCGTTTTGCCACGCGCTGGTACAGGTCGAGGATGCGATCCCAGTTTTCGGGGCGGTTTTCGCGCCGGAGGGCGTCGGCGACAGCCAGATCGCGCGCGTTGGCGCGCTCGAACGCCTGGCCGAGCGCTTCCACATAACGCGGATTTTTCTTCGCCCTGCCGGCCAGTTTGTCCACGGAAATGTCAATGGCGCGATCGAAGTCTCCGGTTTCAACAAGTTTTTCGGGGGATGCACAAGAGGCGGCAAAAAGCGCGAGTGCGGTAAAAAGCGCCGTCCATTCCGGTTTTCGTGTCGCGTTCATCATGGCTGCTTCCGTTTTGTGGGTTAACAAGATGTCATTTGGTTTTTTGATACAGCGAAATTAGCCTTGCCGGGGTTCCAGGTAAGCTAAGGAAGCGTTAAGCCTGCGTTTGCAATGGTTAAAGAGTGCAAAAGAAAGCCGTAAAAAAGCGCTTTTGCAGTCACTTTAACATCGCATAATTTTGATTATCAACAACTTGAAATCAAACTGGAATTAAAGAAGTCTTAACATAAAAGGGGGGGGTTATCCCAGCTTCTCAAGATAGTCCATGAGAATCTTCCAGCGCGTTTCGTAGTGCGCCTTCAGCAACGCCATATCTTCGGGAGCCAGGCCGATGACGGCGCGGGCATTCATCTCCGCTTGCTCAGGGGTGCGAATGCCGGGGATAACGGTACTGATGCCGGGATAGCCCGCTACAAAGCTCAGCGCAAGGCTCGCCTGGGATATGCCGTATTGGGAAGCCATATCCCGGAGCGGGGTAAGAGATTCAAGGGCGGTGCGCAACACCTCCGGCGTGAGCCGCTTGGCGCGGTGGTCGTCTTTGTTGAAAGTAGTGTACTCGGTAAATTTGCCGCTTAACAGTCCAAACTGCAGGGGCATGCGCGCGATAATGCCGTAGCCGGCTGTTCGCGCCTGTTCGATCACCCCTGCCGCCCGTTGATTGATGAGATTGAGCACCAATTGAAAACCATGCCCAAGATTGCGCTCCAGAAAAAAACGCGCCTCCGGCTCGGGATAAAAAGTGTTGAGCGAAATGCCCCAGTAGCGCACTTTTCCTTCGGCAACCAGTTGGTGCATGGCTTCTATGCAATCGCCCTGCTCCAAATGCGCCATGCGGGCAATGTGGAGTTGGTAAAAGTCAATGGTATCGCGCCGAAGACGGCGGAGGCTTTGTTCACAGGCTTCGAGCACCCAGCTTTTAGAATAATCGGCCACTATTGTGTTTTCAGGGCTGACGCGCTGCCCCAATTTGGAGGCAATGACTACGTCAGGCCGGTTGGCGATCGTCCGGCCCAGCAAGTCCTCGGAGTGACCGAGACCGTAGAAGTCTGCCGTATCGAAGAAATTGATGCCGAGATCGAGGGCACGATGGATGGATGCAATGGAGTCGGCATCGTCGGTCGGCCCCCAGCCGATAGGCATATCGCCAATTTGGGCGGGGCCTCCGATAGCCCAGGCGCCGAAACCAATTACGCTGACGCTGAGATCAGTATTGCCGAACCTGCGGTATTCCATTAAGTAAAATTTATGCCTTGCTGGTGCTGAAATAAAAAGCCTCTTCGGATATCATTTCGCCGTTTTCGTCAAACAGCCTTAAAGTAACAGCCTCCGCGGATTCGGATTCGATGCGGTAGAATTTTCCGTCCGGGCGTTGCACCTTGCCAATGTAAGTCACGCGGGTTACCCCGGTCACTTTGCGAATGGCTTTTTGCACGTCGTAGGGTATGTCGCGGAGGATAATGCGGATGCGGGTTTCCACCCACTCGCCCTCCGGGGTATAAATGGCATTTTTGAGTCCTTCCTCGTCGCGGAAGGTAGCGATACATCCTTCTTTGGTTTGTTCCCAAAGGGAGACATCTGCATGGGGATAGTCGCTCCGGAAAGCCGCTTTAACCGCTGCCGGCACATCTCCGGCAAATATCTCTGTGCCTATGAAAAGGCCGGCAATGAGCAAGAAAATTTTCATGACTTGTTTTTTTGTTATGTTGGTCAAAAAGGCGCCGGGCGACTTACGCCCTGAAAAAGAAAGAACCCCGAAATAACGCTGATAAATAGTTTTTGGTTTTGGCCTGGAGAAAAAGTACCAAAAACCCGTATCCTGGTCATTCAGTTCTTTTGGCGAAGTAAAGAGGTCAATACTTCGACCTGTTGGCAAAAGCTACCAAAGACAGCATCACCGGCACTTCTACCAACACGCCCACCACGGTGACCAATGCAGCAGGCGATTGCAGGCCGAACAAAGCAATGGCCACTGCCACCGCCAACTCGAAGAAGTTGCTGGCGCCGATCATGGCGGCAGGAGCGCATACGGCATGCGAGAGCTTCAGTTTTCGCCCGCCGTACCAGGCGAGGAAAAAGATGAAGTAAGTCTGGATGATGAGGGGTATGGCGGCCAGCAGGATGATAAGAGGGTTGTCTAAAATGTTTCGCCCCTGAAAAGCGAATAGCAGGACCAGGGTGACCAATAAAGCAATGATGGATACAGGCTTGAACCTCGGCAGGAATTGCTGCCGGAACCACTCCTCGCCCTTAGCCCTTATCAATGCTTTATGCGTGATGTAACCCGCCGCAAGCGGCACTACCACGAAGATCAACACGCTGGCCACCAGCGTTTCGTAAGGAATCCGCACATCGGTGATACCTAAGAGCAGCCCTACAATAGGCACAAAAGCCACCAGGATGACGAGATCGTTGATGGATACCTGGACAAGCGTGTAGTTGGGATCGCCGTCGGTAAGGTAGCTCCATACAAAAACCATTGCCGTACAGGGCGCCGCGCCCAGCAGAATAGCACCGGCGATGTATTCGCCTGCCAGCTCCGGTTCTATTACTGCCGCATATATCTTAGTGAAGAAAATCCAGGCGAAGAAGGCCATGGTGAATGGTTTGATAAGCCAGTTGATCACCAAGGTAAGGCCCAGGCCTTTGGGGTTTTTACCCACGTTTTTGATGCTGGAAAAGTCCACCTGCAACATCATGGGGTAGATCATGAGCCAGATCAAAACCGCTACGGGAATATTGACCCGGTACACCTCCCAGTTGCTGATGACCTGGATGCTGTCGCCGGCAAAATGCCCGATGGCGATGCCCGCTCCTATACAGAGCGCAACCCACAGGCTTAGGTACTTGTCGAAAAAGCTGATTTTCTTTTGTTGGCTCATCT
>CAZNYK010000161.1:0-7567 GCA_964577215.1 uncultured Saprospiraceae bacterium
GCAGTCGCAGGGCAAAGTTTGCCTCACCCCTCCCAGTTTCCGGATATTTTGTAACTTTCACGCGATTTCAGGTATCGCTTTGCCGTTTTTCCAAATTTATTTGTGCGAACCCCTGAAAACATCTACCATACCTTACGACAAACATTATGCGAACCAACACTACCATCCTCCCCTTCCTCTTTTTTGTTGGCATCCTGTCGGCACAGACGCCCCGCCTCGTGGTGCCGATAGGTCATACCAATTTCGTCAAGGCCGTTGCCTTCTCCCCTGTTGAGCGCCTCGTTCTCACCGGCGGGCAAGACCGCAAAGTCATCCTCTGGGGCTATGACGGCAGGGAAATACGAACTTATGAGAACCATTCCGACTTAGTAAGCGCCGTGGCTTTCTCGCCCGACGGCCAATACATCCTCAGCGGAAGCCAGGACAAAACCGCCTTTCGATGCAAACTCGACGGCAGTGATACCCTCAGGCTGAGCGGGCATACCGGGGCCGTTACTTCCGTAGCCTTCGAACCCGACGGGAAATTCATACTCACCGGCGGCGAAGACAACACCGCCATCCTGTGGGATGCCAATGGGAAATTCGTCCGGGCCATAACGGGCCATACCGACGCCGTGACCTCCGTAGCGTTTTCCCCCAACGGCAAGCTCATCCTGACGGCAAGCCGCGACAATACGGCAAGGCTCTGGGACCTCAACGGCAAGCCCGGGCAGGTTTTTGAAGAGCACAGCGACTGGGTGCTCTCTGCCGTTTTTTCGCCCGACGGCAAGTCGGTGCTCACGGGAAGCATAGATAAAACAGCCCGGCTGCGGGACCTCTCCGGAGGGAACCCCCGCTCCTTCACCGGCCATACAGACCGGGTCAACTCAGTGGCTTTTTCGCCCGGCGGAACGCAAGTGCTCACAGGCAGCGACGACCTGAGCGCCCGGTTGTGGAACTTAGCCGGCGAACCTGTGAACACTTTTTCCGGCCATACCAGTTACATCACTTCTGTGGCTTTCTCGCCCAAAACACCCGAAGACCCCGCCGGAGGCAAATACGTACTGACGGGAAGCGAAGACAACAGTGCCGTGATCTGGACTTCCGACGGCGCCAAACACGCCATACTTACCGGCCATTCCTCTACGGTGAATGCCGTGGCCTGGTCTCCGGCGGGCCGACACCTGCTCACCGGAAATTCCGACAGCACCGCAAGGCTTTGGGACTTGACCCACCCCAGGGTAACCGTGCTGAGCGGCCACAACGGCGAGATCATCTCTGCAAAGTTTTCGCCAAGTGGCGACAGCCTTCTCACCGGCAGCAAAGACCGCACCGCAAGGCTCTGGGATAGCAAAGGGGACACCATTCAGAATTTCCCCGGCCACGGCGACTGGGTCACTTCAGTGGCTATTTCGCCTTCCGGGAAGCAAGTGCTCACAGGAAGCAAAGACCGCACCTTTAACGTCTGGAGCATAGACGGAAAGCGCAGCGCGCCAACCCGGTTTCTGGAATCCGTTACGGCGGTGGATTTTGCCTCGCCCGGTGATCCATACCTGGTTGCGCGGGAAAACAGCCTCGACTTGTACTGGACCCTCGATGAAGGAAAAACCATGCCCGTGCGAAGCAACATCCGGGGCCTTACCTCAGCAGTGTTTTCACCCGACGGCAACAATCTGCTGGTCGGCAGCCAGGACCATACCGCCAAGCTCCTGGATCTTGCCGGAGAAGTATCAATTACCTTCCCCGGACACAAAAACTGGGTCAGTTCCGTGGCTTTCTCCCCCACAACGCCCGAAGACCCCGTTGGCGGAGAACTCATCCTCACCGGAAGTTGGGACAATACGGCCAAACTATGGAACTATACCGGAGAACACATGCAAACCTTTACAGGGCATTCCGCCAGGGTCAATTCCGTGGCTTTTTCCGCAGATGCAAAATTTGTACTCAGCGGCAGCGGCGACAATACCGCCAAAATATGGAACCGCCGCAGCGGAAAGATGCTGCTCACCCTCATCGCCTTGGACGACGGAGAATGGGCAGTCACCGCCCCCAACGGCATGTTCGATGCCTCACCCGGCGCCATGAACCTGATGTACTTCGTGGTAGGCCAGGAAGTCATTGAATTGGACCAACTCAAAGAGCGCTACTACGAACCCGGCTTGCTGGCCAAAACCCTGGGTTTTTCCACAGACCTGCTGCGCTCCGTGGACAGCTTCAATTCGGTGGCGCTCTACCCGGCCATCGCGCTCTCATTGGACAGCGCCAAACACCAGCTTCTCATTAAGGTTACTCCCCGCAGCGGCGGCGTGGGCAAGCTGAGCGTTTTCGTCAACGGTAAGGAGATCATAGAGGATGCCGTGGCAGGCAAAGCGGCGGGTATTACGCGAGACACAACCATAAAAATAGACCTGCCTAACGCCCGCTACTTCCTCAGCGGCGAGCCGAACACCGTGGCCGTGCGCGTCTATAACCGCGAGAACTGGCTCAGAAGCCCCATGCACACCGTGGAATACAGCCCGAACTTCGTCAGCTCAAAAGGCGGGCCTTCCGGCTCATCGGAATTATCCTCCCTCGATGACAAACCCGATCCCGCCCTGCACCTGCTCTTAGTGGGTGTGGCCAAATATGCAGGTACAACGCTCGACCTCAAATACACCGCCAAGGATGCCGCCGATATGGCCCATGCGCTGAAACAGGCAGGCGTGCAGCTCTTCGGCGCCGATAGCGTGTTCGTGCATTTGCTGACTACCGACTCCGTCCACAAGCAACCCACCAAAGCCAATATCGAGGCCGCTTTTAAAACCATTGCCGACAAGGCTAAAGCGGAAGACATCCTCGTGGCCTTCTTCTCCGGGCACGGCACCAACTACGGCGACGCCGAAAAGTCGCTGTTTTATTTCCTCACCATGGAAATCGGCGACTTTAATCTCAGCGACCCATGGGTTCGCGACCAAAGGGCCATCTCCAGCGACGAACTCACCCGATGGATCAACAAAGTGCCCGCACAGAAGCAAGTGCTCATCGTGGATGCCTGCAACTCCGGAAAAGTAGCCGAAGATATCATGCGAACAGGAGGCAAGTCGCTTACTTCCAGCCAGATACGCGCATTGGAGCTCGTGAAAGACCGCACGGGCATGTTCATCCTTTCCGGCAGCGCCGCCGACCAAAAGAGCTTCGAAGCCAGCGGGTTTCGCCAGAGCCTGCTCACCTACAGCCTGCTGGAGGGCATGAAGTCCGGCGCCGCGCTCGACGCCGGAAACGTGGATGTGATACGCCTCTTCCAACACGCCGAACGCCGCGTACCCGACCTGGCCCGCAACCTCAACCAGGTACAGGTACCCATGCAGGCTTTTCCCAAAGGCGGGAGCACTATTTATCTGGGCACGGTTAACGGCCGGGTCACCATCCCCTTAGATTCGATCAACAATATATTTATCCGCAGTACTTTCCAGGACGAAGCGCACTTCGACGATCCCCTCGGGCTGAGCAGCGCCACCGATAGCTACCTCATCGAGCAGGATGCCGCCGGCGCGAGTTTTATCTTCGTGGACGTCCGGGATTTCGCCGGGGCTTATTCCATCAAAGGACTGTACAATACCACCGGCAACGAGCTGGAATTGCGCGCCCGCTTGTTCAAGGGCAAAGAGCCGGTTGGCGAACTCATTACCGACCGGGGGACAACCAATGACCTGAACTCCCTTATACGCAGGATAGTGAGGGAGGCGACGCGGATGGCGAAGTGATTTTGTTGATGTGCTGATGGGTTGATGTGCTGATGTGCTGATTGCACCCGCCGAAGCAAGCCGAAGGCGCGAAGGAGGGTGTGCTGATCCCGGCTGCCCAGACTTCATCGGGGCATACGCGGAACTTTAGCCTTTCAATCAAGAGGACAAGCCGGCGAAAAGCCTTTGCACACATAGCGAATCCATTGCGAACTTTGCATGAAAATAGCCCACGCAATAATACCTGCAATAAGATACAAAACCATGAAAAAACTGCTATTCCTCCTATCGTTCCTGTTTGTTGCAGCTTGCTTGCCGGCTCAGACGCCGCGCTTGGTGGTGCCGATCGGGCATACAGGTTCCATTCATTCGGCGGCCTTTTCCCCGGACGGGAAACAGGTCTTGACGGGAAGTGGGGATGGCACGGCGAAGCTGTGGGACTTGTCGGGAAGGGAGTTGCAAACTTTCGCCGGCCATAATAGTTGGGTCAGTTCGGTGACCTTTTCCCGAGACGGGACGCAGGTACTGACGGGAAGTCAGGATGGGACGGCAAAGCTGTGGGACTTGTCGGGCCATGAAATTCAAACTTTCAGGGGGCATGCCGACGGGGTAACTTCTGTAGCCTTTTCTCCCGACGGCCAAAAGGTATTAACGGGAAGTATTGACAGAACGGCGAAATTGTGGGACTTGTCGGGCCATGAAATTCAAACTTTTACGGAACACGACGCCCAAGGTGTCAGTTCGGCGGTCTTTTCGCCTGACGGCCAAAAGGTGTTGACGGGAAGTGAGAACGGAACGGCGAAGTTGTGGGACTTATCGGGCCGGGTAATTCAAACTTTTACGGAGCATCCTTACGAAGTCTCGTCGGTGGCCTTTTCACCAGACGGTCTAAAGGTGTTAACGGGAAGTTTGGAAATAGCGAAGTTGTGGGACTTGGCGGGCCGTGAAATTCAAACTTTTACGGGGCATACCAGCGAAGTCTTTTCGGTGGCCTTTTCGCCCGACGGCCAAAAGATATTGACGGGAAGCGGGGACGGAACGGCGAAGTTGTGGGACTTGTCGGGCCATGAAATTCAAACTTTTAAGGGTCGTGCTACAGTCGTCTTTTCGGTGGCCTTTTCGCCTGATGGCCAATTGGTGTTGACGGGAAGTGGGGACGGAACAGCGAAGTTGTGGGACTTGTCGGGCTATGAAATTCAAACATTTTCGGGTCATGCATCCAATGTCTTGTCAGTGGACTTTTCACCAGATGGCCAAAAGGTGCTGATGGGGAGGGGGGATGGAACCGCGAAATTGTGGGACTTGTCGGGCCGTGAACTTCAAACTTTTACAGGGCACGCTTCCAGGGTCTTGTCGGTGGCCTTTTCGCCCGACGGCCAAAAGGTGTTGACGGGAAGTTGGGACAGAACGGCGAAGTTGTGGGACTTGTCGGGTCGAGAACTTCAAACTTTTAAGGGTCGTGCTGCCGTCGCCTTTTCGGTGGCCTTTTCGCCCGATGGCCAAATGGTGTTGACGGGAAGGGGGGACGAAACGGCGAAGTTGTGGGACTTGGCGGGCCTTGAAATTCAAACTTTTTCGGGTCATGGCTCCCTCGTCTTGTCAGTGGACTTTTCACCAGATGGCCAAATGGTGTTGACGGGGAGGAGTGATGGAATAACGAAGTTGTGGGACTTGGCGGGCCGTGAAATTCAAACTTTTCCTGGGCATACCCAAGGTGTCAGGTCGGCGGTCTTTTCGCCCGACGGCCATAAGGTATTGACGGTAAGCAGGGACAATACAGCAAAGCTGTGGGACTTGGCGGGTCGAGAACTTCAAACTTTTAAGGGGCATACCCAAGGTGTCAGTTCGGTGGCTTTTTCGCCCGACGGCCAAAAGGTGTTGACGGGAAGCAGGGACAATACAGCAAAGCTGTGGGACTTGGCGGGCCGTGAAATTCAAACTTTTTCGAGTCATGGCTCCCTCGTCTTGTCAGTTGCCTTTTCGCCCGACGGCCAAAAGGTGTTGACAGGAAGCGAAGACAACACCGCAAAACTTTGGGATACGAACTCCGGCCAATGCTTAGCCACCCTGATTGCCATTGACTCCACAGATTGGGTGGTCACTAGCCCCTCCGGTCTGTTCGACGCTTCGCCCGGCGCCATGAATCTGATGCACTTTGTCGTGGGTATAGAAGCCATCGAACTGGAACAACTCAAAGAACGCTACTACGAACCCGGCCTGCTCTCCAAAGTGCTGGGCCTCTCCAACGAGCCCCTGCGTTCGGTTGCCGGCTTCGATGCCATAGCCATGTACCCCCGGATGCAGCTCCATTTGGACAGCGCCAAGCATCAGCTCCGCATCGCGCTCCAACCGCGCGACGGTGGTATGGGCAAGCTCAGCGTATTTGTCAATAACAAAGAGATCATCGAAGATGCCTTGCAGGGCGCCGGACCGCGCTGGAGCAGGGACACTTCCCTCACCTTGGATTTGGAGCCGTATGCCCGCTACTTTTTGGCCAATACGCTCAATACCATAGCCGTGCGGGCCTACAACCGGGAAAACTGGCTCCGCAGCCCGTTGCACACCGTGACCTACCGCCCGGATTTCGTCAGCGCCAAAGGGGAGGCTGGACCAACGGCAAGCCTCGATATTTTGGACGAAACCCGCGACCCGGCCCTGCACCTGCTCTTAGTGGGCGTTGCCGATTACGCGGGCACAACGCTCGACCTTAAATACACCGCCAAAGACGCGGAGGATATGGCCTCCGCCTTACAGCAAGCCGGCGCCGAGCTTTTCGGGGCAGACAGCGTGTTCGTACATTTGCTCAGCACCACGCCGGATAATCCGCAACCCACCAAAGCCAATATCAAAGCCGCTTTTGATGCCATCGAGGCCAGGGCCAAAGCCGAGGACATACTGCTGGCTTACTTCTCCGGGCACGGCGTCAATTACGGCGAGGCCGAAAAGTCGCTGTTTTATTTCCTCACCATGGAAACCGGCTCCTTCGACCTCAGCGACCCCGGCATCCGCGCCGCACGGGCCATCTCCAGCGAGGAGCTTACCCATTGGATCAATCGCTTGCCTGCCCAAAAGCAAGTGCTCATCGTGGATGCCTGCAACTCCGGCAAAATGGTGGAGGACATGGGCGCCGGCGGGAAATCGCTGACGGCCAGCCAGATCCGCTCATTGGATCTCATGAAAGACCGCACGGGCATGTTCATCCTCTCCGGCAGCGCCGCCGACCAAAAGAGTTTCGAGGCCAGCAAATACCGCCAAAGCCTGCTCACCTACAGCCTGCTCGAAGCCATGCAGCGAGGCGCCGCGCTCAACCCCGATAAAGATATTGATGTGATGCGCCTTTTCGATGCGGCCGGCGCCGGCGTGCGCAAACTGGCTGCCGATCTGGCGCTCGTGCAGGAGCCGGCGCCCCATTACCCCCGGAACGCCCGTACCATCTTCATCGGCAGGGTAAATGACCGGGTGAAAATTCAGCTTGCCCAGGCCGGTACCGTATTCGTCAGCAGCGCTTTCCAGGACGAAGCGCAGTTCAACGACCCGCTCGGCCTCGCCGAGGCGGTCAACAGCCACTTGCGCGAGCAGGATGCCGCGGGGGCCAACTTCCTCTTTTTTGATTTAAAAAACATCCCGGATGCCTATTCCATCAATGGGCTTTACACCTTGGCCGGCGATGCCGTGACGGTGCGCGCAAGGCTGTTCAAAGGCAAGACGGCGGTGGGCGCGGAGTTTACAGTGACGGGAAAGAAGAGCGATGTGCCGGGCTTGGTAGGGGGTATTGTGAAAAGGGCGGCGGGGATGGTGAGATAATTTGCTGATTTGCTGATTTGCTGATCCCGACTGCGTCGGGACAAGTGTGCTAATACCGGGTA
>CAZNYK010000162.1:0-7556 GCA_964577215.1 uncultured Saprospiraceae bacterium
TTGATGATTGATGATTGATGATTTTTGATTTTTGATGTGGGGTCCGGTGGTAGTATCGGTTTAATGGGGTGAACCTTGCTGCCAGGGGTGTGCTCAAAAAACGCAACAGCGCCGGGTAAATAATGCTTGAACACTACGGAACCTGAATCTGCAAGCTTTACACCCTGTCTGTCCGCCGGCGAAGCCCATGGTCCGCCAGCACCAATGCCGCCATGGCCTCTACAATGGGCACGGCGCGCGGCAAGACGCAGGGATCATGGCGGCCTTTGCCTTCCACGGTGACGGGCTCGCCCTTTTTGTTTACCGATTCCTGTTCGGGTACGATGGTAGCTACGGGCTTGAATGCCGCCCGGAAGCAGATATCCATTCCGTTAGAGATACCGCCTTGTATGCCGCCGGAGTGGTTGCTGCGGGTTTTGATCCGGCCTGATTCGTCAGTGTAAAAAGGATCATTGTGTTCGGAGCCGCGCATGCTTACGCCGGCAAAACCGGAGCCGTATTCGAAGCCCTTGCACGCATTTATACTGAGGACGGCCTTGCCGAGGTCGGCGTGCAGCTTGTCGAAAACCGGTTCGCCCCAGCCGGCCGGTACGCCCGAAATCACCGCACTCACCACCCCGCCGATGGTATCGCCCGCTTTGCGTACCTCCCGGATGAGCGTTTCCATACGAGCGGCGGCTTCGGGGTCGGGGCAGCGCACGGGGTTGCTTTCCGTGAGAGAGAGGTCGAGTTCTCCATAGGCTTTGGCCAGCGCTATCTCACCTACCTGGCTCACCCAGGCTTGCACTGAAATACCTTGCGTTTTCAACCACATTTTCGCTACGGCCCCTGCCGCCACTCTTGCCGCCGTTTCGCGGGCTGAAGAGCGGCCGCCGCCCCGGTAGTCGCGCAGGCCGTATTTGGCGGCGTAGGTGTAGTCGGCATGAGAGGGGCGGTACTTATCGGCAATATGGCTGTAATCTTTGGAGCGGGCATCGGCATTGTGAATGACCATGGCAAGCGGTGCGCCAGTGCTATGCCCTTCAAACACGCCGGAAAGGAGATGTACTCTGTCTTCTTCCTTGCGCTGGGTGACGATGGCTGATTGGCCCGGGCGCCGGCGGTCGAGTTCCGACTGGATAAACGCCTCGTCTATCTCCAGACCTGCCGGGCAACCGTCGATGACTACGCCGATGGCAGGGCCGTGCGACTCGCCGAAAGTGCTGATGCGAAAAAGGACGCCGAAGGAGTTTCCCGCCATGTGCTATGATTTGCCTAAGAAAACCGAATCCTATCCCGTATTGTTCCATTGTGCGTAATTTTGCAGCCCGGTAGAAAAACCGGGTAACCCGCGCCGAAACTGAAAATGCATGCTGTTAGAGCCTAAAGACTTGTTTGAACGGTTGGAATTCGACAAAGTACTCGATCTGTTGAACAACCTCTGCCTGGGCGAACTGGGTCGCCATGTGGCAGCCGCAATCACCCCGGAGACATCCCTCGATTCCATCGACAGGAAGCTTGATGAGGTCATGCAGTTCAGGCTCACCATCGACCGGAGCGATCCTTTCCCCATTACTTCGTATTCCGACATTGCTCCCGACCTGCGCATGCTCGAAATCGAGGATTACGTGCTCAGCGAAGAGGCTTTTCGCCGCATCAATATCGTATTGCTCTTTACACGCGACATCTTCCGGTTTTTCACCCAGGAACGCCGCCTCCTCTACCCTGCCCTATTCGAGATCGTGCGGCCGGTTCCTTTCGACGAAGAGCTCATCAAGGCCATCGAAAAAGTCATTGACGAAGATGGCAACATCCGCCCCGACGCCTCCCCCGAACTGATGCGCATTCGCAAAGCCATCCACTCCAAACAGGGCGAATTGGACCGCGTTTTCCGGCGCATCATTCAGGAAGCCCGCAACAACGGCTACCTGAGCGACAACGTGGAGAGCGTGCGCAACGGCCGCCGCGTGCTCAGCGTACCCTCCGAACACAAACGCAAGATACGGGGCATCATCCACGACGAATCAGCAACCGGACGCACCGCCTTCATCGAACCGGAACCCATAATCGAGATCAACAACGATATCTTCGACCTGGAATCCGAAGAAAAACGCGAGATATACCGCATCCTCAAAGAGCTCAGCACCGCCCTGCGCCCCTACGCACCGCTCATGCACAACTACTTAGACCTGCTGGTCCGCTTCGACGTGCTCCAAGCCAAAGCCCGGCTCGCGGTGCAGATGCACGGTCTGAAACCCCGTGTGACAGATAAACCGCAATTGGGCTTTATCAAGAGCTATCACCCCCTGCTATTGATCAAAAACAAGCAGTCGGGCCGCAAAACTGTGCCTTTCACCCTTCACCTGCACCACGACAACCGCCTGCTCGTGCTCAGCGGCCCCAACGCCGGGGGCAAATCCATCACTATGAAATCGGTGGGCTTACTACAGCTTATGGTGCAATGCGGCTTGCTGGTACCGGCTGCGGTAGAATCGGAATTTGGCATCTTCCACAATTTCTTCGCCGATATCGGCGACCAACAGTCCATCGAAGACGACCTGAGTACCTACAGTTCCCGATTGGTCAATATGCGGGTTTTCTTGGAGAACGCCGACCGCCGCACCTTGGTGCTGATCGACGAGTTTGGTTCCGGTACCGACCCCAAAATCGGCGGCGCCATTGCCGAGGCCATCCTGCGGGAGCTAAACCACCGCAAGGTAGCCGGCGTCATCACCACGCACTACTCCAACCTGAAGATATTCGCTTTCAAGACCAAAGGCCTGGTCAACGGCTCCATGACCTTCGACAAGGACAACCTGGCGCCTACTTACGAGCTGAAAGTGGGCCGCCCAGGCAGTTCCTACGCTTTTGAGATCGCCCAGAAAAGCGGCCTGGACAAAAAAGTGCTGGAATACGCCCGCCGCCGCGTGGGCGAACAGGAAGGCGCCGTAGACCAGCTGCTCATCGACTTGCAGCGCGAAAAGCAGGAGTTGGAAGAACAGATCGCCCAACTGGCCCTCAAAGAGCAAAAAGCTGACAAGCTCATCAAGACCTACGAGCAGATGTTCCGCGATCTTGAGTTCCGCAAAAAGCGCCTCAAATTAGAGACCAAGGAGCAGGAATTGCAAAAAACCGCTCATGACAACCGCTCTTTGGAGCGCCTCATGCGCGAAATCCGCGAGGAGAAAAACGTGGAAAAGGCACGCGAACTGGCGCAGAAACTCCGCGAAGAACGGCAGCGCTTAGCTGAGCAGGTCAGCGTGCTCCAGGAAGAAGTTTACCAGCAGCCGGAAGTCAAAAAAGCGCCCATTCGCAAAGGCGATTTCGTACGCCTGCGCACGGGAAGCGCCACAGGCAAAGTGGAACAGGTCGGCAAGACCAAGGCCGTCGTCCTCATGGGCGATATGCGCCTCACCATCAAGCTCATAGACCTTCAACATGCCAACGAACCATTAGAAATAAACTCCAGGGCAAGCGTACAAACCGACACCATCGATCAATCTGCCGGCTTCCAGTCCAAAATTGACATCCGCGGCATGCGCATGGACGAAGCCATGAAAGTGGTGGAAGCCTTTGTGGATCAAGCCCTCATGATCGGCGCCAACAACCTGCGCATCCTCCACGGCAAAGGCGACGGCACCCTGCGCAAAGCCGTGCGCATGAAACTGCGCGAATACAACTTCCCTATGGAGATCAAACATCCCGAACAGGCCGAAGGCGGGGATGGGGTAACCTTGGTGGGGCTGGGCTGAAGCGGCATAGTACCGGCGGCTTCAGTCACCGAAAACAGGCATAGTACCGGCGGCTTCAGTCGCCGAAAACAGGCATAGTACCGGCGGCTTCAGTCACCGAAAACAAGTATAATACCGGCGACTTCAGTCGCCGAAAAGTGCCCCATATACCAGACCTTACTATGTAACACAATTCTCCGACGGCACGTGCTCTCCGGTGCATGGCCAATAAAAAATATTCGAAAAAACTTGCCATTTACCTAATATTGCATACATTTGTCTTGATTCCCCCCCCCTTTGAGGCGAACCTACGCTATTTACCTTTTATTCCAAACTTTCTTTCCTTTCCCACGGCATCATGCTCTGCGGAGAAAAGGGGTTGTTATAATCTATTTTCTCATTTAAACTTTTTGACGAAATGAAAGCACTATTACGAACAGGATTACTGGCATGCCTTGCGCTGCTCGCTGCCGGCCGTATGCAAGCGCAGTGTACCAACTCTTCTCAGTATCCTACCGGATCCACTGCAATCAATTCTTCCGGTGTTGTAACCACCATCTCTACCTGTAATTTCGCCGGTGAATATTCGGTAGTAACCGGCGCGGTAGCCGGCCAGACACTCCGATTTACTTACAGTTTGTCAGGCGGTTTCATCACCGTGCGCAGCGGCTCGTCAAGCGGTCCAGTAGTGGCTTCCGGCAGTTCCCCGCTATCCTTCAACAATACATTCACCGGTACGCTGTATGTACACTGGAATACCAGCGCTGCCTGCGGAACAAACACCACATGCAGCACCACAACGGTACAATGCACTTCTTGTAGTGGCAGCGCCGGTTGTAATAACGGCGCCCAATATCCCAGTTCATCATTTGCGATTAACACTGGAGGTAGCCTTGTCACTATTTCAACCTGTAATTTCGCCGGTGAATATTCGGTAGTAACCGGCGCGGTAGCCGGCCAGACACTCCGATTTACTTACAGTTTGTCAGGCGGTTTCATCACCGTGCGCAGCGGCTCGTCAAGCGGTCCAGTAGTGGCTTCCGGCAGTTCCCCGCTATCCTTCAACAATACATTCACCGGTACGCTGTATGTACACTGGAATACCAGCGCTGCCTGCGGAACAAACACCACATGCAGCACCACCACGGTACAATGTACTTCCTGCACGGCGCCGTCGCTCACCTGTCCTGGCGGCTTGGGCGCCGGCACTGTCAACATTGCCTCTCTTCCCTACAACGGCGTAGGCCTGACCAACTGCGGCAACGGTAATAACCTCACTTCTACCAATGCCGTAGTATGCGGCAGCTCAAGCTACTACGGCGGCGAAGACAAAACCTTTATCTTCACGCCTACTGTATCCGGCTCTTATGCAATAGTACTGACCACCACATCTTCCTGGTCGGGCCTGACGCTGTACGCCGGCTGCCCCTTCCTGGGCCAGGGCGGTACCTGCGTAGCCCAATCGCAAAGCTCCAGTGGCAATAAAACACTGACGGTGACGCTTACTGCCGGCACCACTTACTATCTGGTAGTGGATAGCTGGCCAAGCCCCAACTGCCATCCTTCCTTCAACTTGAGCATCGCACCGCCTATACCGCCGTGCAATGCTCCCGGCACGCCTTCGGCATCCAACATCGGCTCTACTTCGGCTTCCGTGAGTTGGGCTGCGGCCCCCGGCACTGCGAGCTATGACTGGACGCTCGGCACAGGCGCAAGCTGCCCAACAGGGTCGGGCGCCAATACGGCTGCAACCACTGTGAATCTTTCAGGTCTTACGCCGAATACTACCTACCGTTTTTGCGTCCGTACCGGCACCTGCGGCGGCGGAGCGGCCAGTAGCTACTTGAGCTCTACCTTCACCACGGCGCCCCTGCCCAACGACAACTGCTCCGGCGCCATTTCAGTCAGTTGCAACTCCACCGTGACAGGCAGTACCGTGGGCGCTACTTCCGATGCGGCTGTAGGCTCCTGCGGAGTCGGCACCGGCGGCACACCGGGCAACGGCATCTGGTACCGCCTCGCCGGCGACGGCTCCCAGATCACCCTCGATCTCTGCGCTTCCGGCTACGATACCAAGGTACACGTATATAGCGGCGCCTGCGGCGCCCTCACCTGCGTAACCAGCAATGACGACGGTTGCGGCCTGCAATCCCAGGTAGTATTCAACACAGCCCCAAGCGTGAATTACTACATCCTCGTCAACGGTTTCGGTTCTGCAACGGGCGCCTTCAGCATGGACATCTCCTGCGCGTGCGGCGTACCGCTCGGCGCTCCCTGGACCACCACAGGCATCGGCGGCGCTTCCGGCCAGGCCATCGACAACGTGTGCGGCGGCAGCATCGACCTCCAATCCAACGGATACTCTTCTTCATTAGCCAGTGACAAGCAATATTTTGCTTCTCAGACCTTGTGCGGTAACCAGACCATTACGGTGCGCGTGAATAATGTCACCAACGGCGGTTTCGCCGGTATTGCCTTCCGCGAGAGCTCAGCGCCCGGCTCCAGGCTGGTGGCATTGAAAACCCAACTGAGTACCGCAGTTCGTCGCGAAGTGCGCAGTACTACCAATGGCGTTAAGAATTCACAGCAACTGCCCGCACCAGGCCATTCCTGGCTGCGCATCACCCGCAACGGCAATACCTTTGTCGGGTATCACTCTCAAAACGGAGTCAACTGGCAGCAGGCATTTGTGACTACCTTAGCGCTGCCCAGCTGCGTGCAAGTAGGCATGTTTGTAGAAGGCATCAACGTGAATTCTACAGCCCAGGGCGTGTTCAGCAACGTCAGCATAGGTACGCCTACGCTTACGGCGCCGGTGGGCGCACCCACGGAAGTATTCGCAACGCCACTGGAATTCTCTCTCTTCCCCAACCCGGCTCAGTCGGAAATCAACGTGAAGATGGGTGAAGAATTCATCGGCAAAGAAGTGAGCATCCGCATCAACAACCAACTCGGCCAAACCCTCATGGTGCGCCGCATCGGCGAGGTGCAGCACCAGATCGAAACGATACCGGTAAGCGAGTTGTCACACGGCGTCTATTTCATGTCGCTGCAAACCTCAAGCGGAGAAGTGCAGACGCAGAAGTTTGTGGTGGGAGTCAACCGCCCGTAATTCAACGCCAAAGGAATAGTACGAAATCAGGAGGGCCGGTTCCGCAAGGGGCCGGCTCTTTTGTTTTATCTTTGGGGTTTCTTACTTTTACGAAACCTCCGGGGTTTCGCAAACGTTGGGTAGGCAAAAATGCGCTTGTAGCAATGGATAAAGTCAGGATCGACAAATGGCTCTGGAGCGTGCGCATCTTCAAATCGCGCACCATCGCCACCGACGCCTGCAAAGAAGGCAAGGTCAAGGTCAATGGAGATACCGCCAAAGCATCTCATATGATCCAAACCGGCGATGAACTGGAAGTAAAAAAGGAGGGCTTCAACATGCAGTACCGCGTGCTGAGCCTCATCGAAAAACGCGTAGGCGCGCCTATCGCTCAAACCTGCTACGAAGACCTCACACCTGCCGAAGAACTCAACAAATACAAAGACTGGTTCGTGGGCAAGGCCGGAGCGGAATACCGCGAGAAAGGCGCCGGAAGACCGACGAAGAAGGACCGGAGGGTGATGGAGGAGTTTAAGAAGGTTAAAGGTTAAAGGTTAAAGGTTAAAGGGCTGTTGCCGGTTTATGCTGAGCGGCTTGTACTGAGCAATGCACTGAGAAATGTCGAAGCGTCGCCGAGCAGCAGTTGTCGGCATAGCCCAGCTCTATGCTCTATGCTCTATGCTCTATGCTCTATGCTCTATGCTCTATGCTCTATGCTCTATGCTCTATGCTCTATGCTCTATGCTCTATGCTCT
>CAZNYK010000163.1:0-3402 GCA_964577215.1 uncultured Saprospiraceae bacterium
GTGTCGAAGTCAGGCGGAAGAATTGATTAATTCTCCGTCAGCTTTTTAAAGACCTCCTCGACACTAAGCGACTCCCTGTGCATCTCCACGAGGGAGAGGTCGTGTTTTTTTACAAATTCAAACACCTGCGGACGGATATCCTGGTCTGCAGCGCAAATGAGTTGCCGGCGCTTTCCTTCCAGCATTTTCACCTGGCGCACGCCGGGAATTGACAACAGGGCTTCTTTTTTTACCTCCTGCTGGAATTCAACCGTCACTACCGATTCCCCGGCAATGCGCTGCTGCAAAACCTGCATGGGGTCATCGGCCACGATGCGACCTCTGTTGATGATGATGACCCGGTCGCATACGGCTTGCACCTCCTGCATGATGTGGGTGGAAAATATCACGGTTTTTGCCTTGCCGAGCCGGCGGATCAGCTCGCGGATCTCTACCAATTGGTTGGGATCGAGGCCGGAGGTAGGTTCGTCCAAGATGAGAACGTCGGGGTCGTGCAGCATGGCCTGGGCCAGGCCCACCCGTTGCCGGTAACCCTTGGAAAGCATGCCGATGATCTTGTGCTGCTCCCTGCCCAGTCCCGTTATCTCTATCATCTCCTCTACCCGCCGGCCCAGGTTGGGCACTTTGTGGAGGTTGCCGGTGAAGCGCAGGTACTCGCGCACGTACATTTCCTTGTACAACGGGTTGTTTTCCGGCAGGTAGCCGATGCGGCGGCGGGCTTCCATGGGCGCCTTTTCCACATCGAAGCCGCAGACTTCGGCCCGGCCTTCGCTGGGCGGCAAAAAACCGGTGATGATCTTCATCGTGGTGGATTTTCCGGCGCCGTTGGGGCCCAGGAATCCGAGCACTTCGCCGGGCCGGGCCTCGAAGCTCACGTCGTGAACGGCGTGTTGCTCGCCGAATATTTTGGTCAAATGCTTAACGGTTACGCTCATGGTTTGTCCTGGTTGCAGAAGCGCAAAGGTATGGTTTTTGCGCGTTTGGCGTAACAACGAGTGAAACAGGCCGTATTATATGCAGCGAACGGAGTTTAGCCGTAATTTCGCATCAATTCCAAAAACGACCGTCTTCATGAACATTTCCCGCTTACTCGCTCTGCTTTTTTGCCTGTTAGCCTCTTTCAGCCGGATACATGCCCAGGCCCTCGTGGTAAATACCACCGACGACGCCGCCGACGGCGCCTGCGACGCCCTGCATTGCAGCCTGAGGGAAGCCATGCTGGCCGCCAACCAGAACCCCGGGCCGGATACCATCACTTTTGCCATACCGGGCCCCTTTCCATTTGTCATTTTGCCCGCAAGCCCTTTGCCCGCCCTCACCGATGCCGGCGCCGTCATAGATGCCGTAACGCAACCGGGCGGAAGCGCAACCGGGGTGATAACCATTGACGGCGTCAATGCAGGCGCCGGGGCCAACGGCTTCGAGATCAATGCGCCGGCCTGCGCCATCCTGGGATTCAGTATCCGGCGATTTGCCAACGGCATCCGCATTTCCGCAGGCAACGCGCGCATCGGCGCCGGGAATGTTATCGGGAGCAATTCAAACGCTGGTATTTTATTGACAGCGGGTGCAAACAATGCGGTGATTTACGGCAATTTCATAGGAACCAATGCCAGTGGTATTCAGGCTGAGCCTAATGGTCACGGCATCTGGGTGAACGGGCCTGTATCCAATCTTACGGTGGGCGGCCCCGCGCCGGGGCAGAATAATCTCATAGCCGGCAATTCCGGCGAAGGGATATGGGCGCAAAGCATTAACGGCATCACCATACGGAGCAACCTGATCGGATTTGCGCCCTTTGCCCCCGGCTTGACGCTTCCAAACGGCGCCAACGGCATACGCATAGAGAACTCCGTCAATGTTGTAATTGGCGATATGGCCGGCCCGGGCGCAGGGAATCAAATTCTCGGCAACAGTCTTCATGGCATTTACCTTTCCTCTATCCCCGCCGGCGTAAGAGTGGAAGGCAACACCATAGGCGCCTTAGCCAACAACCTGCCTACGGGCAATGGGGCCAACGGCATTCTGGCCATCAATATTCCCGGCGCTCAATTTACCGGGAATCAAATCCATGCCAACGGCGTACACGGCCTGGAAATAAGAGCCACCGAAGGGCTGTTGATCCGGGACAACTACGTCGGCTATTTCAGCCTCGCCGACAGAGCGACGGGGAACGCAGGAAACGGCATATTGCTGGCCAATTGCAGCAATTTCGCAGTGGAAGACAACACCGCGTCCGGCAATGGCGAACACGGCATTGCCGTGGAAATGTCGCCGGGAATCGCCCCGGCCGACGGCATCATCACGGGCAATAATGCCGGCGTTTTCGATGCCGGCGTCTCCAGTACAGGCAATGCCGGTTTCGGCATCCGGGTGGCTAATGCCTATAACCTGCTCATCGGTGCGCCCGGGCAGGGCAATACCGTCGGAGGCAACGGGGAAGGTGGCATACACCTGAGCAATTCCCTTGACCTTATCATCCAGGGCAATGTGGTGGGAACCGACGCCGCCTTTTCACTCGATTTTGGCAATGGCGGACCAGGCATCCTGATCGACTCCCTGTCGGAAGGCATTCTCCTCGGCGGACTGAACACTATTGCCCACAATCAAGGGCCGGGTGTGCAGGTCACGGGAGAAGCGCTATCCTGTACCATCACCCGCAACAGCATTTTTTGCAATGCGGGCGGCGGCATACAGGTGGATACCGGCGCCAACGATGATGTTACCCCTCCCGGCGAGATTTGCGCAGGCCCCGACCGCGTGAGCGGTATTTCGGAGCCTTTTGCCGTGATTGAGCTTTTTCGCAACAGCCACCAGGATTGCGCCGCCCCGCCTTGCCAGGGACGCGTGTTCCTGGCATCCGTCATCGCTGATTTTGACGGGCGCTGGGCCATAGACGGCCCCTTTGCCCAGGGAGATACCCTCACCGCTACGGCTACCAATTTGCTCGGAAGCACTTCGGAGTTTTCGCATTGCGCCGAAACAATAGAAACACCCATCGCCCTTGCATCCAACCCCGGGCCGGTATGCGCCGGGAATGAAGTCCAACTGCTCGGCGCCGTGCAGCCCCCCGCTTCGGATGTGGTTTTTGAATGGACCGGACCGGACGGCTTTTCTTCTGATCAGCCGAATCCGGCCGGCAACCTGGCGGCGGGGGAATACGTGCTTACCGTGAGCCGCGGATTTTGCCGCTCTGCACCCGACACCACGGAAGTGACCATCCTGCCGCCCGGCTCCGGCCTGTTGGAGGCTACGCTTTGCCACGGCGCTTCGGTCACTGTCAATGGAGTTGTGTATGACGCCGCCAATCCCTCCGGCATGGAGACCCTCGCCGGCGCTGCCGCCAACGGCTGCGACAGTGTCGTGAGCGTGCGTCTTGATTTTTTCCCGCCGGCCGAGGGG
>CAZNYK010000163.1:3502-7496 GCA_964577215.1 uncultured Saprospiraceae bacterium
TGTGACAGCACCCTGAATATCAATCTCAGCTTTTTTCCGCCGGCAGAATCGCGTCTCGAACGGGGAATTTGCCCGGATGAATTCGTGGTGGTCAACGGGCAGGTGTACGATCGAAATCGCCCGGGCGGCATGGAGGTGATTGCCGGCGGGAGTGCACAAGGCTGCGACAGCGTGGTGACCGTGAACCTCTTCCTGCTCGATGTTCCGGAAAGCATCCTCGAGATGACCATTTGCCCGGGCGCTTCCATCACCGTAAACGGAACCGTATATGGCGAAAACCGCAGAACCGGCACGGAAATACTCCCCGGCGCTGCCGGCAACGGCTGCGACTCCGTCATACAAGTGCGCATAGAGGTGGACAGCCTCCTTCTGACGGGCATTCCGCGCGACACGGTGTGGCGCATTCGCAAGGGGCAAACCGTACAATTAGGCCTCGGTTTCGGCTTTGTACCCGACAGGATCAACTGGTCGCCGGCAGAGGGCCTGAGTTGCAGCGATTGCCCAAACCCGCAGGCGACCCCGGCTTCATCTGTTACCTACAGCGCGGTGATCGAGCATGCCGGCTGCACCGCCCTGCATACCGTTCAAATGGAAGTGGACGACCGCGTGCAGTGGTTTGCGCCAAACGCTTTCAGTCCCAACGACGACGGTATAAACGACCGCTTTACCATTTTCACCGACGTGGAAGAAGCGCCGCGCATTGTGCTCATGCGCATTTTCGACCGCTGGGGTGGGGTAGTGTTTGAAGGGAAGGACATGGTTCCCGGCGACGAATCATCGGGCTGGGATGGGAAAACGAGGGGAAAGTCCTGTAATTCAGGCGTGTATATGTTTGTGGCTGAAGTGGAAACGGCTTTTGGAGAAGTGTTGCTGTTCAATGGGGATATTCTTTTATTGAGGTGATCTGCTAAAGTTTTGTTATTGGGTTTTTTTCTAACAACAGGTCATTTCGGCTCGTTGTTAAGGTAAATAATATTTATCAACCTCAAATCCTTACGCTCATGAAAGCAACGACTATTTTCGCTGTCCTTGTCCTGCTGCTCCCGGCACTGCCGCATGCAAACGCCCAACAGGATGAACTACCCAACACAATGGATGTGCTCAAACTCAATTTGCCGAGGGGGATTTTCAGCTACGAATTCAGGACCTTTCCAAGGCAGACCATTCACCTGCAGGGCGGTTTCAGGCCGGTACTGCTTATTAACACCATCAACAACGAACTGAATACCAAGTTTTTTATTGACCCCGCGCTGCGCGGGCAATACCGCTTTTACTACAATATGACCAAGCGCGCTGAGCAGGACAAGCGCGTCGTGCTGAACAGTGCGGACTACATCGCTCCCAGCGCAGAAGTGTGGTATTCCCGGCAGCCGGTGCGGGGGACGACCGTGCGGGACCGGCACCGCTACATCTATACCACAGGCCTCGTGTGGGGCGCGCAGCGCAACCTGGCAAGCCGGCTGAGTATTGACTACCAGATAGGCCCGGGCATTACATTTGCCCGTGGTACGGATATTTCGACAGGCGGTCAGGTAGTTCGTTCTGTGCGGCCGGCTATTCTCGGGGGCGTTTCCATAGGCTTGTGGCTGAACAAGGCGCCGTAGGTTTTATTCTCCGATATCCTCATTCCACAGCTCCGGACTGGCGGAAATGAATGCTTCCATCATGGCAATGCATTCTGCATCGTTGACAACCGTCAGCTCCACCCCGCGGGAGGCCAAAAGTGCTTCTTCGCCGGAAAAAGTTTTGTTCTCTCCGATCACGACACGGGGAATGCCGTACAAAAGAATGGCCCCGGAGCACATGGAGCATGGAGAAAGGGTGGTATAAAGCGTACACTCCCGGTAAACGGAAGCGGGAAGCCGCCCGGCGTTTTCCAGGGCGTCCATCTCGCCATGCAGAACAACGCTGCCTTGCTGTATGCGCCGGTTGTGCCCGCGCCCGATGATCTCGCCCTTGTACACTAATACGCTTCCGATGGGGATACCGCCTTCGGCAAGGCCAGCCCGGGCTTCTTTGATGGCTGATTTGAGGAATGGATCCATTACAACACACATTGGCCTACGCCGAAAATAACAGCGAGCCATACCAACCCTTTGATGAAAAAGAACATGAACCCGGCGATGCCGAAACGGGCCAGCCATTTACGCATGCCGTTGTTTTTGTCGTTGTTTGCGCCCGTATCTGTAATGGGCCTGTCGAGTGTGGTTTCTTCCTGCGAGTGCTTCATTGAGGAGGATTAAGAGATTTACACTTGAAAAACGCCCACATTAAACGCTTTAACCGGGGCATTGTTGGCAGCTTCAATGCCCATGGAAAGAATTTTTCTGGTGTCTGAAGGGTTGATGATCTCGTCCACCCACAGGCGGGCGGCAGCGTAGTAGGGCGTAGTTTGCCGCTCGTAGCGGCCTTTGATCTCGTTGAGCAGGTGCGCTTCGTCGTCGGGAGCGAGTTCTTGCCCTTTGGCTTTGAGGGTGGCGGTTTGTATTTGCAACAGGGTTTTGGCTGCCTGCTCGCCGCCCATTACGGCTATTTTGGCGGTGGGCCATGCGAAGATAAGGCGCGGGTCATAGGCCTTGCCGCACATGGCATAATTTCCGGCGCCGAAGGAGTTGCCCACCACGATGCTGAATTTGGGCACCGTGGAGTTGGCCACGGCGTTCACCATTTTGGCCCCGTCCTTGATGATGCCGCCGTGCTCGGAGCGGGAGCCGACCATGAAGCCGGTGACGTCGTGCAGGAACACTAAGGGGATTTTTTTCTGGTTGCAGTTCATAATGAACCGGGCGGCTTTATCAGCCGAATCCGAATAGATCACACCGCCGAACTGCATTTCGCCCTTAGGGGTGCGCACCACCTCCCGGTTGTTGGCCACGATGCCTACTGCCCATCCGTCGATCCTTGCGTACGCGCAGATGATGGTCTTGCCGAAGTCCTTTTTGTAAAAGGTGAGTTTGGACTCGTCCACGATGCATTTTAGCACTTCTACCATGCTGTACGGCTTGGCGCCGTTTTCGGGAATGAGGCCGAAAATATCCGCCGGGTCGGATTCCGGCGCCAGGGGTTCGATCCGGTCGAAACCTGCTTTGGGAAACTCGCCGAGCTTGTCCACCAAGTCCCTGATCGTTTCCAAGCAGGTCTTGTCATCGGGCATGCGGTAATCGGTAATGCCGGAGATTTCTGAAGTGGTGCGCGCCCCTCCGAGGACTTCCTTGTCCACTTCTTCCCCTATGGCGGCCTTGACCAAATAAGGACCCGCCAGGAAGATGGAGCCGGTGCCTTCCACGATGAGCGCTTCATCCGACATGATGGGCAGGTAGGCCCCGCCGGCCACGCAACTGCCCATGATGGCGGCTATCTGGGGAATGCCCATGGCCGACATGCGGGCGTTGTTGCGGAAGATGCGCCCGAAGTGCTCTTTATCGGGGAAAATTTCATCCTGCATGGGCAGATACACGCCTGCGCTATCCACTAAGTAAATAATAGGCAGGCGGTTTTCCATGGCGATCTCCTGGGCGCGCAGGTTCTTTTTGCCGGTAATGGGAAACCAGGCGCCGGCCTTTACTGTCGCGTCATTGGCCACGATGACGCATTGCCTGCCCTTCACGTAGCCGATGCCCACGATGACGCCCGCTGCCGGGCAGCCGCCGTGCTCCTCGTACATTTCAAAACCGGCGAAAGCGCCCAGTTCAAGAAAATGGGAACCCGGGTCAATCAGGTAATCCACCCGCTCGCGGGCGGTCATTTTGCCGAGTTTGTGTTCTTTTTCGATCTTGGCTTTGCCGCCGCCCTGGCGTATTTTTTCCAGGCGGTATTCCATCCTGGAAACCAGCAGTTTGAGGTGGTCTGCGTTTTTGTGGCGTTCGATTTCTGCTTTGGTCATGTATCTAGTTTGGTTGACTTCGGCGGGAAAGTTACGAAAGATATTACTACTGCAATTTTTGTGATAGCTCTTTGGGTTTTTCTTACCTGGAAATCAGGTATTCGGTCTTCT
>CAZNYK010000164.1:0-7469 GCA_964577215.1 uncultured Saprospiraceae bacterium
CGATTTTCACACACAACGACCCATTTGGCGGCTTTCGGCGTTTATAGGGAAAACCGAATAAAACCAATGAATGAATCCTCCGTAAAACCCGTCCTTTTGCTCCACGGGGCGCTGGGCTGCGCCGCTGATTTTGCTCCCCTGCAAGCTGCACTGAATGGAAAATTGCCCTCTGTGGCCATTGACTTCCCCGGCCACGGGCTGCTGGCTGCCTCTGCGCCCGAAAGGTTCTCCATTGAAGAGTTTTCCGAAACGGTGAACCGCTACGCCTCCGGCGAGAAGAAACTCCATATCTTCGGGTACAGCATGGGCGGCTACGTGGCCTTGTATTTTGCATCCCTCTTTCCCGAAAAAGTAGGCAAGGTTTTTACGCTGGGCACCAAGATGGACTGGTCGCCCGAAACTGGCGCCAGGGAGGCGGGCAGGCTCAACCCGGGAAAAATCGCGGAAAAAGTACCGCTGTTCGCAGCGGCGCTGGCACAGAAACACGGGGTAAATCACTGGGAGAAGAATGTGTTGCGCACGGCTCAGATGCTGCGGTCACTGGGCGAAGCGCCGCTATTGAATGAAGACGCCCTGGGGCGGATCCAGGCAAAAGTTTGCATTGCGCGGGGAAGCATGGACAACATGGTGTCGGAAGAAGAATGCAGGCGGTCTGCGGAGCTGATTCCCCAGGCAGATTATGTATGCCTTGAGAATCAGCCTCATCCGTTTGACCGTTGCGACCCTGAGGTACTGGCCGATCAATTGACCGGTTTTTTCGGGGCCGATTGAGTTCAGGACAACCGCGCCAGGTCGCGCACTAATATTTTGCCCCGGTTGAAGTAGATCAGGTCTGACTTTTTCAACTCGTTGAGCACCAGGGTGACAGTCTGCCGGGAGGTGCAGGTGATGTTGGCAATGTCCTGGTGGGTGAGCGAGTGTTTGAGCAACATCTCAAATCCGACTTTGCGGCCCTGGCCGGCAATGGATTCCTTGATGAACTCGATGATGCGGGTGCGGGCGTCTTTGAAAAGAAGGGATTCTAAACGATTTTCCGTTTGTATAAGTTGATTTCCGAAAAGTTGCATGACTTTGTTGCACAGGTCGAAATTGCGGCGCATCATCATCCGGAAGTCGTCCACCCGGATAGAATAGATCTGCACTTCTTCTTTGAGGGCCTGTGCGAAATCCTGGCGTTCCGATTCTCCGATCAGCCCGCGCTCGCCAAACATGGCATTGGGATGGAGCAGGGCTTTGATGACCTCCTTGCCGTCCACAGAATGGGTGGAAATTTTCACCACGCCTTTTGCCAGGAAATAAAGGCGGTCGGATTTATCGCCGGGTTTAAAGATAATAGCGTAACGGCCTTTGGATACCGGCTCCATCATGCCGGCCAACTGTTCTTCCTCTGCCGAGGAGAGTTCTTTGAACAAAGGTATTTGGCGCAGGTAAGAAATTTTGGCATCCATGGTCATAGCTTGAGATTTTGGATTCGCAGATAGTCCGGACCTTCAATGGCCCGTACGTTCTGCAAAGACACCGCAATCTTCTCTACCCCCTATGCGCCGGAAAAATTTTTTACCGGGAAGACTTTTCCATTTTGTTCATGAGCAACTCGGTAGCATCCATGAGCGTGCGCCAGTCTTTTTTGATCTGCTCCTCCTGGGCTTTGGCGGCGGCATTTTTGCCGGTGGAGTTGAGTCGCTCCATTTCGTCGATCTGGCGATCGAGTTCGCGGCGGCGGCGCTCCAGGTCTTCCAGTTCCTTGATGGCGCCGGCATCATTGTTTTCCCCTGCCCGGGTGCGCAGGGAACTCAGCAGCCCTCCCACTTTATCCACGGCTTCGTCGTATTTGCCCTCGTCAAATTTTTGCTTCTCCGAGCGCAACAGGTTCCAGGTAGCTTTACCCAGGTCGCGCACTTCGGAGAATATCTCCTTGGAGGTTTCCTTCTCCTCCGGCGTGCCGAAGAAGTAGTTGTAAACAAGCACCCCTACTACCAGCAGGGCGAGCAATTTGAGCAGGTTCTTTATCATGACTGAGAATTTTTAATCCCTGATAAACGGATAATCCGCCTGCACGTAGTTGTCTTCGTACAAAGCTGAGCCGTCGGGATAGGGAGACGCTTCGGCAAAACGCACGCTGTCTTCTACCTCCTCTTTGACCTTGTCGCGGATGGCCTGTATCTCTGCTTCGGTGGCAATGCCTTTTTCCAGCAAGGCGCTCTCGATGCGTTTTATCGGGTCGCGTTCTTTGTAGGCCTCCACTTCTTCCTTGGTGCGGTATTTGGCCGGGTCGGACACGGAGTGGCCTTTATAGCGGTAGGTGCGCACTTCGAGGAAGTACGGCCCATTGCCGGCGCGGATGTACTCGGCGGCGCGGCTGACAGCCTCATGCACGGCGGCGGGGTCCATGCCGTCCACCGGTTCGCTGGGTATGTCGTACGATGCGCCGAGTTTATAAAGCTCCACCACGTTGCTGGTGCGGCTCACCGAAGTGCCCATGGCGTAGCCGTTGTTCTCCACGATGTAGAGCACGGGCAGTTTCCAGGCCATAGCCATGTTGAAGGACTCGTGGAGCGCGCCTTGCCGGGCGGCGCCGTCGCCGAACATGGTAACGCAAAGGTTGTCGGTGCCTTTGTATTTTTCAGCAAATGCGATACCGGTGCCGATGGGTATCTGCGCGCCCACAATGCCGTTGCCGCCGAAGTAGCGGCGCTCCGCGGAGAAAAAGTGCATGGAGCCGCCCTTTCCTTTGACGATGCCGGTTTCCTTGCCGAAAAGTTCGGCCATGGCTTCGCGCGCCGTGACGCCCCGGCCCAGAGCTGTGCCGTGCTGGCGGTAAGCCGTCACGATGCAATCCTCCCGGCGAATGGCGGATTCCATGCCTGCCGCCACGGCTTCCTGGCCGATATACACGTGACAAAAGCCCCGGATTTTCTGCTGGCCGTACATCACCAAAGCCCGTTCTTCGAAGCGCCGGATGCGCAGCATGAGTTCGTACCAGTACATATAGCGGTCTTTGGGATGATCCATACCGCCTGCGGATTTTTTCTTTTTGGCTACCATAATTATCGTTGAGTCAATTCAGGTGATTCGGAATTCGGGGGCAAAAATAGCAATTTTTTATTTTCCCCTTGCCGGTATCGAATCTCTCCTTAACTTTGGTTGCGTGAAATTCCGGTTTCGCGTGATGATCTGCGAAAAGAATTTTGCGCTCTAACCAAACCAAATATGAACCGAATCGTAACACTGGATGAGTTCATCATCCGCCGCCAAATGGACTTCCCCTTTGCATCGGGCGAACTCACCGGCCTGCTGCGCGACATCGGGGTGGCCGCCAAGATCGTCAACAGGGAAGTCAACAAGGCCGGCTTAGTCAACATTCTCGGCGTAGCCGGCAGTGAAAACGCCTCAGGGGAAACAGTGCAGAAATTGGACTTGTACGCCAACGACAAACTCATCGAATGCCTCAAAAACAGCGGGGAGTGCTGCGGCGTGGCCTCCGAAGAATTCGAGGACTTTATTCCCATTCCGGGCATTAGTTCCAAAACCTCCAAATATGTGGTCGTATTCGACCCTTTGGACGGCTCCTCGAACATCGATGTGAATGTTTCTGTGGGCACCATCTTCGGCATTTACCGCAGGGTAAGCGATCCCGACGGCCCATGCAACCTGGAGGATTTCCTGCAATCGGGCACCAACTTAGTGGCGGCAGGCTACGTGCTGTACGGCACCTCTACGCTTTTGGTCTATACCACCGGGCGGGGGGTCAACGGATTTACGCTCGACCCTACCATTGGTGAGTTTTGCCTCTCGCACACGGATATACAAATACCCGCACGAGGCAATTTCTACTCCGTAAACCAGGGTTACTATCTCAAATTCGACTTAGAGATGCGCCGCTATATCGACCACTGCTCGGATATGAACCTGCAATTGCGCTACATAGGCTCCATGGTGAGCGACGTGCATCGCATTCTTTTCCAGGGCGGCATTTTCCTCTATCCCAATACCCGCAAATACCCACAGGGCAAACTGCGCCTGGTATATGAATGCAATCCTTTGTCTTTCATTGTGGAGCAGGCCGGAGGCAAGGCCATCACCACGCAGTTGGAGCGCATCCTCGAATTGCCGGTAAAACACCTGCACGAGCGCGTGACCATTGCCATCGGCTCCCCGGATATGGTGGATGAGATGAAAGAATTTGTGGAGCGGTACAGCGCAGCGCCCACCTTCAAACATGCGGAATCCCAGAGCGGGGTGTAGCGGATTCAAGGCCCGGAAATGCGCTGCGGATTTGGAAATTTCAAATAATGTTTAACTTTGGTCTTTCCAAATCGCATAACCAATGAAGTTTTCCCTACTGTTCTTTATTTTGTTTGCCTTTTCGGGCTTGGTCATCGCCCAGGCGCCGGTCAATGACAATTGCAGCGGATTGATTGATCTGGGCGTTGCTCCGACCTGCCCGACCACCATTTTTACGAATGTAAATGCCACGGCTTCTGATATCGGATTCGGCAACAACCCGTCCTGTTTCAACGGCGGATCGGCTCAGCGCGATGTATGGTTTGCCTTTACCGTCAGTGATACCATTGTGGACTATTCCATCAGTGTCACCGGGAACGGCAACGGCCCCAACGGCATACCCATCACCAACCCCCAGATAGCCGTATATCGCGGCGATTGCTCTTTCGACAACCTGGCTGAAATATCCTGTATCTCATCCCCCAACGGCAGCAACCAGGTAGTGCTCGATATCCTGGGCCTGACGCCGGGGGTTACCTACTTCCTTCGCATCAACGATTACTCTGCTACTGCTTCCCCTAATTGGGGCGACTTCGCCGTATGCATTACCGAGTTCGTCCCTGCATTCAACATGGGCGATGCCCCGGGTACCACGTCTTGCTTCGGTACGCTATACGATTCAGGCGGCCCTGCGGGTAACTATCAAAACGGCGAAAACCTGACTTTCACCATCTGCCCTGCGGATTTTCACCAATGTATCGAAATTGCCGTGCAGGACTTCAATATCGAAAACAACGACGACAGGCTCAATATTTTCAACGGCAATTCCACATCCGCTCCGCTAATCGGTTTTATCTCAGGGGTGAACCCGTCCACCCAGCCTTTCCTGATACAGGCAGCCACTGGCGGATGCGTCACCCTTCAGTTCGTTTCTGACGCTTTTGTCAGCAGCAGCGGCTTCGAACTGACCTGGTCCTGCTCCCCGCTTGCCTGCAGCGGCTCTTCATTCGACAATCCTGTGGTCATTAACAATGTGCCTTTCACCCAGAGCGGCGCCACTACCTGCGACGACGCTTCCAATTTAAATGCATCGCCCTGCGGCAATGACGCGTTCCTCAACGGTCCTGAGGTAGTATATGCGTTCAACTCGCCGGGCGGCATCTGTGTGGGCATACAGATCACCGGAGCGCTTCCCGGCACGGGCGTTTTGGTGCTCAATGGCCCGCCCGGCGACCCCGCTACCATATGCGTGGCCAGCAATGCCAACGGCACCATCAATTCTGCCGATCTGCGCACTCCCGGCACCTACTACATAGTGGTAGCCAATCGCAACGGCTGTACGCCATATAATATATCCATTACGCCCACCGAATGCGAGTTGCCGGCAGGCTTGGTCAACGCGCTGTGCAACCCGCTCAACGGCTGTATAGACGACGGAGGCGTGCCCTCCGTGTTTCAGTTCCAGGACGGCTTCCAGGATATTGACCTGATTCAAGGCGTCAATCAAGGCTGTTGGCTGGGTGTAGGTGCTGAAGCAGACTTTTATTGGTTTACCATACAAGCGCAAAGTGACGGCCCCTTCGGCTTTATCCTCGCCGGAGCAGGTCCGCCTTCCGACATCGATTTCAGCGTGTGGGGCCCTTTCTCCCAGGAGCAAGTGTGCAATACCCCCGGCATAGTGATCAATACGGTTTCCAACTCGCAACCCATCCGTTCATCCTGGACGGGCGGCAGCCAACCCACCGGCATGGCTGATATACACCCGGTGAGCGGCATCGCCGTAACCGACGACTACGACTGCGGAAGCCCTGCTACGCCCGGCGCCGGAGGCGATCGCTTTGTACGCACCATTCCAGCCATCGAGGGGCAGGTATTTGTGGTATTGGTCAATGACTTCGGCAACCAGATCGGGTCGGAAGGCATTTCGGTGGACTGGTCTCCTTCAGAGCCCGAAGTGCTCGCGCCTCTTCCCCCCGTAATTACAGGAGGGGATACCACCATCTGCATAGGCCAATCCGCCCAATTGTCCGTTATCACTGGTATTGGGAATGTCTCCTGGGTGGACCCCAACGGCACGCTTTCCTGTACCAATTGCCCCAACCCGATCGCAACACCGACTGAAACTACTACCTACACAGCGCTAATCGACGCCGTTTGTTACGATGAAGCCATACCGGTCAGGGTGGTCGTATTTGATGTAGATGCCGGACCCGATCTCACCGTGTGCCGGGGAGAACAGATCCAGATCGTTTCAGGTACCAACTACGACAATGCCACCTACCAGTGGACAGCCCCGGCAGGCGTAACCCTGAGCTGTACCGATTGCCCGGATCCCTTGGTTCAAGGCTCGGAAGCAGGAACTTTCACCATTACCGTGCAGTTGATCACGCCTGATTGCATACTGGAAGACAACATGAATCTGGAAGTCCTGCCCCAGCCGGCCCCCCAGTTCAGCATCAGCGACGACCTCGAAATCTGCACCGGCGATACGGTCAATATAGGCGGTACGGCAACTCCCGGCGTTTCCTATAGTTGGAGCTCCATACCGGGAGGTTTTGCCTCCGGCGCTTCCGACCCTTCCGTCAGCCCGGTACAGACTACCACTTACTTCCTTTCGGCTACCAATGCCGATTGCCCCCTCACTTCTTTTGACAGCGTAAAAGTGACCGTATTCTTAAGCCCTGAATTGGTTGTAGCCGGTGATACGGCCGTATGCCAGGGCGCGGGTATCATCCTGGGTGCAACCAATGTATCTCCTGATGTCATGTATGAATGGACAGGCCCGGACCTAATCACAGACCCCGCCGATCCCAACACCTCTGCATTTCCTGAGACAGCGGGCACTTATACCCTCAGAGCCGTGAGGGGCGCCTGCGATGTGGAAAGCTCCTTCGAGGTGACCATCACGCCGATCGACATTCAACTCCTCAATCCGGATACGGTTCGCATTTGCCAGGGCGAGGTGGTCAACCTGCAAGTCAATACTGTTCCTGCCAATGTGGAAGCCGTTTGGGCGCCCTCGCTTTGGCTATCCAATAATGTAGGCAACAATATACAAGCCACCCCGCTAACCACCGCCACCTACACTGCGAGAGTGAGTGTTCCAGGTTGTGAAAAAACGATTAGCATCGTCATAGAGGTTGACTCGCTTCCTTCCAGCCGCCAAATCACTGCCGATCCGGTCAAGGATCCCTACTGCCGCGGCGATATCGTACTGCTCACTTCGCCGATCTACGAACCCGGCG
>CAZNYK010000165.1:0-7330 GCA_964577215.1 uncultured Saprospiraceae bacterium
AAATCCCTCTCCGGCAACAACCGAAACGACTTGCGGTGATGCACCGTCACGCCCAGCCGGGCAATCGCCTCGCGGTGTGTCGCTGTAGGGTAGCCTTTGTTGCCTTCCCAGCCGTAGCCGGGGAAGGCATTGGCCAAAGCCTCCATGTGCGCATCGCGGTAGGTCTTGGCGAGTACAGACGCCGCCGCAATGGAGAGAAAGCGCGCATCGCCCTTTACCATGCAGTGGTGCGGCATATCCCCGTATTTTACAAAGCGATTGCCGTCTATCAGCAGGCGGACAGGCTGCGGGGAAAGCCGGGCAATGGCGCGGTGCATGGCCAAAAACGAGGCCTTCAGGATGTTGATGCGGTCTATTTCCTCCGGGCCGGCCTGCGCCACTGCCCAGGCCAAAGCTTCGTTTTCTATGATGGTGCGAAGCGCCTGGCGCTGCTTCTCCGTAAGCTGCTTGGAATCGTTCAATAAAGGATGGCTGAAATCCGGCGGCAGGATGACCGCTGCGGCAAATACCGGCCCGGCCAGACAACCGCGCCCGGCCTCGTCGCAGCCGGCCTCTGGGGCGCCATCGGCTAGGAACGCCGAAAGCAATGGTTTCTTTTTGCCGCTCATTGCTTCAGCACCAGATGGCTCCACACCTTCCCTCCGGCAAATATGCGGGCGGTGTAAACGCCGGCGGGAAGCCCAATCAGAGATAACTCCGTAAGGGGGCCGTTTACTTCAAACACCAGCACCTTGCGGCCTGAAGCATCCAACCACTCCCCCCGCAGGGGCTGCCCCTCGAAAGCGGGCCATTCCAGCATCACCGTTTCATTGGCCGGGTTGGGAAACCAGCGCCAGGCGGGCGCTTCGATATCATTCCGGGTGGACACAGCGGGATTGTTGGTAACAGTATTGTTTCGCGAAAGTATCCACAAGTCGGGGTCGAAAGTAACAGACAGCACTTCGGCAGGCAATTCCACTTCGAAATACTGCCCCGAAAAATGATGAGGAAAAACCAGTAAAGTGTCGGCGCCGCCGGCCAATGTGAATCGAACAGGCACGGGCATTTCAAAGAAATGTACAGATGGGTGCGAGCTTGTCTGCTCTATTTTCACCACCAACCGGTTGTCATCCTGGCCCCATTCTATCTGGTAGGAAGGATAGCCCTGACCGTAGAACCAGTCCTCAAAAAACTCATCCAGATACAGGAGGCTTTGCGCCTCAAGGTGTGCTTGCAACTGGTGAGTGCGGGCATAGCCGAATGCGAGTTCGGGGTCGTTGAGATAGTTGCGCAGCGCCTGGTAGAAGTTGTCATCCCCTACGACCCAGCGCAGCATGTGCAGCAGCATGGCGCCTTTGGAGTAAGAGAGGCGGCTGCTGAAGATGCGGTTCACGCTGGTGGTGTCGTTTACCCATACGGATCCGCCGGGCTGGTTAGTGACGTTGTTCATGGTACCGGTGATCCAGTTGCGCCAGGTATTGGGTCCGAGGCCGTGCTCGTAGGTCAATCCTTCGAGGTAAGTGGCAAAACCCTCGTTGAGCCAGATGTCTTCCCAGGAGCCGCAGGTCACTTTGTTGCCGAACCACTGGTGCGCCAGTTCATGGGCTTGCAGCAGGTGCGACCAGCCGCCCATAAAACTCATGGTCTGGTGCTCCATGCCGCCGCCCCAGCCAAACTGTGCATGTCCGTATTTTTCACTCGCAAAGGGGTACATGCCGAACAGTTCGTTGAACAACTCCATGATCTGCACCGTGCGCCAGGTCTGGCTTCGCGCAAAGGCGGAGTCCTGTGGGAATACGTAGTTGAGCACCTCGATGGGGTCGCCGCCGGGTACGGGCACAAAATCGGAATACACGGCGTACCGCGTCACGGAGATGGCTACCAGGTAGGCCGTGATGGGATAGCGGTGCTGCCAGTGGAATATTTTATGATCGGCATCTTCAGTTTCTGATACAAGCATGCCATTGCTCGCTGCGCGGTATTGGGCCGGCGTGCGCACGATCACATCTATGGAATCGGCTTTGTCGTTGAGGTCCTGCTTGCAGGGCCACCAGTCGCGGGCGCCGTAGGGTTCGGAGAGGGTCCACAGGGCAGGATTCCCGCCGGGAGCGGCAGTGACGAAGGAGCCGAATCCCGTGAGCGGGGGCTGGCCTGCATAAGTAATGGACACAGAATCCAGGGCGCCTGCCTGCATGGGCGCCGGCAATGAAATGGAAACTATCCGTTCGGCCGCTAAAACCTCAAAAGGCAGGCTTCCGCTGCTGTGCCTGACTTCGCTTACCTGCAGTACGGGATCGAGGTCAAAGTTCAAAGTTTGGAACCCGTTATCCTCCGCCGTAAAATAAGTAGTCACCGAGCCGCTGATATAGCGCACTTCGGGATCGACCGCCCACTCCATGCGGTGGTATTTGATATCATACCCCTGTGTAAGAGGATTGGCCCGAAACTCAAGAAGCCGGCCACGGGCGCCTCCTTCAGCGTGGGCAACATCATCGATGGATTTGCAAACGTGCTCCGTCTGAGCGGCAAGGAAGCCGGCGACGAAAAGGGCAGGAAAAATCAGTAACTTGTGTAAGGACATACTTTGGTTTTTAGGCAGCGTATAAGTTAGCTGCAAGTGCAAGAATCAAGCTGCAAGCCTGTACGCTACAAAGCCTGGGAAAGCACTCTTTTCGGAGAAAATTTGACTCCAAAAAAATGCAATCCTGCGGTTTGTAGCCCTCAACAGGCCCCCATCGGGATGCATCTTGATTTAAAGACTCAAAGCTAGCTAACACGGCTGAAGCCCCTGGTGAGAAATGTCACCAAATGCCTTTTGTCTGCGGAAAAAAGATCAGGCCTGGTGGAGGTGCACGTCCAATTGTTTGAACGGGATTTCTACGCCTGCTTTGTCCAGAGCCTTTTTCACATGCTCGTTCATATAAAAGAACGCGTCCCAATAGTCTTCCTGCTTGCAAAAGGGCCGCGAAGCCAGCACCACGGCGCTGTCTTCCCATTTGGCCACCACTACCCCATAGGAAGGCTCGTCGAGAATGAAGGGACAGGCTTTTGCCGTTTCCATTATAACCTGCCGGGCCTTGTCAATATCGGCTTTGTAGCTGACCGGGAAGCTGAGTTCTACCCCAATGACACCCTGGCCGGAAATATTGGTAATGATGTTATTGGTCACCATGGCGTTGGGTATGATGATGCGCTTGTTGTCCAAGGTATTGAGTACTGTATTGAATACCTGTATTTCCTCCACTCGACCGGTTTCGCCACCGCCTATGGTGACTAAGTCGCCCACTTTATAGGGTTTGAATGTGAGGATAAGCACCCCGCTGGCAAAGTGCGCCAGTCCGCCCTGCAGAGCCGTTCCCACCGCAAAAGCCAGCGCTGTAAATATCGCGATGAAGGAAGTGGTTTCGATGCCGAACATCCTGGCCACGGAAAGGAGCACCAGCACTTTAAGGCCCACATTGATCAACGAGGAGATGAAGCGCACCACGGAAGGCTCCATTTTGTTCTTCTCAAGACCCACGCGAAGAACGTGCGTAATGCGCCCCACAATCCAAAAGCCGATGAGGAGGGTGAGCAATGCGCCTGCAACTTTAGGCAGATAAGCAGTTGCCATTTCGGCCAGTTTTTCCATGTCAAAAAATTCCATAGGTAAAGATTTTAAAAGAAAAGGAAATGGATTAGCTGTGCAAAAGTATATAATGTGGATTAACATGCTCCGGCTAAAGGAGTCTTTTTACCCAAAATTACCACACATCTTCAAGCGCCCTGGCAATGGCCTGGTCCAGCAACTGCCGGGAATCCGGAGCAAAGCCGGTAATGAATTGGGCAATGAAGCCCCTCCGGTTGATGACGAGGTTGGTGGGATAAGACTGTATTTTGTATCTCTCGGCAATGCGATACCCGGAATAGAGCACTTCGTAGAGGAAAGGAGATTGTCGCAGGAGGCGCTCCGTGGAAGGCCTGCCGTCTAAGGAGACCGACAAAAACGCCACCTCATCGCGATCCCGGTACCTGGCGGCGAGCTGGTTCAATTGCGGCATTTCCTGTTTGCAGGGCAGGCAATCGGTAAACCAGAAATGCATCACTATCACTTTTCCTTTAAGGGAGTCCAGCGTAACCCGTTTGCCATCTACGCTACGGCCTGCAAAGACAGCAGCCGGTTTTCCGATCATGTCATTATCGCTTTCGGCCGTCGAAGGCCGGTAAGGTACCACAGTAAACTTCGACAGGTCGAACCATTCGGCAGGCAACTCGGCGGGCCGGTACTTAACGGCTTGATAAGTTACTTTCAAGCCGTTTTTCGTCCTGGAATACTGCATGGCAAAGCCCCGGATATCGGCTACCTGGCAAAAATCCACGCCGAAGGCGGTGGTGAAAAATATTTCGTTTTCCTCGCCGTCCTGCCGGGCAATGGCCCTGAAACAGGGCAACCCTGCAATCATTACGGGCGGATCGTCGGTATATTCTATATGCACAGCCCCGGTAAATGGCATCTGTATGGCGAAGCGTTCGTCCTCCATGCGGTACCAGAAGCGGTCGCCTCGCGGGTGAAGGTTGTAATCGCCCAAGTAAGCGCCCAGGTATTCGCCCCGCACTGCTATACCTTCATCGTGTATCCCTATCAGTATCCTTTGCGGCAGGAATTGCCAGACGGCCTCCGGCGTGCCTTCGGGCAGGATCACCGCGTATTCGACCTCTACGCCGGCATAAGCAGGTATTGTCATCACAAGAAAGAAGAGATGGAGCAGTTTGCGCATGGCAGTGGAATTTTGGCGAATTCACTTTTTGAACGCGCCCTGCATCCGCCGCGTTCGCAGCAGGGCGCCGCTACCGGCGTTAAAGTTATATTAAGATGAAGGCAAAAAAAAGCCCCGGACCTTTCGGCCCGGAGCTTTTAATATCCTGTTCATCCCAGCTAAAGCTGGGTCACATTCAATAACGATTGCCGCCGCGGTATCCGCCGCCGCCACCGCCGCGATTGCCGCCGCCGTAGCCGCCGCCGCCACCGCGATTGCCGCCGCCGTAACCGCCGCCGCCGCCACCGCGTTCCTCGCGGGGTTCAGCCTTTTTCACGACGATGGTTCTGCCGTCGAGCTCGCTGTCGTTCAGCTCGTTGATGGCATTGAGGGCTTCTTCGTCGTTGGGCATTTCCACGAAGCCGAATCCTTTGGAACGGCCGTTGAATTTGTCCATAATGACGTTGGCAGAAGAAACTTCGCCGTAGGCTTCGAACGCTCTGCGTAAGTCGTCCGATTGAGTGTCAAAACTCAATTTTGCTGCAAAAATGTTCATTGCAAAATGAATTGAAGTAAAAAAAACATGAGCGATTTCATGACCGGCAGCGACCTTTGCGGAAATGAATTTGTAGCGAGAAAGCAAGAAAGGAAACCGAAGACAGGGGAAACTGACGTGAGGATACTTGGCTTGCGAAACCGGCGGAAATTGATTTCCGATGAAGATTACCTGTGGAACAAAAAAGAACTCATTTGATTAACGATGCAAAGGTAAGGGATTAATTTCGAATGTGATGCATTCGCCCCTCTCATTTTTTTCAGGGCTGCCAAGTAACTTTCCCCTATTTGGTCAAATTCAAGCCCTGATAGCTCCCATTTTCAGGTGAAATACCTACATTTGGGGCTTGAGTAATTACTTTCCCGGTGTTTCATTTACCACTAAAACCAAGCATTATGAGAGTTTTCCTGTTCCTGTTTATTTTTGGTTTTGCTGTTTCGGCTGCTTCAGCCCAGCAGCGCAGTTTTGGTACCCTGCCATTGGTGCAAATGCCCGAAGCACCTCAATTCAGTAGCGAAAAAATTGAAGACACGCCCGAATACAAAAAAGCCCTCGCCGTGTATGAGCGCTTGGTGCAGGCTCGCGGCGACTTCCGCTTCCCCGTGCCCACCTTTGTACTTAGCGCCGATGAACGCAATGTAGCCTATGCGCGCTACGATCAGTTGGAGATTGGATTGGAGAAAAAAGCCTACGACGTGTGCGCCGGCTTCGGCGAGCACGCAGACGCCGCCATCGCCTTCCTGCTGGGCCACGAACTCACCCATTATTACGAAAAACACGCCTGGAGAAGGGGCTTTGTGACTAACCACAAAGACCTGGAAATCGGCATTAGGTTAGACAGCCTGGCGGATGCTGTTGCCAATGAAACCGAAGCCGACTACCTCGGCGGTTTCCTCGCATACTCCGCCGGATTCGGCTTGTTCGACAAAGGCGGCGAACTCATCGAAAGGCTTTACCAAGCCTACAAGCTTCCACCCAAATTGGACAACTACCCTTCCTTGTCCGACAGGCAGACGCTCAGCAAGCGCTCGGCCGACAGGCTCGCCCGCCTGGTGGACGTGTTCGACATGGCCAACCTGCTCACTGCCGTCGGCAGCTACCGGGAAGCCTATGCTTACTACCGCTACATACTCATGGAGTACCAAAGCAGGGAAACCTACAACAACCTCGGCGCCGCCGCGGTGTTGGATGCGCTCCAGTATTTCAACCCCAACGAACTCAAATTTCGCTTCCCCGTCGAACTCGACCTGGAATCCTCCGCATCCAAAGGCGATGGCATGGTCGACACGCGCAATCAACTACTCCAGGAAGCCATCCTGCATTTCGATGGGGCCATCAGCCTCGACCCCAACTACGCCCCGGCATACCTCAACAAAGCTACCGCTTATGCCCTGCTGGGCGACAACGGCCGCGCCCGGTTCTATGCTGATACCGAAGCCCGCCAGGCCGCCCAAAGGGGCAACTTCTCCAAAACCGCCATTGATATAGACATCCTCATTGGCATCTTAGACTGGCGCGAGGGCAATGCCGACAAAGCCGAAGCTGCTTTCCAAAATGCCGCCGCCAAAGGCAGCGCATTAGCCGCCCACAATCTGAAACAGCTGCGCCCCGAACCCGAAAGAGAGGAAATGCTCTCCGCCTTCGGCGCATTGACGGGCGCAGAAGAAATAGACAACCAGACGCTGGGGCAAATATCCCGAGGAATCCGATTTGACCGAAACAAGTCTATTTCCATAGACGGGCGCCTGGTTTTCCATCAAAACCCCGCGCAGGGCGAAAACTCCAGGCTCTTTATCAACCAGGAAAACCAGAGCCGGAACAGGGTGCTCATGCACATCACCGGCCCGGATTACAAAGGTAAAACCGCCATGGATATCGGCCTGAAAGCCGATCGCGCCGCCATCGTGCGCGAATACGGCGAACCCACCAGCACCGTGGAAACCCCGCGCGGGCAGATCATGGTGTACAGCAACATCCTGTTCATCCTCGGGCCGGACGGCAAACTGGAACGATGGGCTACTTATGAGGTAATTAAAAGGTAAATTTATTTTCTTGGCGG
>CAZNYK010000166.1:0-7319 GCA_964577215.1 uncultured Saprospiraceae bacterium
TTGAACATTTCCACCACTTCTTTCTCAGTGATGAAGCGATATTCCATCAAGGTCGAGGAAACGAAACGTTTGATATCCTGGTAGTCTTTTCCGCGCTTATCAGTAAAGTGATGGAGCAATTGTTTGACGTAAGCCAGGGACAGCCCCTCCAGGTCTAAGTTGAATTGCTGGTTGGAGAAAATGTCCATATATACCTGGAAGAGTTTGGATATCTCAAAAAAGTCGGGATATGCTTCCGGCTCCAAGTTTTCGATGAAGGTGCGGAAGTAGCGAAAAATGGCATGGCGCACGCACTCATTGGCCACGGAGAGCCCCTCGTGCTGGAGGTAGAACACTTTCACGGCGTCTTGTGCCTCTATGTGGTTGTACCCTTTGGAATGCAACACGTCCATCAACTGGAAATAGAGCGCGGTATCGTCGGCAATGGCTTTATCCAACAATGCGGAAAACCGCCGGTCGTTGGCGGGAGCAAGGTCCAATTCATCGTGTTGATGCAGGTGTCGCACAAACTCCATGGCCCAGGCATTCACCTGGGGTTGGCTGCGCCTTACTTCATTGACCACTTCGCGCAGGATGGCCTCGGACGCTTCGTCATGCTCAAAGAAAAATGCGTAGAGCAACATGATCTCGAGGTGTTCGCGCGTGCCGTAGAATTCTTCATTGGCCACCAGGTCGTCGATGTAATTGACCAAGTTGGAATTATCGGCTTTGGAACGTATGCGGAAGATGAGGAAGCGCTTCAGTTGAGAAGCGTTCAACTGTAGAGAAGTCTTGTCTGTCGGGAACTCCGCGCTGAGGTAATTTTCGTTTTGGAACTGCCGGGCATACCGCAGATAGCCCACCTTGCGCTCATTTTCATCCAGATAGCGTTCCAGCTTCTGCGATTGAAGATACCCGGCAACTTTTTTGTTGGTGATGCCGGCAATGAGGTTGGTGATCCAGATATCGCTGCTGAGGGCAAAGCCGATCTGGATGGATTGGCCGATGCGCTTTTTGAGCAGGTCGAAGTTGGACGACTCGCAGATGGTGAGCAATATCTGTTTGAAATGTTCCTGGGGGCGTATGTATTTGTAATGTTCATTGATTTCCCCGCGCAGAACCGAATACCCAAGGATGCGGGGCAGGAACAACCCTTCGAATGCAGGATCGAGAAGCACTAATTCAAGAGCAACTAATTGGAGCGGGTCCCGGTCTGCCGCTTGCTGGTACACCTCGGCAAGACGAGGTTCGTATAAGTCTTTGAGCTGGTTGTAGTACTCTTCCTCTTCCTCTTCGAGGTACTGCCGGAGTTCTTCGGCATCCTGGATATCCTGTGCGATCAGTTCCAACTGATCGATATACTTTTGATCTAATTCGTACATGGCTTACCGTTTTTTAAAGGTAAACCTGATAGCACCAACTGAGGCACTACCAGGTTCACTGCAGAGTTAAAGTATTGCTCTTCTTAGCTTATTCTGCGGTTGCAGCAGTTTCGCTTTCTTCAGGAGAAGCCGTTTCTCCGGCCGCTTCCTCCACTGCTTCGGCCACTTCCACAAGCTCGGGGGCTTCTTCTTCCACGGCATCCACAGGCAGTTCCTCAACAGCCTCGGGCGCCGGCGCCGCGGGAGGAGCGGCTTTGGGTTTGGGCTGACCGGAAACTTTGGCGAAGAAGGCCGCTTTTTCTTCGGCCGTTTGGGCGGCGCGAGCGGCGATCTTTGCTTCTTTAGCTTCCACCCATGCATTGTAGCGAGCCGCGGCATCGTCCTCCGTCAGCGCGCCTTTGGCCACGCCGAGGGCGAGATGCTTGCGGTAATACACGCCTTTGAACCGGAGGATGGCGCGCGCCGTATCGGTGGGCTGTGCGCCGTTCATCAGCCATGAAAAGGCTTTGTCGCGGTCGATATCGATCGTGGCCGGACGAGTGAGCGGGTTGTACGTTCCGATCCTTTCAATGAAGCGACCGTCGCGCGGAGACCGGGAATCCGCAACCACGATGTGGTAAAATGGCGCTTTGCTGCGCCCCTTGCGTTGTAATCTGATTTTAACAGACATTGTAAATCACAGGTTTACGTTAAACCATAACCCGTTTACCTTGCATAGCAAGCTACGGGCTTTTTTCAGGAAGCGCAAAGGTAGTTCTTTTTCCGCTTCTCGTGCAAGCTCAGTACAAAATTTTTATTCATCGCCTCACAGATGAGAACATCCGCTACATTTGCCCAATGAAAAAGACAATGGTATTGGGTGCTTCTCCCAACGTGGAGCGGACGTCTTACGCTGCGCTGCTCCAGCTTTTGGAGGGCGGGCATGAGGTCGTAGCCGTCGGTAGCCGGGAAGGAAGTATAGCCGGGGTTCCGATCCATACCGGCACGCCCCCTGTTGCCGACCTCCATACAGTGACCCTCTACATCCGGCCTACCCTGCAAATTCCTTTATACGACTATATCCTCGGGTTGAAGCCCAAGCGCATCATATTCAACCCGGGAACTGAAAACCCCGAGCTGATGCAATTGGCACAAAACCAGGGCATCGAAACGAAAAACGGTTGTACGCTGGTAATGGTGGCCCTTGGCAGATATTAAGCCCTCCCCTATTTGTCGGGAAGCGGGCCGTCAGGGTCTAAGAACTCATGCGGCTCGATGGTTATTCCCGGTTGAAGCGCCTTGCGATAAGCGATGTGTACCCTGTCGATCTGCACGGCGAGCTTGGAATAAATACTCACGGCCTCCTTGTTGTGGGCGCGCACGGTGGTGAGGAAGAGATCGGTGTAAGTGGCGAGGTTGTGCGGGGTGGCCATGAATTCCACGATGAAGGCGAAAATGCCTTTTGTCTTGTAGTCGGGGTGTATCCCAAATCCGATGCCTTTGATCTGATGGGGCTTATGGCGGTATTTGTTCCACAAAAACCGGAGGATATTGATGCCTGCCATCTTGCCTTTCAAAGGTTTCAGCAAAGGATTTATGTCGGGAAATAATGCGCAAAAACCGGCAGGTTTGCCTTCGAAGTAGGCTACGCACAAAAGCTCCGGGTCGAGAATGGGCTGGGCCTGCTTCATCACGCGCTTCACCTGTTCGGGGACCACCGGCTTGAAATGCTGAAAATGCCTGAACCCTGCATTGTACACCTCGCAGAAATCCTCCGCATAGCGATCGAGGTGACCGGGATGGTACTTTTCCAGGTGAACGTTGTTGCTGCGCCGGATCCGCTCCGCCACCACCTTGAGCCGTTCTACCGGCACGGCAGCGGAAGGGACTTTGAGGGTGAGGACTTGCTCAAAGGGCACATAACCATTGGCCTCAAATAATTTTTTATAGTAGCGGGGCTGGTAGTTTTCCTGGAACAAGGGCGGGTCGAAGCCTTTGTCCAACAGGCCCCAGTACTTGTCGCGTTCGCCGAAGTTGACGGGGCCGTCCACGATGGCTATGCCCTTGGATGCAAGCCAACCCTCGGCTGCATCAAACAAAGCCCGGCTGAATCCGTCGTGGTCTATACATTCGAAAAAACCCATGCCGCCTACCGGATGGGGCTGGGCCGTATTGCGCTCGTGATCAATGAAAGCGGCTACGCGCCCTGCCGGCTCGCCCTTGTCATCCAACAGCACGAAAACGCGAGCCTCGCCGTGTTCGAAGACCTTGTTTTTTGCAGGATCGAAAACAGACTGCACGTCGTCTTCCAACGGGCAAATCCAGTTGGGGTCTCCGGCATAAATGCGGTGCGGTACGCGATGAAAGAGCTTCCAGTCTTTCTTGCTCTGAATGGTGATGATCTGCATGGCTATCCTTTCTCTCTTGATTTGGGCGGCAAATTAGGGAGAATATCGGATACCGGTAGCACTATACCGCCGCCCTTTCTCTATTCTTCAGTACCTCCTCGAGGCGATCGTTGAAACTGCTCATTTGCTCACCGTGCTGACTGGCGTCGAGGCCTTCCGCTTCCTGCTCGGCGCTCACGCGAATAGGCAGGATAAAGTTGGCGAGTTTTAACAAGAGCCATGCGCCCCCGAAAGTGAATACGGCCACGATAACCAAAGCCAGCAAGTGGTGGAGGAAGGTGTCTGTCTGCCCGTAAAACAGCCCCACTCCTGAAGCGAACACACCGGTGAGCAACATGCCTACAATACCGCCAATGCCATGGCAGGGAAACACGTCGAGGGTATCGTCGAGGTTGGTGCGGCTAAAGAGCGAAACCACCAAGTTGCTTACTACCGCGGCCAAAAAACCGATGAAAAAGCTCTGCCCCACCGTGACAAAGCCGGCAGCCGGCGTAATGGCTACAAGGCCCACCACGGCGCCGATGCAAGCGCCCATGGCAGAAATTTTCTTACCCCTGACGCCATCGAAAAACACCCAGGTGAGCATGGCGGAAGCCGATGCCATGTTGGTTGTGGCAAATGCAAGGGTAGCCGTTTCGTTGGCGCCGAGCGCAGAACCGCCGTTGAACCCGAACCAACCGAACCAAAGCAATCCCGTGCCGATGATGACATACGGTATGTTGGCGGGCTTAGAGTGCCTTGTATATCCTTTTCGAGGCCCCAGTATAGCCGCCGCCGCAATAGCTGCAAAACCAGCCGACATATGCACCACGGTACCGCCTGCAAAGTCGAGGACGCCCATCTGCCGCAGGAAGCCCTCAGGATGCCAGGTCCAATGCGCCAACGGGCAATAGATGAGCAAAGTGAACAAAACAATGAAGATCAGGTAGCTCGAAAAACGAACCCGCTCGGCAAAGCTGCCCGTTATCAGCGCCGGGGTGATGATGGCAAATTTGAGTTGAAAAAACGCAAACAGCATCAAGGGGACGGTAGGCGCCAGGTCGGGATGCGTATTCAGCCCTACGCCTCGAAAAAATGCGAAGGTGCCGGGGTGGCCCAAAAAGCCGCCGAAACTATCGCCGAAGGCCAAACTAAAACCAACGGCAAACCACAGAAAACTGACCACCCCCAAAGCGATAAAGCTCTGCAACATAGTGGACACCACGTTTTTGTAGTTTACCATGCCTCCGTAAAAAAATGACAGACCCGGCGTCATAAGAAGCACCAAACCAGCCGAAATCAACATCCACGCAGTATCTGCCGGATCAATCGGAGCAGCATCCGGCAAGCCGGGTTCGGTTTCTCCCGGAACAAATATCCCGGCTAAAGAAATAATAGCAATAATGCTAAATGCCAATAGTCGTCTCGTTTTCATAACAGCAGGTTTTGGCCCTTCAAGCATGTGCGGCGTGGCAGGGCAGTGAAACGAAGAAAAAAGCTGAAATGGTTTTACAAGGCGGGCATGCGGGCAGCCGTAGGCATTGCTCGCGCGGGCAAAAGTACAGAGCGGATCAATACCATTCGCTCATCCTCCCTGATTTTTTTAGGTTGCATCTGCCATTGAGCAGTACTGGTCCAGGAATTCGGCAAATCATGTGAACTATAACATAAATATACTTTACCTTTGCACAGCTCTATGCCAAAACTCAGGGATTGCCGCCATCATACCCGAAATGGCTTCCACCTGACAAAAGCTTTTAGTCAATTCAACTCCATGGGACTATTACTTTTTTATTTGTTGCTTGCCCTCTTTGTTTCTTTTCTCTGCTCCATTATGGAGGCGGTTTTGCTTTCCACACCGGTCTCTTACATGAAAGTACAGGAAGAGAACGGCCATAGTTATGCTACCCGTTTTATCAAGCTTAAGCAAAACATCGACAAACCTCTGTCCGCAATCCTGTCGCTGAACACCGTCGCGCATACGGTTGGCGCTGCCGGGGTGGGAGCGCAGGCCGTCAAGGTGTTCGGCGAAGCATCCTTCGGCTACGTGTCGGCAGGACTCACCATTCTGATCCTGGTTTTCACGGAGATCATTCCCAAAACCATAGGGGCGCGCTATTGGCGGGGGCTGAGCGGAATTTCAGCGAATATCATGAACCTGATGGTGATCATAACCTATCCTTTGGTACTGATCTCCGCGTACATCACCAAACTCATCGCAGGCAGGCAATTGGAACAAACGATAAGCAGGGAAGAAATTTCCGCCCTGGCAAATATCGGTGCGGAAGAGGGCATATTCGGCGAAAAAGAGAATAAAATAATCCAGAACCTCATCCGCCTCAAGAATATCAAGGTCTCCCAAATCAAAACGCCCAGGGTCGTAGTTGCCGTAGCGGATGAGGAAATGACTTTAGACCAGTTTTGGGACAAAAAAGAATTCCTCCGCTTTTCCCGTATCCCGGTATATTCGGGGAACGACGAAAATATCACCGGCTACGTTTTCCGGCAGTTGGTATTCGAGAAACTGGCCGAGGATGAGGACTACCCCGATATCAAGCTCAAAGACATCAAAAGAGACATCGTCGTGGTTCCCAAGATAATGCCGGTTTTCACTTTGTGGGAAGTGCTGCTTGAAAAAAAGGAACACATCGCCTTAGTCACCGATGAATACGGTGGAATGGATGGAGTGGTCAGCATGGAAGATATCATTGAAACCCTGCTTGGATTTGAAATTGTGGACGAAAAAGACACCATCGCAGACATGCAGGAATATGCAAAAGAACGCTGGCTGGCAAGGCAAGCCAAATACAACCTGCTGGAACAGCAACGGGAGAAAGGCGAAAAAAAACAGGACACGCCTTAGTAGCCTATGATTTTTTCATGTACGCCTCTACAAACCTCGCTATATACTTGCCGATAATGTCAAACTCGAGGTTGACCCGGTCTCCTGTGCGCAAGGTGTTGAAGTTTGTGTGCTCAAAGGTGTAGGGAATGATAGCCACTGAAAAAGCCCGGTCGCTGGGATTCACCACGGTAAGGCTCACGCCGTTGACGCATACCGAGCCTTTGTCCACCAACAGATGTTCCGGCCGGGGTTCATACTCAAAATGAAAATACCAGCTGCCGTCGAGCGTCTCCACTCCCGTACAGACGCCGGTAGCGTCCACGTGGCCTTGCACCAAATGGCCATCCAATCTTCCATCGGAACGCATGGCGCGTTCGAGATTCACTAAGTCGCCTTCACACAGGCTTCCGAGATTCGAGCGAAGCAGGGTTTCTTCCACGGCGGTAACCGTATGCGCCCCGGGGCCGAGCTCTACCACCGTCAGGCATACGCCGTTATGCGCTAAACTCTGGTCTATCCTGAGCTCCTCCGAAATCGCGGAAGAAATCGTAAAATGAACGTTTGAACCCTCCTTTTCAATCCGGGAAACCACCCCGGTGGTCTCAATTATTCCTGTGAACATGTATCTGGTTTTTATTCGTTGTTCCCCACATCAAAAATCATCAATCATCAATCATCAATCATCAATCATCAATCATCAATCATCAATCATCAATCAATCCGGTGGAATCGGGAAAATCGGATGAA
>CAZNYK010000167.1:0-7160 GCA_964577215.1 uncultured Saprospiraceae bacterium
GGGTGGAGGGACGAGAAGTTTATCCCGACCTCGGTCGGGGAGTCCCTCCACCCGCACGAGTTGAAAAACATTGGTCTGCCCTGATATTTTCTTAACCACATTATACATTCAATGCCGACATTTCAAAAAGAGGACATCGACTCCCTCCACTTCATCCTGAGCGCTACCCTGGCGCCTTCTGATTATGAGCCTGATTTCAAGGCAGAATTGGCCAAATACCGGAAACAGGCCTCGCTCAAAGGCTTCCGCAAAGGCAAAACGCCTGATTCCGTATTGCGCAAAATGTTCGGCAAGTCTGTACTGGCCGATGTGCTCAACAAAAAATTGAACACGGCAATAGAGGAGTACATCCGCCAAAATGACCTAAACGTATTGGGCGGCCCTGTTCCGGCGGATGACAATGACCGTATCGAACTCGATACCCGGGAAATGCAGGAGTATACTTTTCGCTATGAAATGGGTATTGCCCCTGAATTTGAAGTGAAAGGCGCAGGAGCCGAAAGCACATACCGCCGCTATGCCGTGGATGTCTCCGATGCCATGATCGATGAGGAACTGCAAAAACTGCGCGCGGAAGACGAACGCGAGTCGGAGGTGGAAGAAGGCTTCCTCGAAAATGATCTTCTCTATTTTCAAATAGCCGAACTGGAGGGTGACGCCATTCGGGAAAACGGCTTGAATTCTCATTTTGCAGCCCGGCCCAGTCAAATAAAAGACGAAGCGCTGCGCGAAAAAGTGCTCGCCGCAAAAAAAGGCGACACGCTGCGCTTCAACATTTTCACAGCGTTTGATGTGGAAGAAGAGAAGATACTCAAAGACTGGTTGCATACGGATCCGGAGCACAAAGGAGATGTGAACGAGTGGTTTGAAGCTGTCATTGAAAGGGTAGAACGCCACGAACCGGCGCCGCTCGACCAGGCTTTCTTCGACTTTATCTTCGGAGAGGGCAAGGTGAGCAGCGAGGCTGAAGCCCGCGAACTACTCCGGCAAGACCTGGAAAAGATGTATTTGAAACCTGCCAATTCCTTGATGTTCATAGATATACGCGATCGAATTCAAGAAGAAACATCCTTGGCCCTGCCCGAAAATTTCCTTAAGAAATGGCTGGCCTATTCTGATGAGGAAATTTCTGAACAGGAAATCGAACAGAGGTTTGAATCATTTATTAACGGCACCCGTTGGTCTTTGATCCGCAACAAAATTGCCCGGCAACTCGATATTTCTGTGGAGGAGGAGGAACTTGTGGGGTTCTTCCGCAACCGCGTGAGGGGATATTTCGGCAGAACCCCCTACATCAATGAGGACTTTATAGATGATATGGCCCGGCGGCTCATGGAAAATGAGGAGAGCCTGCGCAACGCATACGAAGACATCTTCACCGACAAAATCTTCCATGCGTTGGCCGCACAGGTCAGCATAGAACCCGTGCCTGTCACTAAAGAAGAATTCGAGAACGTGCTGGAAGAAAGGCGAAAATCTCTTGAGCCGGCCCAACCGCCGGCAGCCGATACGGAAATGGCAGAAGTGGAAACCATAAACGCCGGCGAAACCACTCCTGAAACTGAAACCGAACAATAAAATTTGCCGCCGTTCAACCCGAAGGCAGGGAAGTTGTTTTCATAGTCGGAATTGAAAGCCGGTACACTTTTTTACCGGAGCGACCATCAATAAAAAAACCCGATATCTGTATGTTTCGCAAAGACGAGTTTTTCAAGTATGCCGTCAAGCATCTCGGCATGAGCAGCTATAAAGTGGAAGATTACGCCCGCTACAACGTGCAATCGCTCTCCCAGGTGCAGAACATGACGCCTTATATCATCGAAGAACGGCAACTGAACGCCACCGTGCTCGACGTATTTTCCCGCCTTATGATGGACCGGATCATTTTTATGGGAACTCCGGTTTATGACGACATTGCCAATATCGTGCAGGCGCAGTTGCTCTTCCTTCAATCTACCGACCCCAAACGGGACATCAACATGTACATCAATAGCCCCGGCGGCTCCGTAATTGCCGGCCTGGGTATATATGATACCATGCAGTTCGTTTCGCCTGATGTAGGCACCATCTGCACGGGTTTGGCCGCCTCCATGGGCGCAGTGTTGCTCGCCGCCGGCACCAAGGGCAAACGCACATGCCTGTATCACAGCCGGGTGATGATCCACCAGCCTTCAGGAGGTATGCAAGGACAAGTGTCGGATATGGAAATTTCCTACAAGCTTATCAAGCAAATGCAGGAAGACCTCTACAAAATTCTCAGCCACCATACCGGCAAACCGTACAAGCAAATTGAAGAAGATTCCGACCGCGACAAGTGGCTCACCTCTCAAGAAGCTATGGACTACGGCCTCGTGGACGAAGTGCTGGGAAAGGGTGTTGATGCAGCGGGGTAAATTGGCGGAAGATTTGCCGCATACGGCGGGGCTTTATGCCGTACTACGCGCCCCGGCTATGATTAGGTCGGGGCCGCAAACCGAAATAAACAGACATGCGTAAATCAAAACAAAGCTACCATTGCTCCTTTTGCGGCAAAGACAAGTCAGAGGCGCTGCTCCTCATCGCCGGTATTGAAGGCCATATATGCGAAGCATGCGTAGAACAGGCCGGGCAAATCGTCCAGGAAGAGTTGTATGGTCGCAAACACGGCGAAGACAAAGGAAAGCCCAAGGCCTCCGCACCGGGAATGAAAATGGTCAAACCTCAGGAGATCAAAGCCTATCTGGACCAGTATATCATCGGGCAGGACGAAGCCAAAAAAGTGCTTTCCGTTGCTGTATATAATCATTACAAACGATTGGACCAGCCCCGTAAAGACGATATCGAAATCGAAAAATCCAATATTCTTTTCGTTGGACAAACCGGCACAGGCAAAACGTTGTTGGCAAAAACCATTGCCAAATTCCTCAACGTGCCGTTTGCCATTGTGGATGCCACCGTTTTCACAGAGGCGGGCTATGTCGGCGAAGATGTGGAAAGTATTCTCAGCCGCCTGCTCCAGGTATGCAACTACGACGTGGCAGCTGCCGAACGCGGCATCGTTTATATTGACGAACTGGATAAAATTGCCCGAAAAAGCGATAACCCTTCCATCACCCGCGATGTATCAGGGGAGGGCGTGCAACAGGCGCTGCTCAAAATGCTGGAAGGCACGGATGTGAACGTGCCTCCGCAAGGCGGGCGCAAGCACCCTGAGCAAAAATTGGTCAAGGTCAATACCGAAAATATCCTCTTTATCTGCGGCGGCGCTTTTGAAGGTATCGACAAGATCATTGCCAGGCGTATGAACAGCCAGGTGATCGGGTTCAAATCGGAAGATTTCATCCGGGTGGATCACGACAATATGCTGCAATATATCAATCATCAGGATGTAAAACACTACGGCCTCATACCCGAACTCGTAGGCCGCCTGCCGGTACTGGCTTTTCTCAATCCACTCGACAAAGAAACCCTGCAGCGCATTCTCATCGAGCCGAAAAACTCGCTCGTCCGCCAATACCAGCGCCTCTTCGAACTGGAAGGCATTCACCTCCACTTCAGCCCTGATGCACTGGACTATATTTCTGAAAAAGCGCTTGAATTTGCATTAGGGGCACGCGGTCTGCGCTCTATCTGCGAAGCTATCATGACAGATGCGATGTTTGAGTTGCCCTCCCAAATAGAAATACGGCATCTCGAAATCACCAAGGATTACGCCGCGGAGAAACTCTCCCGGTCCAATCTCGGCAAGCTCAAAGCCGCTTGATCATTGCAGTCATGTCAATACAGGCGCAATATATCCCGTGCAATTCAAAACCCTGGATACTCGTTTTGCATTCTTAGAAGAGGCGCAATAACTTGAGGTCTTTCTTTCCGATGCCATGAAGAAGTACTTATGGATACTAGTGTTGTCGGCAGGTCTTGTCTCGCCGGCCATCTGCCAGGAAATCATCATGTCGGAGGAAATCCCTTTGCGCAATGACGTCGCATACGAGATACTCGGCGAGTTCAAAGGAAGGGTGTTATTGTTTCGCGATCAGACCAACAAGTACGAGATACAGGGCTTCGATCAGCGCCTTCGCCCGAGCTGGTCCAAAATACTGACCCTGGATAAAAAAAATCCCAAAGTACTGGGCTCCACGTACAGCAAAAATGATTTCACCCTCCTGTACCACCACCGGGACCAAAACCAAACTATCCTGAAGGCTGCCAGGTTTGACCCAGGCGCCAACATGATCGATTCTACTACCGTAAAAAACTTGGGTTACCTCTTCTACACGCCCGAATTCGAGATGATGGTGTCAGAAGACCGCAGCAAGGTACTCATCTACTACGTAGAGCGGCAGGTAACCCTGCACGCCTTTGTTTTTGATGCCGTGCACTTCCGCCTGCTCTGGGAAAAAAGTTTCGCCCCTGCGAGCTTCTCTTTTTGGGAAGACTTTCGCCAAATGTTGCTGGACAACGACGGCAACTTTCACCTCATCCTCGAAAAAAACAAGTTCATAGCCAGAAAAGACGGCCACCACTACCAGATCATCTCCTATTTCGGGGAAGATGCCCGGCTGGTACAATACAACGTACCGCTGGAAGGTAAACTCACTTACGATGTCCGGTTCACTTACGACAATCTCAACTACCAGCTGGTTGCCGCAGGTTTATATGCCGAAAAAGTAAACGACAGAGCCTCAGGGTATTTCATGCTCAAATTTGACCCCGGCCAGTCAGACAGTCACTTCCTGAAATTCGAGCAATTTGACGACGCGTTCGTCTCCGGTATGGCCGGCAAGGAGGTAGATAAAAACCGGGGGGTTTCAGAAATTTCCATCCGGGAATTGGTACTGCGCCGCGACGGCGGGGTGCTCATGATCGCCGAACGCAGCAAAGAATACGAGCGGCGCCTCGGTGCGCCCAATCGCGTGAGTTTTGACGGCATCGGCCGTTTTATCGTAGATTATTACTACGACGACATCGTGGTCGTGTCTATGCATCCCGATGGCCAAACGCACTGGAAGGCGATACTGCCGAAAAAACAGTACTCCCAGGATGATGGAGGCGTGTATTCCTCCTTTTTTCTGTTTAAAACACCCGGCAGCCTGCGCTTTTTGTTCAACGATGAGATCCGGTTTGAAAATACGGTAAGCGGATATATTCTCAACAGCAGCGGCGCTTTTGACCGGCAAAGCCTGCTCAATACCGAAAAACTGGATATTCGCCTGCGCTTCCGCGATGCGCTTCAGGTCAGCGCCGAAGAGGTGGTAATACCCAGCGAACGACGCAGCCGCCTGCGCTTGGTCAAGATAGTTTTCTGATTTTGTTTGGCAGGAGCCGGTTATTCCTCCCGAAAGAGCGCAGGTACCCGCACTGCACGCATGGCGGGCGGCAAAGAAGCAAGCAACCCAATGCCGAGCACCGTAGCCGCCACCACCGGCAAATCGCTCAAGCGCATGCTGATGGGGTACGACTCAATGACCAAATTGCCTGGGATGGAGACAATGCCGAAATATTTTTGAGCTGCATACACGCCGGCAGCCAAAGCAAAACCCAGGCCTATCCCGATGATACACAACAATAAGCCCTGCCGGAGAAATATGTTGCGCACCAATTTATCGGTGGCTCCCATGGATTTCAGTATCGAAATATCCGGTTGCTTTTCCAGAACGATCATCCAGAGCGCCCCGATCAGATTGAACGAAACCATGAGCATCATCAGGCTGACAATGGCAAAGCTCAGCCACTTTTCCACCTGCATCAGGCGCATGAAAGTTTCTTCCTGCTGGAACCGGTTTTTTACCTCAAACCCAGGTCCCATCAATTCCTGGACGGCCTTTTGCACCAGCGCCGGGGATGCGCCGGGAGCAACTTTCATTTCCAGGGCGCTCACTTCCTCCTCGTAACCGAGCAGCTCGCGCGTAGCTTTCAGATCGGTAATTACGTACTTATTGTCAAACTCCTGCTGTATCACAAAGGTACCCGCCGGATAGATCAGCCGTTTTCTGAATTGCTGTTCAAGCATAGCGGTCTCCTGCCGCTTGGGCATATAAACGGAAAGAGGCGCAAATACATCATCCACATTGACATTGAGCTTGTTGCGCATGCCCAAACCCAACACGGCATAAAATCGCCCATCGCTTTCCAGCGCATATCCTCCCTCCCTGACCATACTGTCCACCCGTGAAACTTTGATGTAGTTGGAGTCAACCCCTTTGAGCGTGCCAAAGTCCTGGCTGTTTTTGTATTCAAAAAAAGCCACCTCTTCCAGGGTGCAAGATACGTACTGAATCCCCGGGGCCATCCTCAGCCGCGCCAGAGTAGCCGAATCCGCCTGAAAGGTTTTTCCTTGTACAGAAATGACCTTGAGGTCGGGATTGAAACTGTTGTACATCCCAGTGATGAGATCTTCAAAACCGTTGAAAACAGAAAGCACCAGGAGAAGGGCAGCGGCGCCCACGGCGACGCCGAACACGGCAATGCCCGTAATAATGTGGATGGCATTAGTACTCTTCCTTGAAAACAGATATCTGCGGGCAATGCGCCATGCAAGCGCCATATTGGTTTGCTGGTTTCAGGCAAAGGTAAGATTTAGCCGCCTTTATCGAAGCGAATTTCCTGGATAAGAAATTTGCCGCCGGAATTTTTGGCATACAGATAGACGCGGAAAGTACCCGTAGCAGTGGTCAGATTGCCGATGCAATACTGTGCATCGCTGCCTTTGGAAGCGCCCTGGTGCATTTGCTGGAAACCGCGGGGAGTATTCTGAGAAAAAAATTGCCGTACTACGCCAACAGCCTGCGTCCTGGCATAGACGTCCTCTCTGTCAGCTAAGGAGATTTCAACATCTTGATCGAAGTACTGCCCCAATGCATCTGCATTGCCGCTACCCAGCGCCTTGGCCATACCTGAAAAGTCGGCCTGTGCGAATCCCGCAACCGGCAGGAAAAACATCAACCAAAGAAACACTTTCATTTTTTTGTATTTTTATCCGCTCTCCGGCATCATTGCCGGAAAGCGAAGATGAAAAATCTTGTTTTTAGACGTGAAGAACCATCGAAAGTAACTCAATTGAACTTGGACCTAATTGGTGTAAACGACCTCTTTCCGATGGATGACCTGAATAATTGCTTAGAGCATAACGTTGGATTCAGATGCAAAATTATGCAAGAGTTCGGCTCTTGTCAATAGGAGAT
>CAZNYK010000168.1:0-7051 GCA_964577215.1 uncultured Saprospiraceae bacterium
CCTTCGCCGAAATGCATCCGCTTGGTTTCGGCGGCTACCTCATCGATACGCCCGGTATCAAGACACTGGCCTTCAACAACCTCGAGCCTTTGGATATCGCACACAACTTTCGCGAATTTTTCCAGATTTCCGACCAGTGCCGCTTCGGCGGCTCCTGCCTGCACCGCTCCGAGCCGCATTGCGCTGTGCGCGAAGCCATAGAAGCCGGCGCCATCAGCGAACTGCGCTACGCCAACTATCTCGCCCTGTTAGATGAAGTGGAAGACCAGAACTACTGGGAACGGCACAAGGACATGTGAAAAGATTCGTATTTTGCGCCGGTTAACGAGTAAAACCTTAACGCGCATGACTCTTCAGGAATTCTTCGACCTTTTAGGCCAAAATCCGGCCTACGTGCTCTTCTTTTACTTCATGCTGCCTTTCACGGCCTTGCTCGCCGGCTGGTTGGCCAAAGGCGAAGGGCATTTGTCTCCCTGGAAGTATCTGTATTCCACCCTCATCTATCTTGCCTGCGTGCCCGGCATTTTTGCCGTTACGCTCAGCATTTACTTCTTCCTTTTTGAGCGCCGCAGCATTCTCGATACCAATATTTACACGCAAATATTGCCGATCATTTCCATGGTGCTCACCTTGTTCATCATCCGGAAAAACGTGAACCTGGACAAAGTACCCGGTTTTGACAAGCTGTCGGGCCTTATCATCATGATAGCGGCCACCCTCGGCATCATGTGGTTTGTAGATCGCACCCGGATTTATGCCATTACATTCCTGCCGTTTCAAGTGGTGTTCCTTATCTTCGCAGGGCTGCTCCTGATCATCCGCTTCGGCTGGTCGCAGTTTTTCGGCAGAAAGCAGGAGCAGAGGGCATAACAATATCGTGAAGGATACCTACAGGCACAAAGGCATGCGCCGCAAACTCATCGAGGAATTGCGCCGCAAAGGCATCAGGGACGAGGCAGTGCTTCAGGTTATGGAGCAACTCCCGCGGCATTATTTTTTAGACAAAGCCTTCGAGGAAAGAGCCTATGAAGACAAGCCCTTCCCTATCGGCAACGAACAGACCATATCGCAACCCTATACCGTGGCTTTCCAAACCCAGTTGCTGGAAGTGCGCAAGCGCCATAAAGTCCTTGAGATCGGCACCGGTTCCGGCTATCAGGCCGCCATCTTAGCCATGCTTGGCGCAAGGGTATATACGGTAGAGCGCTATGAAGCCCTGTACCGGCAAGCCAAAGCGCTGCTCGAAAGCTTGGGCTTGAAGAATGTGCGCTGTTTTTTCCGCGACGGCAGCAAGGGCCTGCCGGAACACGCCCCCTTCGATCGCATTATCGCCACGGCCGGCGCAGCCGAAGTCCCGGAAGCGCTCAAGCAACAATTGGCCATAGGCGGCATCTTGGTCATACCTGTCGGGATCGAGGTGCAGGGCATGATGCGCATCGTGCGCACCTCCGAAACCGAGTATCTCGAAGAAGACACCGGCGATTTCCGCTTTGTGCCTTTCCTCGGCGGAACGGAGCCGGAGCGCTGAAATTCCCTACCTTTGACCGGCAAATGCCAGGAAATGACCCGCATAAACAATCTCATACCCGAAGTACTTGAAATAGCCCGCATGGCCGGCAGCGCCATCATGGATGTATATGACGGGGAGGCAGATTTTGGGGTAGAACAAAAACCCGACAATACGCCCGTTACCCGCGCCGACCGGGCTGCCAATCGCATCATCTGCGACGCGCTCGAAGCGCTCGCCCCGGATTGGCCCATCATTTCCGAAGAAAACGACTTGCCGCCCTATGACGAGCGCCGCCATTGGGATTACTGCTGGATCGTGGATCCGTTAGACGGCACCAAGGAATTCATACGGCAAAGCGGGGAGTTCTGTATAAACATAGCGCTCGCCCACCGCGGCGAGGCAGTCCTCGGCGTCATCCTGGCGCCTGTAAGCGGCGAATGCTTCTGGGCATTGAAAGGACATGGCGCTTTTGAGTTGAGGCCCGGCGAAGGCGATGTGCGATTGCAATGCGCGTCTTTTCGTTGGGAGGATGAAGGGCTTCGCCTGTTAACATCACGCTCACACCTGAATGCGGCCACGGAAAAACTCGTGGGGCAGTTTCGGGATCCGCAGTTTATCAGGAGAGGCAGCGCCGTGAAATTCGGAATGCTGGCACGCGGCGAGGCCGACGTATATCCCCGCATGGGCCATACCGGCGAGTGGGATACCGCCGCCGGGCAGATCATCCTTGAAGAAGCCGGCGGCGCCTTGCTGGATTATCAAACTCAAAAACCGCTCCGGTACAACAAGGAAAGTACCGAGAATCCGTTTTTTTATGCGCGGGGCGCCTTGCTGCCGGCCTCAAATCCACAAGTTGAAAAACTGTAAATGCAAAACCGCAACTTCCCGGCACGGATATCCTACTGGATAGACCACCAGTTTATCGGGGTGCTGGCTATTCTGTTTATCATGGTGGGCTTGGTAGTATCCAAAGCCATGATGAGCATGGGCATGATCGGGCTGGCGGCGAGCGCGGTGCTCAACGTCAATTTCCGGCAGAACTTCCGCCATTTTCTCCGCCATCAGGCATTGGTGGCTTTATCTTGCATCTTCCTGGTGTATTTCGTCAGCGGCTTGTGGTCGGAAAACACTGCCTGGTGGATTGACCGGCTGCGCATGAAGCTGCCCTTCCTGTTGCTTCCTTTTGCAGTGGTGGCTATTCCCCGCATGGGGCGGGACCTGTACCTCAGGCTGTTGTACGTGTTTTTCGCCTGGGTCAGCCTGGCTGCGCTGTATTCCCTTGCGTTGTATGCGCTCGACTTCGAAGCGCTCACCTACGGGTACCGCGAAGGCAGGGTAATGCCTACGCCGGTGCAACACATCCGCTTCAGCCTCATGGTCGCTTTCTGCGCAGCCATCGGAGCGTATTTGTGGCGGGAGCGTTTTGTATGGAAATACGGTTGGGAACGAAAGGCGATCATCGCCCTCACGTTCTTCTTGGTTTTGTATCTCCATGTGCTGGCAGTGCGCAGCGGCCTGCTGGCATTGTACGCCATGATGCTGTATTATGCCGTGCTGTTGATCGCGGAGCAAAAACGGTACCTGCTCGCAGTTTTTCTGACCCTTGCCATTGCGTCGGCGGGCTGGGTGGCATACCGTTTTGTGCCCTCTTTTCAGAATCGAATCAATTATTCGCTCTACAGCATGCGCATGTTTGCCCAACAGGAGCAGATAAAAGACCTCTCCGATGCGCGGCGCATAGGCTCGCTGTACGCCGCCATAGCCATCATGCGCGAAAAACCGCTGAGCGGCGTAGGCGCCGGCGATATCCGGGATGCCACAGACGCATATCTTCGGGAAAACTACCCCGACCTGGCCGGGCTCAACCTCATGCCCCACAACCAGTTCCTGCTTGTGGGTGCGGCCACGGGCATCCTGGGCTTGCTCGTGTTCACCTGGGGCATGATTTGGCCCCTGGCATACAGGCGCGCATGGCGCGATCCCTTGTTCGCCGCGTTTCACGTGCTCATTTTTTCCTCTTGCTTGGTGGAGCATACCTTGGAGACGCAGATCGGCACGGCGTTTTACATCCTGTTTGTACTGATGGCGCTTCGCCGCTTCGACGAGGGAAATACTCCCGAGCAGGAGAACATTGACTGGCTTGCACTGCTGCGGGCCAAGAGGTACCTCCCCTGAGCAAGGCTAAAAATCCACATCGTGCCAGTGTTCGGGCCGTTCCAAGTAATGCCGGATGAAACCGGTAAGGACGGCTAATCCGTTCTCAAAGCCCTCGTTGTTGGTGAGGATGATATCCGCATCTTCCATATAGGGCCGGATGTAGCGCTCGTAGGTGGGCAATACGTGGTGCTGGTAGCGGTAGAGCACATCCTCCAGGGGATAGTTGCGCTCTACCTGGTCGCGTTTGATGCGGCGAATGACCTTGAGGTTTTCCTTGGCGTGGAGAAAAACCTTCAGGTCGAGCAGCTTGCGCACTTTCTTGAAGTGAAAAACGAAGATACCCTCTACCACGAGCACGGGCGCAGGGCGAAAGGTGAGAGTGCGGGGTTTGGCCAATTCGTTGTTGAATACATATTCCTGCCTCGTTACGACTTCCCCTTTGATGAGCCGGTGTAAGTCCTTTACGAAAGCCTCTCTGTCGATGGACCTTGGCCGGTCAAAGTTGTTGACGCCCATTTTATCCACCTTTTGCTGAGTACGGGGATAGTAGTAGTCGTCCAATGAAAGGACGCACATTTCCACCTCGGAAAAACGGGATTTCAGATGGCGGATGAGTGTGGTTTTTCCTGCGCCGCTACCGCCGCAAATGCCGATGATCAACGGTTTCATGTATGGTAATTTCACATCGCTCATAAATACCGCCGCAATATATGAAGCCTTTTTCCTTACTTTGGCCTGTTTTCAAAAAATGACGACATCATATGGACTTCCTGATCACCCTGTTGCGCGGCCTGCTGGGCGTCGTTTTCCTGCTTGCGGTAGCGTTTGTTTTAAGCAACAACCGCCGGGCAATCAACTGGCGCTTGGTAGGCTCCGGCTTGGCATTGCAGTTGGTTTTTGCCATAGGCGTGCTCAAAGTGCCGGTTGTCAACAAAATTTTTGACGCCATTGCCACATTCTTCGTGGTCATACTCGATTTCACTAAGGCGGGCTCGTCCTTTATCTTCGGCGATCTGATCACGCGCACCGATACCTTCGGCTACATTTTTGCATTCCAGGTGTTGCCAACGGTTGTATTCTTTTCCGGATTATCGGCAGTGCTGTACTACTTCGGCATTTTGCAACGCATCATTTACGGCATATCCTGGGTGATGACCCGTACCATGGGCTTGTCGGGGCCGGAGAGCCTGGCCTCCGCCGCCAATGTTTTCATCGGCCAGACGGAAGCGCCCTTGGTCATACGGCCGTACCTGGAGCGCATGACCCGCTCTGAATTGCTCTGCCTGATGACAGGCGGTATGGCTACCATTGCGGGCGGCGTGTTTGCCGCTTATGTGGGCTTCCTGGGAGGGGACGACCCCGCCCAACAACTCTATTTTGCCCGGCACCTGCTCACTGCCTCTATCATGTCTGCTCCGGCGGCAATTGTGGCGGCCAAGATGCTTTTCCCGGAGACGGAACGGGAGCACACGGAGGAAGAAGTAAAAATGGAAGTGGATAGCGGTTCCAACCTTTTGGACGCCATTTCCAAGGGTACAACTGACGGGTTGCGGTTGGCGGTGAATGTGGGCGCCATGCTGCTCGTGTTTACCGCGATGATCGCCATGATAAATTACATCATGGAAAACTTCATCGGAAGCTGGAGCGGCCTCAATGACTGGGCCGTATCCATGACCGACGGCCGGGCTTCAGGATTCAGTTTCACCTATCTCCTGGGGCTTATTTTTGCTCCGGTGGCCTGGCTGCTCGGCGTGCCCTCTGCCGATATCCTCACGGTTGGCGAGCTACTGGGGCAAAAAACAGTGATCAACGAGTTTGTGGCCTACGGCGCCCTGGGCGAAATGAAAAGCGCAGGCGTCACCTTGCAGCCCAAATCGCTCATCATTGCCATCTATGCGCTTTGCGGCTTTTCCAATTTCGCTTCCATCGGCATCCAGATAGGCGGCATCAGCGCCATTGCTCCGGGGCAGCGCCGCGCCCTCACCGAACTGGGCATCAAGTCGCTGATTGGCGGCACCATCGCCTGCTTCCTTACGGCTACGCTGGCGGGAGTTATTACATAGAAGAGTCCTGCCGGAAACAACAACTACGCATCCCGCTTGGAAAATACAAGCAAATGGCTTAAATTGGGGCGTTGACCGGCTCCGTTGGAGAAGGTCATTCTCACCTTCCTACTGCTCAATTATGAGAAACACGTTCCTTGCCGTGCTCAGCGCTTTCCTGCTCGCATTGCCTCTCCATGCGCAGGAGGAGGAGCCCATCTCAAAAACCAAAAATTGGGAACTCGGCGGCTATCTCAAAAATCTGCAAACGCTGATCTTCTTCAACGATGCCTCCTTTCTGCCGGGGCAGGGCGCAGCTTCCGATACTTTCCTTCAGGATAATCTCCTGCACCACCGCCTCAACTTCCGGTGGTTCCTGCACGACAAACTCACCCTGCGCGCCGAAGCCCGCACCCGTCTCTTCTTCGGCGACATCGTGCGCGGCACGCCTCAGTACGCCAGGCTGGTGGATAATGCCAATGACGACTACTTCGACCTCTCTGCCGTCGTGTTGGACAAAAACGGTTTCGTGCTGCACACCATGCTCGACCGCCTGTACATGGAGTACAATTCCGGTCCTTTGGAGATCAGTCTCGGCCGCCAGCGCATCAACTGGGGCATCAACACCCTTTGGAACCCCAACGACATCTTCAACGCATTCAATTTTACAGACTTTGACTACGAGGAACGCCCCGGCAGCGACGCGCTGCGCGTGCGTTACTACACCGGCTTCGCATCAAGCATTGAAATCGCCGCGAAGGCTTTCGATCATTGGGACGAGGCAGTGGCCGCCGCATTGTGGAAGTTCAATCGAAATCAATACGACCTTCAACTGCTTGCCGGTATCGCGCAGGGCGATGCCGCGCTGGGATTGGGCTGGGCCGGCAACCTGAAAAATGCCGGTTTCAAGGGAGAAGCTACCTGGTTCGTACCCTGGCAAAAGGACCGTCCTCAAAGTTTTACCGCTACTTTTGGCATCGACTACTCCTTCTCCAATGCGCTTTTTGTTAATACCGGCTATTTGTACAACAGCAACGGCAGTACCGGCGAGGGCAACATATTCGGCTTTACCTTATCAGCCCGCAATCTCTACCCTTACCGCCATGCTGTTTTTGCCTCAGCGGGATACCCCTTTAATCCGCTCTTGCAGGGCAGCATCGCCGCTATTTACAGCCCGGTGCGCTCTCACGCCCTTTTCCTCAACCCTGCTCTGGCCTACTCGCTCAGCGAAAACTGGACATTGGATCTCGTAGGGCAAATTGCTTTCAGCCGGGCAGACAAGAGATATACCGTGCCCATTCAGGCGGTGTTTTTCCGGGTGAAGTGGAGTTATTGAGTATGG
>CAZNYK010000169.1:0-7047 GCA_964577215.1 uncultured Saprospiraceae bacterium
TGGCGCAGGTAAAGCTGTTGGGCGACACGGTAATGGATTGGATGCCGCTGGTTGCGCTGGAGCCATTGTCCACCTGGGCTGCGGTGATACTTGCCGTACCGGATGCGTTCAATGGTACCGTCACATCCTGGCAGAGCGCCACAGGCGGGTCATAGGTCGCTATAACCGCAGTAGTGAACGTCCACAAATAATTCGCCGCCAGGGTATTGCCGGCCTCGTCGGCTACACCGCCCGTACTGCCTGAGACCGTTGCCGTGTATGTGGTAGAATGAGCCAGCGATGCATTGGGAGTGAAAATCGCCGTATGGGTCACATTATTGTAGGTCACCGTACCAGAAACCGGAGTACCTGCATTTTCCAGCCTAAAAGTGGATGTGTTGATGGTCGTTGGATCCATTGGCTCATTAAAGGTGACGGAGGCAGAGGCGGATACCGGCACTCCAGTGGCATTATTGACAGGTAAGACCGAAAACACCATAGGGGGCGTGGTGTCGGAGGCGTCTGCTACATCAAATACTACATCCACCCAATAATTGGAACCGAGGAAAGTATTCGTCGGGAATCCGCTTGTAGAGCCATATCTGTAAACGCCGTTGGGGCCGTCTTCCCCGTTGGCCAGCGCCTTCAAAGGGTAATTGACAACCCCGCCATTAGTAAAAAAGTTATTGTTCTTGGAGTAACGGCCTGAAGTGGTATGGTAAGATGCAATGTAAGTGGTATTGGCATTAATAGCCACCGGATTGCTGAACAGGGCTTCCTGCCATCCGGAAGCGGTTTCATTAGTAAATACTACACTGGCAAGTTTGACCCCTGAAGTAGTCCAGAGATTGCCTGTGTGAGTGCCGGTATTTTGGGGCCCCTTGTAAAAGCGGATACCGTTGATGTAGCCATTTACATTGGAACTAAACTTGACGCCCAGTTCTACGGCCTGAGGGTCAGGCTCCGTAATCGTGCCAGGGATCGCCGTTGGGGGCCAAATGCTGCAGGGGCAATTCGGGGGCCCCGGGGGGGCTACAGTGATAGTGATATAATTCAGCTGCCCTTGTACAGGAACCTCCATATTGCCGGAGTCGTCAAATGCGCGGCTCAAAATAGTAAAAGTGCCTTGCGTGGTCGGAAGCCAGGTGAATCCCCAGTTAGCCGCACCCGTGGTCACTTGCCATGTCTGGCCGCCATCCACAGAAACCTCCACACCTGCCACTGCCCCGTTCACATCAGAAGCCGTGCCTGAAATAGCCAAAGAAGAATTTACCGGCACTTCAGCGCCGTTGGCAGGAGAAACGATAATTGAAACGGGAGGGGTAAAGTCCGTGGACTGGGTTGCCGGCGTCAGGCCGGTCATGAGCGAGCCAGGCTGCACACCCATGTCGGCAAAAAGGTTAATGGTGGCCTGCTGCATGTCGGGACTGGGCGGGGCATTGCCCCGGTCGTGGTTTGCATCCAGGCCCCACATCCACTGCACCGTACCGGCGCCGAACACGAGCGCGCCGTTGGAATGCCGGAACAAAGAGGCATGGTGGGTTTTGCCGTTGAACTGAGTGCGGGAAAGCAATATCCTTCCCGGAGGATAAAAGGAAGCATATTGTGCCTGGTAGGGGTTCCATTCATACCCCAAAGTGCCGGAGGTAAGCGTCTGTACCTGGCTTGAACCGAGGTTGGCTACATTGGGTGAATTGCGCCAAAACCGATTGTTTTTCAAATCGGAAGGCACCTGAATGGTACCTGTAGTACCATCCCAACTGATCTGGCCGGTAAGCGCATTTTCCGGATCACACCCGCCTGATCCGGGAAAGTTGCAGCCATCCCTCCACAAGCCGGTCCATTCAGGGCTGGGATCGCATTTCCCGCCGCAGCCGTTTTCGCCCAGGGTGCCCTCTTTATAGCAGACCAAAGTGCGATAGGGCGTGTTGGAGCCGTCAATGCTGTTCTCCCACCGGGTGCGCCAATATACCTCATTGCCACTGAAAAAAGCCAGGTGCATGCCGGCATCCCGGGCAGCCTCAACATTGGCCCGCTCATTGGCCGACCAGTACTCGTCGTGCCCTACGGAAAGGAAGACTTTGTGTTTCAAGTTGCCCGATGCAAAGAAGTAGGGATTCCGCTCCATATCCACATCAGTCGTATATACCATATTATATCCGTTGCGCTCCATGAAGCGGATCATGGGATACTCGCAATTGAAGAGCCAGTCTTCCTGCGGCCCGCCGCCGCCGTTTCCTGCACGGGTATAAAAAGGCCGGTTGTAGCTGACCTTGGGCGCATGGCCGGCTGGAAACCCCGGCACCGTACCCACGTACAAGCTGTTGCCGCCATAAACGTTGTAAGCTTGCCAGGTAGCATCCGAAGTTTTGAAGATAATATCAGCTGTGCTGGCATCATCGCGTACGACGAAGGCGATGTGACTGGAGCCGTTATTATTGGTGCGGGTCAATTTGGCAATATACAACCCGGATACGGCGGTTGTGGGAATATTCCAGGAAGCGGATACCGACCAGTTGCCGCAGTCAACCAATCCGGTAGCAGCCTGAGTGACACATGGCGGTTGATCCACGCCGGCAAAAGACCCCAGGTTGGCTATCAAGCGGGCGCCGTTGCCCTGATAGTAGCCCAGGCGGTAAATCCTGATCGTAAAATTGGTCTGCGGGCCGGAAACATCGATCTTGAACTGAGCAGTCTGCCCTTTGTTGTAGCTCATATCGGTTGCAAAACCCTGAATCGACAAATCCCCCGCATTAGGCAGAGGAAGCTCCCATTCGGAGGGTGGATTGCCGGGCAGACTATTCTCTGCGACTATGGGATTTTGCCCCATGACAGCGGCGCTTGATATACATACTACCAGCCCTGTCACGAACCAACGGAGTGTTCGGGATATCGACATTCCCCATTCAACAATAAGGGTGCATGGCGCAACGGGAAGTAAAGTGTTGTTCATATGTATTGAATTGACCTTGAATATATTGACTACCTTTTCTGCGCGCTTTGTACGTACAAGAACGGCTTACGGGAGGATTAGCCCCAGATGAATCAAAACATTTGGAATGAAGACTAAGGCTGCTGGGGGCAGTGCTTGAAACCTGTTTACAAGACTGGATGTAATATCCAAATCTCAATTATAGCTTACTTATCAGAAACCTTTCAAAGCGTAATCCAAATACAGGGCAAGTATCAAAAACTGTAAAATGTTAAGAACTTTTTGCTATACGTTTGATCTACTGGAACAAAGGTATGAAATAAAATAAAGCGCTGTTCATGCAATGGTAATACTTTTTTTAAAAATTTAACATTTGGGGATCGAAGCTCTAAATTAGCGCGACCACATTATCGCATCATACCTCAGGCAGCATTTCTGCCGGCATACTTTGTAGAGAGGAAGCCCGTTTGGATAAAACCGATTGCCTGTTTTCTGTGTTTCGTCAAAATTACATCCGATCCATGGCAGAAACGACCGCACCCAAGCTCAAAATGTCCCTGTTGGGGCGCGTATTGGCATTGGCCATGCCCTATCGCAGCATATTTGCAGCTACCGCGCTGCTGGCCGTCATCCTGGCGCCGCTCTCCATCATGAGGCCTTATTTGGTCAAAGTAATGGTGGACGACTACATATTCAAGCTCGACATCAAGGGCTTGTCGTTTATGTCCATGATATTGGTCGTGCTGCTGATACTGGAGGGCGGTTTGCAGTACGTTTTCCAATACGGCTCGGCCTGGCTGGGCCAGAGCGTGGTGCGCGATCTCAGGGGCAGGGTATTCCAGCACATCACCAACCTGCGGCTCAGCTACTTTGACCGCACGCCTATAGGCACTTCCACTACCCGCACCATCAACGACATCGAGGCAGTCAATTCCATCTTTTCGGAAGGCATTATCACCATCATCGCCGACCTGTTGATGCTCATTGCCGTGCTGGGCGTCATGTTTTACACCAGTTGGAAACTCACCTTGGTATGCATGATCGTGTTGCCTTTTCTCTTCGTGGCGGCCTGGATTTTCAAAGAGAAGGTGAAAGCTTCCTTCCAGGTCGTGCGCAACGAGATATCCAAAATGAACGCTTTCATGCAGGAGCGCATCACCGGCATGCGCATCGTGCAGATGTTCAACGCCGAGGAGCAGGAAGGGCAGAAGTTTCGCATCATCAACCGGGCCTACACCAAGGCCAATTTAGACGCCATATTATATTACGCTGTGTTCTTTCCCGTGGTGGAGATCATCGCGGCGGCTTCTTTGGGCCTGATGGTGTGGTGGGGCGCAGGCCGGGTACTGACCGGGGACGTAACGCTGGGCGCATTGGTGGCTTTCCCTATTTACATCAATATGCTGTTCCGGCCCATCCGCATGCTGGCCGACAAGTTCAACACCCTGCAAATGGGCTTAGTGGCTTCAGAGCGGGTGTTTGCGCTCTTAGACCGCAAAGAATTCATTGCCAATAAAGGCAAACTGGAGCCCAAGAGTTTTCGCGGAGAACTCGATTTTGAAGAAGTTTCTTTCGCATATACTGACGAAGACTATGTGCTGCGCGATGTCAGTTTTCATTTAGACGCCGGCAAAACCTTGGCTATCGTGGGCGGCACCGGCTCGGGCAAGAGCACCACCATGAGCTTGCTCACGCGCTTTTACGACATCCAGCACGGCCACATCAAAGTGGACGGCCATGACATCCGCGACTACGAACTGCACGCCTACCGCCGCCGCATCGCGCTGGTGCTGCAAGACGTGTTCCTCTTTTCCGGCACAGTGATGGAAAATATTACCCTCCGCGATACGGCCATTACGCGGGAACAGGTTATCCATGCGGCAAAAATGATCGGCGCGCACGAGTTCATCGAAAAAATGCCCGGAGGCTACGAGTACATGGTCATGGAGCGCGGCGCCACCCTGAGCATGGGGCAGCGGCAACTCATCTCCTTTGTGCGCGCCTTGGTATTCGATCCCGACATCCTCATCCTGGACGAAGCCACTTCCTCCATTGATCCCGAAACGGAGTCGGTCATTCAATTCGCCATCGAAACGCTTATCGCCAAGCGCACTTCCATCATTATTGCCCACCGGCTCAGCACCATCCGCCACGCAGATAAAGTGCTGGTGCTGGAGAAGGGTCGCGTGGCGGAGTTCGGCACCCATGAGGAACTGCTGCAAAACGAGGCCGGCGCCTACCGGAGGTTGTATGAAATGCAGTTTTTGGAGGTGGTAGGGTAGGCAATGGTATTGTCCGGGCCGGCTTGCAAAAGCCTATATTGTATTTTACAGGTCTGATAAAAGCTTCCTGAAAGGAAAAACACCTTCCATTTTTCTTCGGAGCTATGAGGCTTCAGATGAAAAATTCCCCTATTTTCGTCCCCTATAACTGCCTTTTATGGTTCGCCTGTTTACTTTCTTCCTCCTGAACGGCATAGCGCTTTCAGGCCTGCCGGCCCAAGCCGTTTTTTGGGATATCTCCGGCCCCGCCGGCGTGCGCAACACCGGCCGCAATTACGGCATCGCTTTCGGCGATTTCAACAACGACGGCCGCGAAGATATCTACGTATCCCGCCACAACGCCCCCAACCTGCTCTACAAAAACCTGGGCAACAACATCTTCGTGGACGTAGCCGCCCAGGCCGGCGTAGCCCATCACGGCACCAGCACCATGAGCATCTGGGGCGATATTGACAACGACGGCTTTTTGGATCTGTACCTCGGCAACCGGGATGAGCCGGATATACTTTACCATAATAACGGCGACGGCACCTTTACCGACATCACCGCCGCGGCAGGCATCTTCGACGAGTTTTACACCAAGGCCGTCATGTTCGGCGATGTGGACAACGACGGCTTCATCGACCTCTACATCGCCAACCTCAATGCGCCGAACGCCCTGTACCGCAACAACGGCAACCTCACCTTTACCGACATCGTCAACCAGGCCGGCGCAAATGATTTCGGCGTGGCCATGGGCTCCGTTTTTGTTGACTACGACAACGACGGCGATTTGGATATCTACCTCACCCACGACGCCAACCAGCCCAATATCCTGTACCGCAACAACGGCAATCTCACCTTTACCAACGTCTCCGCCGCTACCGGCGCCAACCACGCCAGCCAGGCCATGGGCGTGGATTTTGCCGACATCAACCACGACGGCCACTTCGACTTCTACATCACCAACCTGTCATTCAACTCCCTGCTGCTCAACAACGGCGCCGGCTTCTTCAGCAACATCGCCCAGCAAGCCGGCTGCGCCGACCCCGGCATGGGCTGGGGAGTTACTTTCTTCGATTACGACAACGACGGCTACAAAGACATCTACATGTCGAACGATAGCTACTTCTCTCCTCATCCCAATATCCTGTACCGAAACAACGGCGACAACACTTTCTCCATCGTCAGCCAGGGCACGGCACTGCACAGCATGTACGGCGGCTACGGCGTTGCCTGCGCAGATATCAATGACGACGGCTGGCCGGACCTCATGCTGGCCAATAGCGGCAACGACGGCAATCAACTCTTCCTCAACCAGAACTTCAACCTCAACAAGTGGGTGAAGCTGAAGCTCACAGGCACACAGAGCAACCGCGCGGCCATCGGCGCACGCCTGCGCGTGACGGCAGGCAATAAAAATTACATAGACGAAGTGACCGCCGGCTCCGGCTATGCCGCTCAAAACAGTTTCACGCGGCACTTCGGCTTGGGCCAGGCTGAAGTGATCGACTCTCTCCATGTGCGCTGGCCCGGCGGTCTGCAGGAGGTTTTCACCGATCTGACCGTAAACCGCACGTATTACATCACTGAGGGCGAGGGCATCAGTACAACACCGGTAAACACAAGGTCAAAGCAGCCGGCGGGCGTACAACTCTTTGCCAACGCCCCCAACCCGTTCAGCGGGGAAACCGTGCTGAGTTTCCATTTGGAAAAAGCGCAAAGCGTGCGGCTCAGCGTAACCGACCCGCATGGCAGGACGATAGCCGTGCCGGCACAGGGGCGATTGGCTGCCGGGCTGCACACCTTCACCTGGGATGCGACAAGGAGGAAACCGGCGCCGGGCGTGTATCTGTACCGGTTGGAGACAGAAGA
>CAZNYK010000170.1:0-6840 GCA_964577215.1 uncultured Saprospiraceae bacterium
TATTATGGCTTCACGAAACGGCCTGTTATGGTGCGGTACAACCAACGGCTTGTTTCGCTTGGATACAAAATCCGGGAATTGGCAACATTTCATACACCATACCGATGATGCCTACAGCCTGAGCAGCAATTCGATTCACTCTATTTGCGAAGACCATTCCGGGGTTATCTGGGTGAGCACGGTGGCGGGCCTCAACCGGATCAACCCATTCACGGAGGTATTCGGCCGGTTTCCCAATTCCTACCAGAAGGAACTGCGAAATGTGAGCCGCTTGAGAAGCTTTTTTGAAATAGCTCCCGGGCAACTGCTCCTCTGGGAAAAGGAGGGCCTCATGGTCTTTGATTGGAAAAAGGGAGAGAAGCGCCCCTTCCCGCACCGGCCGGCTCAAATGGAGGCCTGGAATACCGGGGTGTATTGCTTCTTCAAAGACAGGCAGGGCCGGATATGGATGGGCACGCAAGGAGGTGTGTTTTGCTTTGATCCGGATACAAAATCCTTTGCGCATTACCATGAAAGGTCAGGCGATCGCCTTGCGCTCAGTGATGATTGGATAAGAGATATCTCCCAGGACCATACCGGCGCCATCTGGATCGCCACCTGGGAGGGCGGCGTGAACCGGCTCGATGAAAAAACCGGGGAGGTGCTTCCTTTTTTAAATGACACAATACATGCAAAAACCTACGAGAACGGCGCCAGGCGAGTTTTTGTGGACCGCCGCGGCACGGTTTGGGCCGGCACGAGGGGCGGGCTGCAGCGTTACGACCCGGTTAAAAAAGCGTTCAAGCGCTATGCACATGACCCGAAGAACCTCGCCAGCATAAGTGAGAATACGGCTTTCGACATCTACGAAGACGAGAACGGATTCCTCTGGATCGGCACCTATGGCGGCGGCCTCAACAAGTTCGATCCGCAAAGAGAAACCTTCCAGCGCTTCACTGTAAAAAACGGTCTTCCCGACAACAACGTGCTCTCCGTAGTGCCCGACGGCAAGGGCCATTTGTGGTTGAGTACGTTCGAGGGCATCGTAAAATTTGACTTGAAGAAAGAGAAGGTGCTCAGAACCTTAGACTACCGTGAAGGCTTGCTCAACCGGGGGTTTGAGGCGTTCAGCCATTACAGAAGCCCTTATTCCGGCGAGCTGTTTTTCGAAGGGAAACAGGGCCTCGATATTTTCCACCCCGACGATGTGAAGCCCGACACGATCCGGCCCTTCATCCGGTTCACCGGCTTCCAACTCTTCAATCAATCCGTTCCTGTTTGCGTGAGTGGCAAGTGCAAAAAAGGGGAAGGCTACCGCTTGGAGCAGGCCATTTCCGAAACGCAAAGATTGGTGCTGCCCTACAGCCAGGGAGGGGTGATGACCTTCGAGTTTGCTGCCTTGCACTTCGGCAACCCAAGCAAAAACCAATATGCCTATTGGCTGGATGGCTTCGATCAAGATTGGCAGTACATCGGCAACCGGAATAATGTCACTTTTACCAAACTGCGGCCCGGAAAATACACCCTGCGGGTGAAAGCTTCCAATGCCGACGGTAACTGGAACGAGGAAGGCGCCTCCATCGCCATCGTCATCACTCCGCCCTGGTGGCTTACCTGGTGGGCGTACTGCCTCTACGTGTTGGCGGCAGCGGGCATCATGTACGCCTTTTTCCGGTTTCAGCGCCGCCGTTGGCGCGAGCAGGCCGAACTCGCGGCACGGCAGCGGGAGGCAGAGCGGCTCAAGGAATTGGACGCCTTCCGGAAACAATTGTACGACAACGTCACGCACGAATTCCGCACGCCGCTGACAGTCATCATCGGCTTGGCGGAAAAATTGTTGTCGGATGGGCATGGCAGAGACGCAATGCATCGCATCTCTATGGAGATGGAATTGATCCGCCGCAATGGTTTCCGCCTGTTGCAGATCGTCAATCAGATACTCGATCTTTCCAAGTTGGAAGCGGGTATGTTGCCCGTAAATATGGAACAAGGCGATGTAGTCGCTTTTTTGAAATACCTGACCGAATCGTACGCATCCCTGGCCGGCTCCAAAAAGATCGCCATAAACTTTGAGGCCGAACCCGAACCGCTGCTGATGGATTTCGACGAGGAAAAGCTACACCACATCTTTTCCAATCTGTTGGCCAATGCCGTCAAGTTCACGCCTGATGGCGGCGCCGTTTTCATCCGGATCGGGCAAACCGGGCGCGCCGGCAAACCCTTCCTGCAGATCGAGGTGCGCGATACCGGCATCGGCATCCCGGAAGATCAACTGCCGCGCATCTTCGACCGCTTCTACCAAGTGGCTTCCGATAACGCCCGGCTCGGCCTGCGCCGGGAAGGCGGCACCGGCATCGGGCTGACGCTGGTCAAAGAATTGACGGAGTTGCTGGGCGGCGCCATCGAGGCTGAAAGCGAGGAGGGCAGGGGCGCCTGTTTCAGGGTGCATCTGCCCATTACCAACGAAGCACCTTTGCAAAAAGAGGAAACCTCCTACACCGCCCGGTTTTCAGTTGTACCTCCGGTCAAGGAAGCTGAAGAAGCAGTTTCGTTCTCCACGGGAAAAGAACTGCCCGTCCTGCTCATCGTGGAAGACTCCCCGGACATCGTCACCTGGCTCCGCTCCAGTCTCGAAGAACAATACCGCATTCTGACGGCAAGCAACGGGCGTACCGGCGTGGAAAAGGCTATTGAAGAAGTACCCGACATCATCATCAGCGACGTCATGATGCCCGAAATGGACGGCTTTGAGTTGTGCGAAACCCTGAAAAACGACGAGCGCACGAGCCATATCCCCATCGTATTGCTCACCGCCAGGGCATCGGCGGAAGACCGCCTCGCCGGCCTGCAACGCGGCGCCGACGCTTATTTGCCGAAGCCTTTCAGCCTTGCGGAACTTCAGCTTCAATTGGCTAATCTCGTTGCCATGCAGCAACGGCTCCGCGCCCGCTACTTAGCCCAGGAGCCGCCTTCGCCTACCGACGATCCCGCGCTGCAGATAGAAGACCGGTTTTTGGCAAAAGCCCGCCAGGAGGTTCTCGATCGCCTGGGCGATGGGACTTTTACCGTGCCGGATTTCTGCAGGAGCATGGGGGTGAGTCGCACCCAGTTACATAACAAGTTGACGGCGCTCACTGGCCGCTCCGCCACCGCTTACATCCGTTGGATCCGCCTGCAACTAGCAAAGGAACTACTGCGCAACCCCCGGAAAACCATCGCGGAAATCGCCTACGAGGTGGGTTTCAACGATCCCGGGTACTTTTCACAGTGCTTCCAGCAGGAGTTTGGGAAGACGCCGAAGCAAGAGCAAAAGGGGTGAATGCATGGCCAGTTTTAACGGCATTTTACCGCTTGCTCCGCTAAAAGAGAAAAATAAGGCCGGTTCGGCTCCGTTATCCAAACAACTCTGCCGTCAGCGGAGATGCGGGAACAGCCTGAACTTTCGTAGCCATTTCACTCAAAGTATCGAGGATGTATTTTTCTTCCATGACCCAGGTTTGATTGAATAGTGTGAGAAATTGCTCGATGCGGCTACGGCGCTGTTCCGGTAGCCGGCGCACTTGCAGTATATAGCAAGTGTGTGTGAGCAGGTCGATAAAGTCGCTCTCTATGTACAGTTCCTCGTGGCGCGACAGTTGCAGGTTTAGGTAGGCTGAACCTCCTTCGTCGGTTTAGGGCCGGGAAAACGCCTTGGTTTGGGGCGCCCTTTGTATTTTTTTTGGGTGATTGAAAAAAAATAAACAATCAGGACAAATGTTCAGATATTTCGAACATACGTCATAGCCCCGGAAACCCGCAAGCCCTGTCTTTGCAGATGCGGTTGCAGGCGCAGCCTGCCTTGGGCGCTCGCGACCTCGCCGGGGAAACAACCCAAATCGCACAATTTTATTTGTGTTTTTTAAAATTTCATATCTTTGTAGTGATTTTATAAATCACAAAAAAGATATGAGTTTAAAAACCCTGTCCATACAATCGGCCAAACTGCTGGAAAGTGCGCATGAAGCAAACGTGCCTGCATTCCGCCTGGAGGACGCCTACTGCTGGCTGCCCGGCTCACGGGCGGATGCCGTGCGGCAATTGCTGGCCGGCATGGTGCGTCGGGGTTTGCTCCTGCGCGTAAAGGAAGGATTGTACTATATCGTACCTTATGAGCAGCCCGCAGAGGAGTTCATGCCCAGCTGGCACTTGCTGGCGCATTATCTCGCGGGTGAGGCGCCTTACTATATCGGCTACGGGTCGGCCTTGCAACTGCGGGGGCTGAACGTGCAACCCTTACTGGAAGAACACATCGTGGTGGCCAAGCAGGTGAAGCCCTCGGTGTGGAAGGTGAAAGGCGTGCCGTTTCGGTTTATCTATCACAATTCCAAGCACTTCTTTGGCTTTTCCAAAACTTGGGTGGACGACCACCACCGCGTCCAATGCTCCGATTTGGAAAAAACGCTGCTGGACTGCCTCTTTCGTCCGCAATATTGCGGCGGCATTACGGAGGTAGTGCGCGCTATACACAAATCAAGGCAGGATATTGACCAGGAGCGGCTGTTTGATTATGTGCAGCAGTTCGGGTCGCAGGCGGTGGCCAAGCGCTTGGGGTTTTTGTTGGAAATATTGGAGGTGGAAGGCCCTATCCTGACCAAATTGTACGAAGCCCGTACTTCTTCACCCGCCCGGCTCGACCCTTCTGTGGAGGGGAGCAGCGCCAGGATGTTCAACCGCTGGGGCCTTGTGCAGAATGTGGATACGGCTACGCTTTTGAATGCCATAAATACCTGATACCGTGATACAACAAAAGGAAATCAGCCGCATGGCTGCACGTCACAGGGTTCGAGACACACAAATCGAAAAGGACTACGTCCTGACGTGGCTGCTTTTCTCCATCTCAAAACAGTCCCTATTACGAGAAATGCTTGTATTCAAAGGCGGTACAGCACTCAAAAAGGTGTGGTTTGAGGACTACCGCTTTTCCGAGGACCTGGACTTCACCTTACTGGATGATGCTATGGCCGATACTGAAATTATCACTGATTTTGAGCGAGCTTTTGAGTTCGCCCGGCGGGAAGCTAACCTGATCTTCCAGTTACCGTCATCCAACATCTCACACCACGACACCGGCAGCCTCCAGTTGTATGTCAACTATATTGGTCCGCTGAAGGGGCTGTTGGGTAGCCGGGATGTGAAGATAGACATCACTCGTGGCGAAATTATCGAGACTGAAATTTTGGAAAAGTCCATTTTCCGTAAATATTCTGATTTGGAAGACGACTTCATGCTGCGGTGCTATTCCCTAGCTGAAATACTTATTGAGAAAATGGCTGCCCTCATAGGAAGGACAGAACCACGCGACCTTTATGATTTTTGGTATCTGGCGGAAAAGGAACAGATGGACGTACGGGATGTGCTACCCGACTTTGCTCGAAAAGCAGCCAACAAAGGGCTTTCCGCGTCTAATTTCCTGGAAAAAACCTTAGCCAAAGAGGCGCGCTTTAAGAAAGACTGGGAAAACAAGCTTCGCGCTCAAATCCATGAGTTGCCACCCTTTGAAGCAGTTTTCAGAGAAGCCAAGCGACATTTAAAGCTGGTCTGAATGATAGAACCTTAATTGAGCGAAATACTTGCACACTACCGTAGTCCCCATGCTCCGCTGTAGGGTAGAAGTCTATTGCGACGCCGACGCAGGAAAGAGCACTTTGAACATATGTCCTTATATCCGGAACATACGTCATAGCCCCGGAAACCCGCAAGCCCTATTTTTGCAGATGCGGTTGCGGCGCAGCCTGCCTTGGGCGCCCGCAGCACAGGCGGGAAACTCAAAACACTATGAACAAGGCAAAACTAATCCCCGGTTATATACCCCCGCCGCTTACCCCCGGGAAGGCGCGGGACAAGGTAATAACACTAAGAACCCATGAAACTAATTCGTCGGCACGCTCTTTTCCTTCTTTTTTTTCTGCCGGTAATGCGCATGTGGGCAGCAGGTCAGCCTGTTGCCTGGAACGACACTGCCTGCATAGAGAACCTCATGAAAAAAGTCCTGTGTTTCGCAGATGAGCAAAACCAGTTCGACCAGGAGGAGGTCCGGGATATGGAAGCCTCGCATTTCCGCTCCTTTCCGGCGCTACAGGGAGCCATTCCCCGCCGGGCCGCTTTGTGGGGCAAATTCCGGACCGGCGCTGCCGCCCCCGGTGATACTACCCCCCGGCACCTCTTCCTGCTCAACCTGCATTCCCCGCACCTGCTGACCCCGGATCAGGAAGCGCAGGCGCGCGCCGCCCAGCACCATGCCCGGCGCAACAACGACCTGTATTACCTGTCTTTTTTCGGCGTTTGCGGCTTCCTCGTCGCGGCGTACCTGTTCCAATGGTTGATCCATCTGAACAAATACGCAGGCGGCGCTTTGGGCGCCTTGCAAATCCCCGGCGGACTGAAGCTGCCTGTTTACGACTTCAAGATCGGGGCTTTGCCCGAATTCCGCTTTTTCTCCATCGGCTTGGCCAACAAGCACAAGCTCCTGCGCGAGGAGAACCGCGCCTTGAACCTCCAATTGCAGGAAGCGCTGGCAGCAAGGGAAACGCTGCCCAAAAACGGCGCAGCGGCGGCGGCCCCGGCCTCGTCCGGTATCTTCTATTCTTTTCCTCTCCATTCCGGCTTCGCCCGCCGTCTGGCATCCTGCATCGAAAAACACTTCCATGACGAAAAATTCGGGGTCAGCGAATTGGCCTTGGCCATGCACTTGGGCAGGACGCAGTTGTACCGGAACACCAAAAAAGCCACGGGCCTCACCCCGGTAGAACTCATCCGCACCATACGGCTGCACCACGGCCGCCTGCTGCTGGAAAATGAGGGAAAAACCATTGCCGAGATAGC
>CAZNYK010000171.1:0-6823 GCA_964577215.1 uncultured Saprospiraceae bacterium
GTTTTACCTGCCGTAGCCTTGGCGAAGGCAGGGTTGTCTGTTGTGGATTATACTACGAAGGTGGATGATGTAATTTGCTACAACTTCCCACGAGGCCACTTTTACATTTTACCCCGACACGCGTGTCGGGGCGGTTTTACGGTTCCTGCCCACTCCTCATTCCCTCTCATACTTAGCCACCTGACCTGGTTTGGAACTGCGCAGGATGAACGCCCTCAGGTCGTCGTTGGCTTGTTTGAGGTCGTCGCGGCGCAGGTACATCATGTGGCCGCTACGGTAGCCCTTGAAGCCGAAGCGCTCTTTGTGCCGCCCGGCGGGGTCTATTTGCCACATGGTGTATTTGGCGTTGAAGTAGGTGGTGGCGCCATCGTAATAGCCCGACTGGAACAGCACGTGCAGGTAAGGATTCTGAGCCATGGCCTGGCGCAGGTTGTCGCGGGTGTTGTCGTCGCTGTTGTCCCAGGGCCGTACCGGGCCGAACATGTTGTATTTGATGTCGGTCTGGAACTTCAGCTCCTCCCGCAGGTAGTAATTGATGGCGGGCGTGAAGGAATGCAGCCAGGAGGTCAGCTCGGCGGCGTAATCCGGGGCATCGCCGGCCAATTGGCGGTCAATGCCGAGGTAGCGGGAGTCTAAGCGGCCCACGTTGTACCCGCCCTTGTCGCGGAGCAGGGCCTTCCAGAAGTAAGGGGTGGGCACGGCGAGGTTGTGTTCGAGCACTTCCTTTTCGGAAAGTCCGGAGTAAAAGGCTATTTTTTTGGCCACGGCCTGCTTCTCCGCTTCGGTGATAAACCCGCCCTTGGCAAGGGCCGGGATGAGCGTATTGATGGTGAAATCCTCCGCTTCGGGCAGGATGTCCAAGAGGTCTTTTTGCTGTAGTTCGGGGCTGAGTGCCTTGTGATACCAGGCCGTAGCGGTGAAGTACGGCAGGTGCAGCGCCTGCGACACCGGCCCGTCTTCGCGAATGACCTTGTAGTCGGCAGGAGATACGAGGATTACGCCGTTGAGGTACATCCACTGGCGGTTTTGCAACTCCAGGGCCAGCCCCGCTACCCGCGTGCCGCCGTAGCTCTCGCCGATGAGGTACTTGGGCGAACGCCAGCGGTTGTGGCGGGTCATGAAGGTGGTGAGCCATTCGGCGAGGTATGCGATATCTGCATTGATGCCAAAGAACTTGCTCCTGTCCACTTCCTTGCCCGCCATGGGAATGGTACGCGAATAGCCCGTATTGACGGGGTTGACGTACAGGATATCCGCCACATCCAGGATGGAGTAGGGGTTTTCGCGCACGCCGTAGGGCTGCACGGGGTAGCCCTCGTCGTCTATTTTGAGCAGGCGCGGGCCGGTATAGGCCAAGTGCATCCACACCGAAGCGGAGCCGGGCCCCCCGTTGAAGGAGATGAGCAAGGGCCGTTCGTCCCGGTTTTTGACGTTGTTGCGCGAGTAGTAGGTGTACTGCAGGGAGGCGATGGGTTGGCCCATCTCGTCCCATACCGGCTGTGTGCCGGTGACGGCGGTGTAGGGCACCAGCACGCCGTTGATGGTGACGCTGTGCTGCGTGCTCACCATCGTATCCACGGGGAGGGCGCGCTCCTGGGCGCGGGCGGCGCCGGCAATGATTAGGGTACAAATCAGTGTGAGGAGAAAATGTTGGCGCATTGGTTGAATTATTTGAAGTTTAGTGACGGGGTGACTGCCAGTCACCCCGTCACTAAACTTGGTCAAGTGCATTATCTTTCTTTATTCCCTGATGCATTGAGAACAAATCAAGCCCATTTTTGCTGCACAGGAAGACTAAGCGATTGCCTGTTGGTTTTGCAAATGTAGAAAAATAAGTGCTGCCTATTTGGCGGGCGGAGCAAAAATGGGTAAAAAAAGGCAGACTACGCCTTGCCTACCAACTTATACCTGCCGGCGTGAGACTCCATCCACTATTCCACAAAAAGATCAGGAAATGAAGCTGTTGCAGCAGTTATTGAAGCTACTCTCCGCCCCTTCCCCGGCAGGCACTTTTACGCCCTTCGAGATCACACTCCTTCACGTACCAACACCAACCACGGCAGCACCACCAAGTACTCCTTATCTGCCTCGATGTTTCTCCAATACACCAAGAAATTGACTTTTGCCTCGTGCAGGGAGTAGCCCATATGGCGGTAGTCCTCCATTTTTTCCTGGAAACTGCGGGAAAACTTCAGCACCAAGCGGCCCTGCTCATCTGCGAGGCCTTCGGCATGGGGTCTCAACAACTGACCGCTTGCAAGGGCCTCCACGCGATGCTGCACGTAAGGGGAATAGCCCAGATTAACATCCCGAAGCCCCGGGGTGACGGCAATGAGCCGGGGAATCGCCCATGCCTCGCGGTTCTCCACGGCTTCTACCCCCGGAATCCTTATAGCGTCGAAAATTGCTCCATTGGTGTGAATGACCAACCTGTTTTTGGCGCGGGTAAGGGCCACATAGAGCTTGCGTTTGGTCGCGTCATCCGGATGCTGCAAGCCGTCGAGCAGCAGGAAAACATTGTCGAATTCCTTTCCCTTCGCCTTGTGAATGGTGGAAACGAAGATCGTATCGCCGTCTTGCCGGAAGAAATCCTCGATGTTTGACTCATCCACGAATGCCTCAAAGTCCGTCCAATACTTATTCCTGGGATGCGCGTCCTGGAAGTCCTGTACCAATTGGCGCACCATGTCGAAATGAGGATTGGATTGGATGCGGCTGAAAACCGTCCGCTTGGCTTCTTCCCAAAGCTCTTCGGAGATGGTTACAGTCCGGGCTTCCTCGCCGGGGCGCAGCGCATCCATGAAAAAGCGCACTTCGAGGAGGTTCCGCAGCGAAAAACCGTCGTTGCTTTGAATGAGCCTCGCCCTTCTGCCGCTTTGAACGAGCAAACCCGCCACCTGCACGGCTTCGTCGTTGGTTTGCGTCAGCACGCAGGTTGTGCCGGCAAGACCTGTAGCGAGCAAATTATCCACCATCGGCACAACTAAGTGAGGACTTTGGTAACGCACTATTTTCAGCGCACCGCTCTCCGGGCGATACGGCTCGATCCCGCCGGTTTTCAGGCGCTGCGAGATGGTTTGGGCAAAAGCATTGGCGAATGCCGTCAAAAGGCGCGCACTGCGATAATTGACGCTCATCTCGTACTTTTTCGCATGGAAATCGTGTATCAAGGCGGCCATGTAGCGGGAATCGGCGCCGCGGAACTCAAAGATATTCTGGTCGTCGTCTCCTACGGCAATGACGCGCATGCCGTCATTCCCCTCCATTAAAACCCTGACCAATTCGAACTCGTCGGCGTCCATGTCCTGCGCTTCGTCGAGTACGAGTACGCTTTTGGCAATCCGCCCGGGTTCTATCTCTCCGTTGCGGATTTTCTCCACTGCAGCTTTCAATATTGCACCCGATTTTTCAAGGCTTCCCACTTTACCTAAAAGATCGAAACAGTAGGCGTGAAAGGTTTTGATCTCCACGAAGCGAGCTGCCTGACCTATCAGATCGAAGAGGCGTATTTTGAATTCCGTAGCCGCCGCGCGAGAGAAAGTGAGCATCAGCAACTGCTCGTGTTTTACGTCTTCCATGAGCAGCAGCGCAGCCAATTTGTGTACCAGGGTTTTGGTTTTGCCGCTGCCTGGGCCGGCGGCCACCACGATGTGCGGGCTTTCTTTGTCGTCTATGATCTGCCGTTGTATGTGGGAGAGCGACTCGAAGAGTTGGCGATACTTGGCGGGCGTAATGTTGCGGCGTATCTCGTCCTGCCGGCTGCCGGGGAAGTATTTGCCCAAAAACGAAGAGTAGTTGAGCTGGAAATAATCGTCCACGAAGTGGAGCGCGCCCACATAATCGCTCACCATTTTTTTGGCGTATTCGCCCACGATGTGGATTTGCTGCACCTTGTTTTCATAAAACCGGTTGAGCTTTTGGTAGTCCTCGTTTTTATATTGCGCCCGGTTGTTCTCCTCCCGGCGCTCTATGGTGAGGCGGTTATAGACCACGAGAAAGCCTCCCTCTATCTTCAAGGCTTCAATGCGGGAGAGATAAAACAAGGCATCCTCTACCTCCACAGGGCTGATCTCGCTTTGAAAAAGCCCGGCCCGGCGCTCGAACGCCGTCTTCAACTCCAGTACAGAAAACTCCACCAACACTTCCTCGCTCGCCTCGCTTGCCGCAGCTTTGGCTTTTTCACCCAATACCTCGATGATGAGGCGGGCCAGTTCATGCCGCTTTTCCAATTTTCCGGCTAACGCATCCATAGGTTCGCAGGGTTTTACAACGACCAAATAATTGGACGCGGGCAAGTGGCGGCGTTTTATCCAGTTTTTGATGGCCCAAAAATTCAGGATGGTCTTGATCCTGCGGGGCGAGCTGTCGGTGCAGCCCTCGGCTTCGGCTTGTTCGTTCAGTTTTTTGAGCGAATAGGTGGCTTCCGCCTCGCCGATCTGGCGCAACAGGCTGATCTCTATGTGCCGGAACACATCCAAACGAGCTATGGCGCGATTTCCACTCCGGATAAAAGCGGTGAGGTCTTTGGCGTCGGCCAATATTTTTTCCTGGCGCAGGATTTGCACGATACGTATCACCTCGTCATTGGGGATACCCAGGTGATCGCTGATGTAATCAATGCGGGACTCGAAGGCTTCTGTGCCGTTGGCCTCCGCCTTTCGCTTGCCGGCAATGAGCTTGCGGATGATGCGCACGGCGTTGGCGCGTTGCCGGTCGTCATCGAATAATGCCGAAGCCTGGATTTTGTCAATGGCTTCCTGTGCCGTGCGGTATTGGATGCTATTGGCATAAACCCGCGGCGCATTTTGACCGCGTACCAAATAGCCCGCATCTTCCAGGGCTGCGATGGCAGTAGTCACACGGGTTTCGATTTCCGATACGCTGTCGTCCCAGCCGGCCTGCCGGGCAATTTCGAGCGGCGAGTTGGATACCTTGGAACGGAACCTGGTAATGAACTTGACAGCGTTCCAAATTTGCTTGATCTCCCGGATGTTGAGTTTGGTCTGATTGAGCAGGATAAAATGCTTGTTCAGGTCTTCCTCGTTGAACAGGATGAAGCACTCGGCCTCTATGCGTTCATCGCGGCCTGCACGGCCGGCCTCCTGCACATAGTTTTCCAGCGAATCAGATATTTCATAGTGGACGACCAAGCCTACGTCTTTTTTATCCACGCCCATGCCGAAGGCCGAGGTAGCGACCATGATCTGTACCTCGCCGGCGATGAAGGCATTTTGGTTTTCGGTTTTTTCATCCGGGGGCATTTTGCCGTGAAAGGCGCGGGCGTTAAACCCGTCGTCGTTCAGCCTTTTGGCCAGATCACCCGCTCTTCGCGTGCGCGACACATACACAATGGCGGGGCATTGCCTGCCGGCAATCAGGTCGCGTAGCGTCTGGTATTTCTCCTCGTCGCCGGGGTTTTCAAACACGCGGTAGCGCAGGTTTTTCCGGCTTACGCCCGCACGAAAAATATCCAGTTCCAGCCCCAATTCTTCTTTGAAATAGTTGCAAATGTCCTCGATGACCTTTTGCCTTGCCGTTGCCGTGAAACAGGAGACCGGGATGGGGTCAGGCAGGTTTTTCAGCGTTTGCAAGCGTTTTATAAAATCGCCGATGTAGAGGTAGTCCACCCGGAAATCCTGCCCCCAGGTAGAGAAGCAGTGCGCCTCATCCACTACGAAACGGACGACGTTCCGTTCCAAAAGCAACCTCTCAATACTTTTGGAACGCAGCGACTCCGGCGCGATGTACAGCAATGCCGCCGAGCCGTCGGCTACGCGCTCAAATGATTTGGCGCGTTCTATGGGGTCCAGCAATCCGTTGATGGTCACAGCTTCGGTGATGCCCGCTTTTTCAAGGTTGTCCACCTGGTCTTTCATCAGGGATTGCAGGGGTGAAATGACCACCGTCAGTCCTTTTATGCTATGCCCTTGCAAAAGCGCCGGCACCTGGAAAGCAATGGATTTGCCGCCGCCCGTGGGAAAGATGGCCAGCAGCGAGCGGTTTTCCGCGGCACAGCGGGCAGCCTGTTCCTGCAAGGGTTCGCCGTCATAAGCGCGAAAACTGTCGTAGCCGAAAAACGCTTTCAATCCTTTAGACACATCGAGCCGTTGGTTGCAATAGCCGCAGCCTTCTATGCAGGGCCGGTTGCATAAAAGCGCCATGACCTGCCCGGTTGCAGGATAGTTTTTCAACACCCAGGGTGGGGTGATGGAGTAGCGGTCGCCGCAATGGATCAAAGCCAAGGCATAGGCCAATTCCACGGGGTGAGCGGCCGCGAGATACGGCAAGTCCGCTTTTTCACACATAGCAGCGCGGAAGGTTCGGGCGATCAGTGAGGACAGGTCTTCTTTTTCAGCCTGATAACCCATGTAATGAAAAAAGGCGGTAAAAGCGGGCTGCTCATGCAACAAGTGAAAATAGATGCTTTTCAACGAAGTGTCCAATTGGGCAAAAGCGGCCGTTTCGCCGTGGAAGAGATCGCGGGCTTTGCGGGCGTCGTTGAGCGGGTTGTTGAGTTCTTCCGTGTGCAGCTTGTCGTCTTTGACCAAGGCATGGTAGGGCTTTTGCGGAAACAGCAGGGGCGACCAGTGCAGGGTGTCGATGATGCGCCCGGCGGGAATGGATAGCGCCGGGCCGAGATATTTCAAGTCATGCGCGAGTATGTTGTGCCCGCAAAGGAAATCCGCGCCGCGCAAAAATTCCGATAGTTGCGGCAGGGAAGCGCCATGCAGTGCAGGGCCGCCGTCGTACAAGCAGCCGATGTCGAGGATTTTACCTGATAGCGGGTCAATCTCCGTGTCTATAAAAGCAATGACAGGCATAG
>CAZNYK010000172.1:0-6770 GCA_964577215.1 uncultured Saprospiraceae bacterium
TCAGTCGCCGGCGTGTACGGTATGGAAAAGCAGTACCGGCGACTTCAGTCGCCGGGGTGTACGGTATGCCGGCGACTGAAGTCGCCGGTACTGAAGTCGCCGGTACTACGGTTACTTGAACATCTCGCGCATTTTGTCAAAGAAACTGCGTTCCGATTTGCCGGGATGCGGCTGGAAGTTTTTCATGGTGCGCAGTTTTTCGAGCAGGCGGCGCTCTTCTTCGTTGAGTTCTTTCGGCGTCCAGACATTGACGTGCACCAATTGATCGCCGCGGCCGTAGCTTTGTACAGAAGGCAGCCCTTTGTCTTTGAGGCGGAAGATTTTCCCCGCCTGCGTACCGGGCGGTATTTTAATTTTCACTTTGTTTTCAAGCGTAGGCACTTCGATGGAGGAGCCGAGGGCCGCATCGGCAAAGTTGATAAAAAGCTCATAGATAACGTTCATGCCGTCGCGGTGGAGCCATTCGTGGGGTTTTTCTTCGATGGTGATGAGCAGGTCGCCTGCCGGGCCGCCGCGCCTGCCTGCATTGCCCCTTCCTCTCATAGAGAGCTGCATGCCTTCTTCCACGCCGGCGGGTATTTCGATTTCGATGGTCTCTTCGCTGCTTACATGACCTTCGCCGCGGCATTTGTTGCAGGTGGCGGTAATGGTTTGGCCGGCGCCGTGGCAGGTTGGGCAGGCTACGGTAGTCTGCATTTGGCCCATAAAGGTATTGCGCACCTGGCGCACGTAGCCTTGGCCCCGGCAAGTGGAGCAAACAGACACGGAGTTGCTGTCGCGGGCGCCGCTTCCCCGGCATGAATCGCAGGTGACCTGCTTTTTCAGTTTGATTTTTTTGGAAACGCCGGTGGAAATTTCTTCGAGCGAGAGGGGTATTTTGATTCGCACATCTGCGCCGCGCTGTCCGCGCTGGGCGCGTTGGCTGCTTCGGGCGCCGCCGAAAAATTCGGCAAAAGGATTGCCCCCGCCCATATCGCCGAAGATGTCGCCGAAATGGCTCATGATGTCTTCATAAGACATGCCGCCCTGGTACCTGCCGCCGGCCATTTGATCGAGGCCTGCATGGCCGTAACGGTCGTAGGCAGCTTTCTTTTGCTCGTCGCTGAGTACCTCATACGCCTCAGCGGCCTCCTTAAATCGCTCCTCGGCTTCCTTGCTGTCGGGGTTGCGGTCGGGATGGTACTTCAGGGCTTGGGTGCGATAAGCCTTTTTGATGGTGTCTGCGTCTGCATTGCGATTCACGCCGAGCACCTCGTAGTAATCTCTTTTGGCCATGATGTGTCCTTATTTGCCGATCACGACTTTGGCGTGCCGGATGATCTTGCCGCTGATCGTATATCCCTTTTCGATGGTGTCGAGAATTTTGCCTTTAAGGCCGTCGTTGGGCGCGGGTATTTCGGCAACCGCTTCGTGCCATTCGGGGTCGAATGGCTGCTCGTGGGTTTCCATCGCTTCCAGGCCCAACTGGCGCAATACGCCGTGCAATTTGTGGTAAACCAATGTTACACCTTCGCTGAACTGCTCTGTGCTGTCCTCCTGGTCGGCACTTTTTTTGGCCCTGTCAAAATCATCCAAAACCGGGAGCAGTGCTGTCATGGTGTCTTGTGCAGCTGTTTTTATCAGCTCCACTTTTTCCTTCATCATGCGCCTGCGGAAGGTGTCAAACTCGGCATAAAGCCGTATATACTTGTCCTTCAACTCGGTATTTTCTGCTTTCAAGGCTTCTACGGATTCGTTTTCCTGATCTGCAAATTCCTGTTTTTGAGCTTCTTCAGCCTGGGTGGTTTCATTTTCCTGTGCTGTGTCCGGCTGTTCCATGCCGGCTTCTTCTTGTGCAATCAGTTGGTCTTTTTCGCTCATTATTTTCCGGATTTAAAGTCGGCGCAATAACGCTGCGAAGGTACATCAATTATATTGCCGGAAAGAAAATCAAGCCATTTTGTCAGTGGTATCTCAAAAGGGGCTGTTTGGGCGTTATGGTAGGTGTTGAAACAAAACTCACTATGCATTACCGTCTATTCTTTTTGCTCGTTGCCGCTTTATCCCTGTTCCGGTTAAACGCCCAGGATGAGGGGCTGCTTTATGAAGACCGGATTTACAAAGACAACATCCGCTCGGTGCTTTTCCACGTCAATGGCTTGGTGCTGACGCAACCTATAATAGACCTGGGGTCGGGGGTGCTCGAAATTTCGTTTGACGACTTAGAGAGCGGCGTGAAAAACTATTCTTACACCGTGGTGCATTGCAATGCGGACTGGACTCCTTCCACCCTCTCGGAAATGGAATATATTGACGGCTTTGCAGAAGACCGCATACAAGACTGGCGCTTCTCTGCCAAAACGCTCCAAACCTACACGCACTACCGGCTTTTTTTGCCGCACAACGACATGCGCCTCACCAAGTCGGGCAATTATTTGCTCAAAGTCTATGAGGATGAGCGCAGGAAAACATTAGCCTTCACCCGGCGCTTTATGGTGGTGGAGCCTATGGTGCGCATCACGCCGCGCTTAGTCAACCCGGCCGGCGTGGGTAAGATCCGGACCCACCAGGAAATCGATTTCGTCGTAGATCACGAACGGGTGCCCATCCGCGCCGCCATGCAGGAAATCCGGGCCATGGTACTACAAAACGGCCGGTGGGACAATGCCATAACCAACATTTCCCCCATGTTTGTGCGCAATAATCAGTTGGTATTTGATTTCCAGGACAAGATCGTTTTCCCCGGCGGCAAGGAATTCCGCTTCATCGATCTGCGTACCCTGCGCACCAACCTGCCCGGCGTCGCTACCATAGAACTTTTGGGCAATGCTTATGAAGTAACGCTGGAACGAAGCGGTCAACGCGCAGCTTCATCTTATGTGCAGTTTGAAGACATCAACGGCAACTACATCATCGAAACCCGGGATCAGCGCAATCCCCTTTCCGCCGAATACGTCAATGTTCTCTTCATTTTCGATGCCTCCGAGCCGTTTTTTGACCACGAGCTTTTCATCATAGGAAAATTTACCGACTGGCAGCCCAAAGAAGGCTTCCGGATGGAATACAACAAAGCCATCAACGCATACGTGGGCAAGGTGCAACTAAAGCAAGGCTTTTACAACTACGCCTATGCCCTGGTACCTCGCAGCGGCAAGGACCGAAGCCCGGATTTGTCGGCCATTGAAGGCGACTGGTACGAAACCGAAAACGACTATACCATCCTAATCTACTATCACCCCCTCGGCGAGCGCTACGACCGCCTCATCGGGGTGCAGGCCTTCAATTCCAATGATCTGCGGTAGATAGGCTCAGACTTACCTTCCATCAAATCCGCTCAATCTATATTCTCCTCACTTCAGCATCACCGCATCCACGCCCTTCTCCTTCACCATCTGGTTAAAGGCAGGTAATTCCTTGGCTTTGATCTCTCGGAACTTCGCCAGTTCGGCGTCTATCTGCGGCGTCAGCTCATTCTTCACGGCCATGGCCTGCGCGGTGGGCGGATAATCGCCGTAGCCGGCAAGGCTCGCCACGGAGGCTAACTTGTTGGTCAGGCGTATCGGGAAATTGAGCGGGTCCTGGCCGCTGCGGTTTTTGGTCTGGTACAGCGCCTCTTCCACGGCGGTCATGGCCTTGTCAATGGCCTTGGCTTTTTCCGCCAGGTCTTTCATGTCGGCCTTGTCCTTCACGCGCTCGGCATAGGCGTTGAGTTGTTTGCGTATATCCCTGATCTCTGCAATGGCTTCGTGCGCTTCCGACACTTTTGCCTGCACCTCCGTGATAAAGTCGAATTGTGCCTGAAGTTCGGCCTGGTTAGACCCGGCGCGCGGGTCAGCGAGGATGCGCAGGGGTTGCTCCTGCGTTTGGTCGCCTATGCTGAGGCGCACCGTGTAATTGCCGGGCACGGCGCGCGGTCCGCGGAGGGAAGCGGCCCAGAGTACGATGCCCTCGAAGCCTTTGGCGTCGGGATAGAACAAATTCCAAACAAACATATTCCCACCCTGCTTCACTTCTATCTTTTCGGCGCGTTCTTTGGCGGTGCTGGAGAACTCGCGGATGAGCTTGCCGGCAGCGTCGTAAAAACCGAGTTTGACGGCCACCGAATCTGCGGGTTTTTCTTTGAGATAGAAATGTATCATGGCACCTGCCGGATGGTTGGCGCCGGCAGTTTTCGGCGGGCGCCCCCAGCCGCCTCCGCCCATGCGATAGGTGTCGGAGGGTTGATACAACAAGAAAGCCTTGCCTGTCATCACCGGTTGCAGTTGGCGCAGCGGCCCCAGGTCGTCAACCATCCAGAAGCTGCGGCCCTGGGTAGCGGCAATGAGGTGGTGGCCTTTCACGGCCAAGTCGGTAACAGGCACGATAGGCAGGTTGAGTTGTAATGGTTTCCAGCTTGCCCCATCGTCGAAAGAGACGTACATGCCCGTTTCGGTGCCGGCATAGAGCAGACCCTTGCGCACGGGGTCGGCACGCAACACGCGGGTGAAGTGTTCGGGATGAATGCCGGAGGTGATGAGGCGCCAGGTTTTGCCGTAGTCCTCGGTTTTGTAGAGGTAGGGCGTGTAGTCGCCTAATTTGTAGCGGGTGCCGGCTACGTATGCGCCGCCCTTGGTGAAGGGATCGGCTTCGATGCTGTTGATCATCACCCATTCAGGCATGCCTTTGGGCGTCACATTTTCCCAGGTCTTACCGGCATCTTTGCTCAGGTGCAGAAGCCCGTCGTCGGAGCCGGCCCAGATCAGGCCTTCTTCATAAGGGGATTCCATGGCTGCGAAGATGGTGCAGTAGTATTCCACACTGGTGTTGTCTTTGGTGATAGGGCCGCCGGAAGGGCCGAGTTTGGCGGGATCGTTGCGGGTGAGGTCGGGGCTGATGATCTCCCAGGATTGGCCGCCGTTGGTAGTGGCGTGCAGGTGGTTGGAAGCGGCGTAGAGTTTTTTCGGGTTGTGCGGGGAGAAGAAGATGGGGAAATTCCACTGGAATCGGTATTTCATCCCTTCTGCGCCGTGCCCCATGGGGTTGTCGGGCCAAACGTTGACGGCCTGTGTTTTTTTGGTGCGGTGGTTGAGGCGGGTGAGGAAGCCGCCGTAGCTGCCGCCGTACACGATGTCGTTGTCCAAGGGGTCCACGGCGATGTGTCCGCTTTCACCGCCGGCGGTTTCTTCCCAGTCGCTTTCGGTGATGGCGTTGTCGTCGGTGCGGTGCAGGATGCGGATGGTGGAGTTGTCCTGCTGTGCGCCGTAGATGCGATAGGGGAAGTGATTGTCGGTGACCACGCGGTAAAACTGCGCGGTGGGTTGGTTGTGGTAGGTACTCCAGTTCTCTCCGCCGTCGAAGGAAACCTGTGCGCCTCCGTCGTCGGCAATGATCATGCGTTCGTTGTCTTCAGGTGCGATCCAGAGGTCGTGGTGGTCGCCGTGGGGGGCGTTATAGGATTTATAAGTACGGCCGCCGTCGGTGCTTTTGTGATAGCTCACGTTGAGCACATAGACGATCTCTGCATCTTTGGTGTCGGCGTAGATGCGGGTGTAGTACCAGGCGCGCTGGCGAAGGGCGCGGTCGTCGTTGAGCTTTTGCCAGTTCTCGCCGCCGTCGTCGGAGCGATATACGCCGCCTTCATTGGCCTCCACGATGGCCCATACGCGGTCTTGCTGCACAGGGGAAGGCGCTACGCCGATGATGCCGTGGGGGCCTTTCGGGAAGCCCTTGTTTTGGGAAATCTCCTTCCAGGTATCGCCTCCGTCGGTGCTTTTCCAGAGAGCAGAGCCTTCGCCGCCGCTTTCCAGGCTGTACGGCGTGCGGCGTATGCGCCAGGTGGAGGCATACACGACGCGCGGGTTGGAGGGGTCGAGGATGAGATCAACTGCGCCGGCATCGGCATTGGCAAAGAGGATGCGCTCCCAGGTTTTGCCGCCGTCTTTGCTGCGATATACGCCGCGCTCGTCAGTGGGTTTGAACAGGTCGCCCAGCACGGCGGCATATACCAGGTCGGGGTTGCGCGGATGGATGCGGATGCGCGGGATATGGCGGGAGTTGTTCAGCCCGATGTTTTTCCAGGTTTTGCCGGCGTCTTCCGACTTCCACATGCCGTAGCCGTAGGAGACATTGCCGCGCACGGTCTTTTCGCCGCCGCCCACGTAGATGACGTTGTGATCGTATTCCGACACGGCCACTGCGCCTATGGAGCCGCCGAAGAAGCCGTCGGAGATGTTCTCCCAGGTTTGGCCGCCGTCGCGGGTGCGCCATACGCCGCCGCCGGTAGCGCCGAAGTAATACAGGTTGGGCTTGCCGGGTACGCCGGTAGCTGCCGCCGAGCGGCCGCCCCGGTACGGGCCGATGCTGCGCCACTGCACCGATTGGTACAGTGCTTCGTCATAGCTGAGGACGGTTTGCGCCTCCGCCGCCGCCTCGTTTTTGACCGGGCGCTTTTTCTGTGCGGCCAGTTCGGTGGAAAAAAGGGAAAGGGCGATCGCCGCGAAGAGGGCGAGAGAGAAGAAGTGGTAGTTGGTTTTCATAAAACTGATGCGCTTTTTTTTATGTGTACTTGCGTGATAAGTCGCTTGTGTTCTGATAAGGTGGTTTTCTCCCAATCGCACCCATGTCATCAAGTCTGTGAAACAAAATTAGAAATACTTCCGGGAATTGGCCGGAAATTCTGTCGAATTGCTTGCCAATGCAAAGAGGTACCGTTCTCCGGCGCAAACGCTTCGCGCGGGTGGCTTGGGCGGGCGGGGGGCCGGCGTAACCTGAAACCATCTGAGCATTCAGTTTTCCAACACACGAGCAAACCG
>CAZNYK010000173.1:0-6722 GCA_964577215.1 uncultured Saprospiraceae bacterium
AACTCCCTGATCTTGATGTTTCTAAACCACACCGGGTCGTCATGGTCCTGTAAACAGAGATGGCCTTTGCGCACCGTGCCAAATTCGGGCATATTCTTGAATTTGGAAGCTGCTATCATCTTGCGCCACTCGTCGGTCCACATTTCGGTTTCTACTACTTTGCGCCCGTTGAGCCAGTGCTGCACCTTACCTCTATTGACCACGATGCGCACCCGATTCCACTCGCCGGCAGGCTTCACAGTTTCATACTTGCATTCAATGAGGTCGTAGAGATCGCCGGCGCGATGGGTACGGATTTTAGCGTCGGGGTGGCAGGAGTTGTCGAGTACCTGCATTTCCGGGCCGGTTTCATATGGATCCTTGTATTTATCAGATTCCTTTACGTTGTAGATGATGCCGCTGTTGCCGCAAGGACCTAATTTCCATTCTAATCGCAGTTCGTAATTTTCATATACATCTTCGGTGATGATATAGCCGCCATCGGGGGCTTTCCAACTGCCGTCGGGGTTCTTTTTGGAGTCTAAATGGATGGCGCCATCGTCTATTATCCAACTGGAGCCGATGGTTTTTTTGCCGTAGTTGCGCCAGCCTTTGAGGGTTTGCCCGTCGAAGAGCAGTTTCCAACCGGCTTTGCGCTCGGCATCGGTGAGGGTATTGACCGGCGCAGGCGGCGGAGCCGTGCGTTTAAACCCGGGCAGGTTTTGCGGGATTCGGTTCATGGTGTACCATGCTTCAGTGCTCCAGAGTTCCAGGTTGCCCTCGGCCGTCCACCAATAGGGAATGCGCAGGTACACCACGTGATTTTCCTTCATGCCCTCCAGTTCGAGAAATACCTTGCGCCGGTCTTCCGAAACGTTGGCGGATTTCACTTGCAGCTTGCCGTGGTCGAGTTTGGGTCCTCCATACTCATTGGTAGGTTGATAGTACCATTGCTGCACGTCGTATTCAACGGGGTCCCAACCGAGGCCTTCCTCCAAGGGCGCCGTAAATTCAATCTCCACCCCGTTGGTGCGGGCGCGAACGGCCAGCATTTCAAAAACGGGTTTTTCGTTGTACTTGAGCCGCTGCAAACCATACCAGTATTTGCCGTACTGCTGCCAGTTGCCGGGATTGCCGATGCCGCCAATATACAAGGCGCCGTCTGGGCCCCAGGTCATCCGGTTCACACCGGCTTCGAGGCCCTGGATAAAGCGGAACACCACGCCCTGATACTCGCCGCCGACTTTTTCCACAAATACGCGCTTGACGCCGCCGTGGGTTACCTCGCCGTGTATCATCTGGCCTTTGTAGGGGCCGTCGTTAAGCGCAAGCGGCGTGGATGGCGAGTTGCCGATCTCGTCTTGCGGAAGCCAGACTACCGGGAGCTTGACGGGCATGTTGGCCACCCGGGCAGAGTCCACGGCACGGGAGCCGAAGAAGGCGCCCTTGCTCACGTGGAGTATCTTACTCGAAGGCAGCCAGTCGCCCTGGTTGTCGGCAATGAAGACCTCGCCGTCCGCACCGATCCCAACTCCGTTGGGGGTTCGAAGGCCCTCCGCAATGATCTCCATTTTGCCGGTGTCTTTGTTGACCCGTATGGCTTTGCCCCTATCGGGGATCTGGGGATTGGCGCTGGCGCCGCCGGGCAGGATCGCAATGGCCAGCGCTGCATAGAACCACCCTTCTTTGTAAGCCAGCCCGAAGGAAAACTCATGGAAATTGGCCGATACCCGCCAGTCATTACACAGCGTATAGTACTCGTCAATTATATCGTCGCGGTTGTGATCAATTAACTTAGTGATCTCCTGCTTCTGGAGCACGTAGATCACATCGTCCACCACTTTCAGGCCGAGGGGCTCGGCCAGGCCGCCGGCGATCTTCTTCACCTTTATTTTTTCAGGGTCGTCGCCCAGCAGCCCATCCAGGATATACACGCCGCCGTCGGCATCCCAGGTACTGACTACGAGGCGGCCATCGGAGAGAAAATCCATGCCGCCCACTTTGGGCAAAAAGGAAGCCGGCCTGGCCTGTTTTAAGTCGTAGGCAGGATGCACTTCAAGCAGCGGCGAGCCGTCGCCGGGTATTTGAGGGCCGCCGCTGAAGCCTGCGGCCACCCCTCCGGTGGGCTCCTTTGCTTTGTCGTGGAAGAAAGCCATTGGCGGTAAGGCGCTGAATTCGCCTTTGCTTTCAAAAGAGCTCCATTCAAAGAAAAGAGCTTTGCCGCCTCCTGCCTGGAAGAAGTCAATGCGGAAGGGATGGAAGCCTGCCTCGAGGGCGACTTCGCCATCTTTGGGACTGTCGCCGTGCAAGCCGTCGTGGTCGATGACCAATTTATCGCCGATATAAAGCCGGGAACCGTCGTCGCTCTTAAGACGGAAGAGATAGTTGCTGGTTTTTGGAATGCGAAGATAGCCTTCGATACGGGCAGCAAAATTGTCGCTGAGCGGCCCGAAATCCCCGCTGCCCATCTTGACCTCCGGAATGATCCCGGTAAAAACGGGATCGGAAGACCAGTTGACGTCTTTGAGTTCGCCGAGGTCCTTGTCCGATAACCAAACCGTGATCAGTGAACCCGTTAGAAGATCATCTTCCTTTACATCCCCGGATGCGGCGCGGGCATTAGCCACCACGGGACTATCGCTGCTTGTTTGCATAAAAGCGGCCTCTTCCTCTGCGTCTAATGCCATGATGTAGTCCACCATCGCGATGATGTCCGCTTCCGGCAAGTCCGGGTGCGCGCTCATGAGAGCTTCTCCCCAGACGCCTGCTCCGCCAAGTTTGACCTTTTGCACAAGCATAGCCGTGTTTTCCGGGGTATGGAGGTATTTTTTCGCAATATCTGTATAAGAAGGGCCAATGGTTTTCACATAGGTATTGTGGCAGGTCTTGCAGTCGCTGCGGGCAATGAGCCGGAAGCCGAGCGGCACATCTTCCTCCTCCTCAGATCCCTGAATCTTATTGGGGTTCTCTACCGTGGGTTTGGTAAAAAAAGCTGCCAGGCGGGTTTTCGCATTGGGTTTAAGCGTGAGTACCGCGTCTAAGTCGAGCGTTTCCCTGTCGTCGATCTGCCGGGAAACAGACTTGAGAATACTTAATTCTCCATCTGTTTCCACATTGGTGGAATGAGCGATGGAACTGAGATTGAATTTGAATTGCAGGGAAGCGCCGTTGGGCAGGTTTTGCACATGGAACACCCGTTCCATACCGGCTTGTCCTGTGCCATTGGTCAAGTATTCGGGATGCTCCTGCACGGCGATCACCGTGCCGTCGTCCAAGATGAGTTCAGAATTGACGCTTATGCGCCTTTTTTTATCGAAGCGGTGCCCGCGGTACTGGATGCGCGGGGTTTGCTCCACGCCATTCACGGCGACAATCCAGGGATTCTCATACTTGTTGTGAAAATAAGCATCCCCCAGGGTGCTCGGCTGCGGCCCGTGAACGGTGGTATAGACGGCTCCGTCGAAATTGACGCCGCCTTTCCAAACCTTGTACACTGCGCCGGTTTGAGCGCTGTATGCAGCCCACAGATCGTCGTGCAATGCCACGGTGAGCATGCGCGGCAGAGAGTCTAAAACGGACCGGAAAACCCAGGGATCGTGCGGGCGCTGGACAGTAACTTCCTTCTTGCAACCCCAGGCCGCCGCAACCAGGAGTAGCAACGCAATGTAATGCAACCTCATGAGCAGATGATATTTCTATTGCGAGCGAATTTAAAGCGATTCACTTGAGAAAACCTATCCGGATGAGGGAAAATATTTTGTCAGCGGCCCGAAGTAATAACTAAACGACCGGTTTTCAGCACATTTCCGGCACTGCCGGCTAAAACATAAGCATGGACGCCGGCAGGAAGACCAGTCAGGTCTAACTCCATTTCCGTTATTGCCTCGCCGCCGAATTCGAAGGGTTGCCGGAGCAATAACTGGCCGTTGGAATTGAAAATACTGAAGTCATATCTTCCCAACGGCAGGTGCGTACCCTCTATTCGCACCCGGCCGGATGCCGGATTGGGGTACAAGAGCAGGTCAGGCTGCGCGGAGGAGATATCGCCGGCATTTGATATGATGCCGTTGAATTTATATTGCACGCTAAGCACTTCGCCGGTATTATGGTCTGCTGTTACAACTGCGACGGGTTCCTTTGCTGAATTGCTGAAAAAGTCATAGGTCAGCGTGGTATCCCGGCCAAGGCCGGCGCCTGGCAGGGGAATGAGTTGTGTGACATCAAACCATGGCAAAGCACCGATCTTGACCTCAATGCGGGTATCGGTGTACTGGGTGCGGCGCTCGCGAAGTACCGGGTAAGTACCTCCCGGAATAGTAAGCGTTCCCCAGCCGTCCACTACGTCTACCCTGGTGATATCCACGCGCAGGCGCACCGAATCAGGGACAATAGGCAAGAGGTTGAGTATGGCTTGCGGGAGCTCGCTTGCAGCAAAAGGCACCAGTAGTGCGGCGGCGGGCTGATTGACGTCGAAAAAATTCATGGGCGCCCGGCGCTCCACTACAGGAGGATTAAAGGGCGTAACCACATTAATGTCGAAGCCAAGCGGATCGTTTCCGGCAAAGCCGATGAGGCGGAATTCGCCCGATGTCACCTGGTAGTAATTTTCTCCATTCTGCCCGGCAGGGGCCACTAAAGTGGCTGCCGGAAAAGCCCCGGCATTTTGGCCTTCCGACGCAGCCTTGAAAACGATGGTTCGGGTGAACGCAGCATTCAAGCCGGTAAACTCCCAGTTCTGATTACCACCGGGGGGCGTTATCGTTATTCCGGCAGAAGTGGTATCAAAGGCAACGCGCAGCGTATCTCCTGCTGCCGGGAAACTTGCATTGGTGACGGTTATCTGGCTTGCAAGACGCCAGGTACTGAAAAGCAATACGATAAGGCTGAGGATGATCCGGTTCATTGTTTTTGGGCGATTTGATTTAGAAGTCAAAAATCCAGGACAAAACTACGGAAAATTTAAAGAAGATGAAGTAATGAAAACAAAAGCGCTGGGGGTACTGAATGATCCGGGCAAGGCCCCAAAAAGAATTCTTTGCCATTTATTGTTTATCCAACTCGATCACTGTACCCACTACGTTTTTCCCTTCCGATTTGGCTTCAAAGGCTACCGTTTGGCCGGCGCGGAAGCCTACGCTTGTGATGCGCTGGTTTCCGAGGGCTTCTTTGAGTTTGGCGGCATAACTGCGTTGGCGGCTGCTGTTGATGGCTGTATTGAGCTTGCGGAAATCGAGTGCCTGTTTACTCACCACAACGGCGATCCGGTCTTTGCTGCCCACATCGTCGGGCGTCATGGAGTAATCCTTTGGGAAAAGCCGGGTTCCGGTGATGCCGCAATAGGGCGAGTGCTTGTCAGTATAGGGAAAAAGTACGAAGCTGGAGCCGTCGGCCTCTTCGCCAAACACATATACATAGCACTCTATCGAGTTAGCAATAAGCACTTTAAACTTATCCGTCTTCCGGATAGGTTTAATAGTCTGAAACACAATATCCTCGCGCTGCTTGAGCTGAATGGTCTTCTGCGTTGCCATATCCAGCAGGCCGAACTCCACAGCCATTTGAGTATCGTCCGGCTTTCCATCCGCTTTGCCCATGGGATACAGGCCATACGCTTCTTTGGTGAATCGCTCGAAATCGCGATAACGCACCCAAGCCACACCGCGGTCGCCCCACTCCTCCCCCCAACTGTTCATGATCTGAAAGGCGCCGCCTTCGAGATTGTCGTCATAACCGATCACGCACATGGCATGGCCGCTGTAGCCCTGCAAGGCGTAGTCGGCCTGAGTAGGATGCCATACCTTCTGCCCGACCATACGACTCATAAAGGTGCCGCCTACCATCATTCCGATGACCACGGGAGAGCCTTGAGCCAAATGTTGTTTTATGCCTTGAATATCAGGGCGGTAATCGCGCTCGCCGAAAGTAAGCCTGTTATACCCCTTGATGCGGAATTGCCGTCCGGTCTGAAGATCGTTGCTGCGCGGTTCGGCCGCGCAACTGCGTTCATCGTAGGGGAATTGCCTCAACGGCAAGGCGCCGTTCTGAAGCATGGCCTGCATGGCATCTTGCATATAGGCGCCCTGGCACCCCGACAAGGCGATCTGGTTGTACAAGTAAGCAGGGCTGAAAGCCGCATCATCGGGTCTTTGCCCCGATGCCTGCGCCTGTAGAATAGTACGGGCCGCATAGGCGCCCGCCCAGCCCACGCAACTGCCTTGCCGTCCCTGTTGCATACGGCGCGGGGCGTATTTGAGCATGGATACCGAGGCCGGGAGTTTGTTGCCCTGCCCCAGCACCAACGGTTCGAACACCTCTGCTTTGTAGTACTCCTCTTCACTTAGCGTTGCTCCAAACGAATAGGCGCCGGCATTACCGCCGCCTGATAGCATCTCGCTGCCGCCGAGAAAAAAATACCAAACGGCGCCGACCAACAGTACCGGAATAAGCAATTTGGGGCGCTTGAGCAGAAACATCAGGATAAGCGGCAGCGCTTTAAGCAAAAGTCCTCCTCCTCCCCCACCGCCGCGTTGACCGCCGGAGCCGCCGCCTCCCGGCCTTTGTTCCGGGTCTTTTTCCATTCTTATGGCCATAATGCGCTTTTATGCAAAGATAAAACCCTCGCCGTGTTTTTTCACCCAAGAACCGGTGATTTGCTTTATTTGTGACTCAAAACTCGTAGCGTGCGACTCCCCGGCTGCACCCCATACGCGGCAACTTAAGCCGCGCGAGCAAGGGCGCGAGCC
>CAZNYK010000174.1:0-5292 GCA_964577215.1 uncultured Saprospiraceae bacterium
TCATGAGTAATGAATCCTCATTGCCTTCCGGAGTACATCATATACCCATGCACAGGGCAAACCGGAATCATTACTTTATCCTCGCCTGGCACTGTTCATTATTCTGTATCCCGCAACTGCTTGCGCCTCCGCTAAAGCTTGCGCCTCCGCTAAAGCTTCGCCACGCCTAAGGCGTGGGGACGGCGACACGCGGACGGCAGTTAAAAAGGCCGTCTGCCCAGCCCTGCGGGGCAGTCAGGCGAAGAGCGCTAAGTCTTTATTTTCAGTAGCCTACGCAATATGCTCTTTGATAGAGACACACTTTAATGATCAGTCTTCTCGCCTTCAACATAGCAAGCTTCTTTTCCCTTTTTCACATCGGCTTCGCACTTCGACTTTGCTCAGTGCAGCGCTCGGTGCGGCGCCTTTTTACTTTTTACTTTTTACTTTTTACTTCCCAATAGACTACTTCACCGCAACAACACCCTCGCTGCCCCCACGCTTTTTCCCGCCGCATCCCTCACCTGCAAGGCATACCAGCCCGGCGCCAAACCCTGGAACTGCAACAGGCAACGCTCCCCATCGAAAGGAACCTGCATCACAGGCCGGCCAAGCACATCGTACAGGAAGGCCGTTTTGCGGCCCGGCAGCGGCGTATTGCAAATCAGCCAGGCCTCGTCGGTAGCCGGGTTGGGGAAGAGCCGCCAGGTGTGCTCAGGGTGCGGCTGGAATACCGCCGTGGCTGTGGGAATAAAATTGGCGCCGACGGTGTGGAAAACTGTATTGGTGATGACCGGCTCGTTGAAGTCGAAATAGATGCCGGCTGAGTTCTCGATGCGGGTATCTATGGGCGCGTCTTCAGCAATGCGGATGAAGAAATCCACAAAGCCCTGCGATGCTTCTAAGTTGGCCGTGCTGTCGGGCAGCAGGATGTTGTCGAAGGTGAACGTGAGGGTGCGCTCGCCGGCAATGTCGAGGCGGTAGTCGTGGCTGGAAGGCCCGGCCCGCAGCGTAGTGATGTCCAACCAGGGCGAGAGCGTATCGCGTATGACGACGGTAAAGGCCGTATCGGTGCCGGTGTTCTGGAAGCGGATCTTGTAGTGCAGCGGGTCGCCGGCATGTACAAAGTGTTTCTCGCCATAACCCTCCGGGATGGCCTGCTTGTCATTGGGGTCGTAGGCGCCGATGTTGGACAGGCAAAGGGTGAAAGAAGCGGGCGTGGCCGTTTGCAGCGGCAGTTGATGGACGAACCCGGTGCTAAAGGCGCCCGTTTCATCCGTTCCACAGCCTTCAAGCGCTGCCGTCACCACGCCGCTGAAGGGGTGGTTCGGCGCCTGTTCAACCGAAAGGAACCAGGTAGCGCCGTTGGCGGGAAACTCAAAAACCTGCTCAGAACCGCTTGGAAGGTCGTCTATGGTGTTGGGCATTTGCATGAGCATCACCACATCCTCGATGACGATGTACTGTACGGGGTCTGTCAGATCACCTGTGCCGGTGTTGCGCACCCTGAAAACAGCCTCCTCGCCGGTGCATTCGCCCAATACTTCAAGGCTGGCCCCCGACCAGGCCGGCCCTGCCGGCGTGCAAAGCGAGTCCGGCGTAGCCGTTATAGTGGAGCAGTGCGATTGCCCCAACACGGCATCGCAACTGACCCGCACCCTTACCCAAAACTGGCGGCAACCGCTCGGCCCCAAGGGTGGAATTACCCAGGTAATGGTTTGGCCGTTGACGGATTCGGGCGCGTATTGAGATGCTTCGTATTCCAGGAAATCATCCAGCACCAGCGTGACCCTCGGGGCCTGTACGGCTTCGGTACCCGTATTGCAGACCCTCACGTTGAGGTTATTGGCAAAACACCGCCTCAGGAAGGCGGTTGACAATTGTACATCGAGTTCGGGGCAAATTACTTCAGACCGCACCGGGATGTCAAGGGTCTGCGCTTGACCGGCCGTGTTCAGCGCAACGGGATAAGAGGCGGCGCACAGGGCCCAGGAAGTTGTGGGCGGTATGGCGCCCAGCACATAATTGCCCAAAGGCAGGGAAAGCTGCCAGTCGCCGCCGGCGCCGGTAATCGCATGGAAAACCCCTGCAATGCCGGCGGCTCGCACGATCCATCCGGCAAGCCCATCTTCGCCTGTTTCGGCAATGCAATTTTCATTTGTATCAAATACCACCCTGCCGCTGATCACGGCGCATTCGTCGTTGCCCACGTCAATAAATCGCGCTACCACAGATTCGCAGCCGGAGCCGGGTATGGAAATGCGCAGTTGATACACCCCGGACTCGGTGGCAATGATCGCCGGCCCCGTGGTCATACTACCGCCGGGGAGCGTCCATTCAAAATCTATTTGCCCGAAGTAATCCGGAGGAACGATCCCTTCAAGGCGCCAGGTGTTGCAGGCGATGAGGGTCATGGCCATATCCTGGACAATTACGTTGGTAAAATCCTCAACGAGTACTTCATCTTCCGAGAAACAACCGGCTACATCCGTATTGGCGGCACGGAAGCGGTACAGGCCGGCTTCGCTCACCACCACAGTGGTTTGATCGCTGATGATGGTCCCGTCGGGCGCGTACCAGGCATACCCGATATTCGGTCCTGACAGAGAGGCGCTGCCCTGCAATTCCACATCGGGATCATTGCAGATGATCGCATTGGCAGAGCCGGCATCGGCCGTCAAAGCGGGGTCGAGCTGGAAAAGCTGCACTTGCTCACAGCCGTCGGCATCGGCAACGGTAAGAGAATAAGTGCCGGGTTGAAGGTTGAATATTGACAGGATGGTGCTGCCTGTACTCCATGTATAGTTGTAGGGGGGTGTGCCTCCGGTTACGGCCGGCGTGATAGCCCCGTCGGCGCTGGAGCCGCAGGATGGAGGGATGATATCCGGTATTACGATAATGCCGGGCGGCGGTTGTATCACCTCGGCACAATCAGTTACTTCTGCACAGCCGTTGTTTGCCGTCATGGTCACGCAATATAATCCCGGAGAAAGGTCGCCCAGGCCCATTTGACTGCTGCCGCCGCCGATAATCAGGCCCGTGTTCCAGGTGAAAGTAAAATCGCCGAAGGCAGGATCGCCCTGTACTTGTATGGAACCCAGGTCGCCGGGGCATAGCGGAGAAACGACGGTGAGTTCCAGTGTCATTTCTTCCAGCACGATCACGGTGGCCACGTTGGATGTATCGGCGCCGCCGGTATCCGTGCAGAAGAAAACAGCGCGATAGTAGCTCGTATCTGCCTGGTCAGTCAACGCCGGGTAACTCAGGCTGTCAGCGCCGGGAATATCGGCCCAGGGGCCGTCGGGTGCAGGAGCGCTTTGCCATTGAACGGCGCAAAACTCCGTGCTTCCGGTGGTATCGGCCCGGAGCGTGACCGGGGCGCCGATGCACACGGCAAAGTCTGCGGTGTCAATGACGATGGTCGCGGGGGTCTCCACTGTCAAAGGAGCGACATTGGAGCTTGCAGCGTAACAATTGCCGCCGAAATACACCGTTCCGGGAATGCGATAAAAGGGTTGTTGAATCAGAAATTGTTTAATCCAGGCAGGATAAGGCGGACCGGCGAAACTGACCGGCACGGGGCCGCTGTCCGCAACGGCTTCGAAGCAGAGCGTAAATAACACGGCGCCGTCGGGAAGCGTATCGGAAACGGGCCCGGAGGGGTTGGGCCACCATACGCCGATTTCGCCGGGAGGGCTTCCGACGGGACTTCCGGGTGTGGGCAGGGCAAATGCCATATCCGTGAACCCCGAAAGCCCAACGTTCTCCAATGACAAAAAGCGCAGTGCCGTGGGGTCATACAAGAGGGTAAAACGCATTCCGTTGACGCCGGTAAAACCCTTGGTTGTCACATCCACACAAAACTGCTCTCCTTGCACTACATTGTAGGCATCGCCGATCCTCAATTGTACGCCGATGTCAAAATCAAAATCTTCCGGGGCATCTGCGCAGTTATAGATTGCCCGGTAATACTGCGTGCCTGCACTGTCGGTGGGCGGCGTGTAGAGTGTGTCTGTTGCGCCGGCAATATTCATCCAGGGTCCCTGGGGCAAGGGAGCGCTCTGCCATTGAATGGCACAAGTATCGGAGCCTGAAGTAGTAGAGGCGGTAAAGGTCACTGGATCGCCGGGATCAACTATGCTGTCTCCAGGGTTGACGACGATGCCGGGCTGCAATGCCGTAACGACTTTGGCTGCATTGGCGGAAAAAGACGCGGTGCAGGCAAGGCCGTCACAACTGAATTGGGCTATGTAATACACAGCGCCCAGTGCATTGGTGGGAGCAAAGTATGTGCTGTCGGTAGCGCCGGGTATGGGCGTCCAGGGGCCGTCGTAGCCCGGACCGCTGTACCACTGGATGGAGCAGGCGCCTGTGCCGCCGCCCGCATGCGCTGTAAGCAGTACGGGTTCGTCTATACAAGCAATGGCAACGGCCGGGCTGACCTGGAGCTCAGGCTGATGCGTTACCGTTACAGCGACGACATTGGACGTGTTCGAGTTGCATAAACCGCCGGCCGGACATGTATAGATCACCCGGTAATAGTGGGTAGAACCTACGGCCCATCCCTGCGTAGGCGGAAAATATTCAGGAGTGTTCCAGTTGCCGGCGACATTGCTCCAGGGGCCTGTCGGCGTGGTGGAAATTTGCCACTGGTAATTACAGGAGCCTGTGCCCCCGCTTGTGGTTGCCGTAATGGGGAAAAACGCACCGGCACAAACAGATATCGAAGAAGGCGAAACACTGACAGCAGGGTAAGGCAAAACAGTCAGGTTAACCGTCACCGTACTGTCGCAGCCCTGGTAAGACTGAAACACCTGCGTATGAATGCCGCTTTGGGTATATCCCTGTGTGCCGATGAAATAGGTTTCGCCCTCGCAAATGGTAGCAAATAAATTTGTCGCCGGGTTGGGTAATAAGGTCACCTGGGTCGCTGCGGTTGCCTCTCCGCCTGCCTGGTCCGTCACCGTAAGGCTGTACGTAGTAGTAATTGGAGGCGAAGCCAGCGGGTTTTCGCAATCGGCACAAGACAGGCCCGCCGCCGGGCTCCAGGCATAGTTGTATGGCGGCGTGCCGCCGCTCACCTGCGGCATGAGCGTATCACTCGAGCCGAGGCAAATGGCATAATCCGGCAGGCTCACCTGGAGGTTTTGGGCCGTAGAAAACGCGGGCCATGCGGCTGCAAAAAGCCAAAAGGCGAGGAGCCTGAGACAGGCAACGGACGGGAGGCTCGGACGTGTAAATGCTCTTTTCATACGAACGACAGGTTTTGATGGTACAAATGTTGGAGGATTGCCGGCAATAAACAAGCGAAAA